>JAJDUS010000042.1 GCA_022826535.1 Prochlorococcaceae cyanobacterium jk18x1bzbins.87
CTCTCATCCCTGGCGGCTTAGGAACCTCTGAACAAACCAGAGTCGTCCGCCATCAGGCTCCTGCTTCCCCTGTCTCTGCTGGGCTTCCCAAAAGCTCTCAGGGTCTCAAGGGGACTTGTTCAGAGGTTCCCTTACACCCTGTCACAACCCAAGGTCAACATTGGCAACATCGGCATCCACAACACCATGCCCACCATCACAACCTCCTCTTGATCTTATCCAGAATTGAGGTTGCCATAACCTTTGGGGCATCGTGCGATAGATCAATGGCGTTGGCCGGTTCCGGCATCCTGGACTTGTCCCTCCAACGGACAGCCCATCGCCCCACACGTTGGTGGCGCTGCAGGAGGAGACGCCATGGAAAAATCCCTGCCTCTCGCCAGGACCTGTCCCGGTACTCCTTGGTCCTGGCAAAGAAATTCTCCATCCGGTGTTGCCACTTGTAGGCTTCCTTGTTGCAGGCCCTCTGGTGGTTACGGCTGGCCCCTTGGGGGGATGACCGCTATTGCGCCATGGGCATCCAACACGGCTTCGAGAAACAGACGGTTGTCCTGTGGTGTAACGCGACGATCCGTGGCCTTACCCGGTAGCAGTGGGGCACGGATGGGCGGATCGGATTGGCCGGTGAGTCGGCGCCATGGGCGTGATGCGGACGGGGAATTCTTGCGGTTGTGAACGGCTGCCCTCCAGATGCGGGGGCATGGCCATTGCCTGGGGCAAACCGACTTTCTTTTTTGTTGCGGGATGATTGCTGTCGTTGTACGGACAGCAGAAGTTACCCGCTGAACCGCATGGGGTTCACGGGTCTGCCCCGGAAGGGCCGGGAAGGTTTCCGGTACGCCTCAGTTGAGGAAATCCCTAACCCGGACAAGGTGCTGATGGGCTGACTCGCTGGGAAGAGGGTCCACAGTGGCAACCGAATGTAATGACGAAATCGGAGCGGCGGGATTTGAACCCACGACCCCCACTACCCCAAAGTGGTGCGCTACCAAACTGCGCTACGCCCCGTCAGTGACTCATCCTATCAGACATCAGGACCAAGGGCCAGGTCATTCTGCTGGAGCCGGGGGCGGGAACGGTTTTTTTTGCGGAAGTTGCGCAGGAGGCGGCGCACCAGACGATCCCGGTGCTCCCTGCTGTAGCCCCATAACCCTTGCTGACGGGCCAGTTGGCGCAGTTGCGCCATGGTCATGGCCCCCAGCATCAGCTCCGGATCCCACTGCCACGTTCTGGAACGGAGCCTCAGGCGTTCCCCCTTGGTGATGTCCAGATTCTCCAGGGCGGTGTTGGCCAACCATTCCGGCACCAGCACAAACACCACTGCCAGCAAGGCATAGAACTCCACCAGTCCCTTGGGGAGGGGATGAAGCGGTTGTTGAGGATGGCCGGAATCCTCCTGCTCATCGCCGGGGTCAAACACCTCCTGCTGGGGATCTTGCGGAGTGCTTCCGTTCAAGGAATGGAAGGAGGGGGACGGGTTCAGGATGGCACAAACTGGCGATCCTGGGGAAGTCCCATGGGGTGGTCCATGGGCATCCCATAACCCTTAGCTAACATTCACTGCTTACAGTTCACCCTGTCCGCCGGTCTGGACTGGTGAAGGTTGGCATCAATGGCTTTGGCCGCATGGGGCGGCTGGTGTTCCGTGCCCTCTGGGGACGGGCTGGCATCCAGGTGGTTCACCTCAATGAACCCGCTGGCCCGGCTGCCGCCATGGGGCATTTGCTGGAATTTGATTCGGTCCACGGCTGCTGGCGGGAAGCCGTCGCCGTGGAGGGGGAGGCCCTGCACATTGGCGGACAGCAGATCAGTTGCTCCCATGACAAGGACTTCACCGCAGTGGACTGGCGGGGCGCAGGGGCGGAGATGGTGCTGGAGTGCAGCGGGCGTTTCAGGACGGTGGACGCCCTGACCCCCTATGTCCAGCGCTGTGGGGTGGAGCGGGTGATTGTGGCCTGCCCTGTGAAGGGGGAAGGGGTGCTCAACGTGGTCTACGGGGTGAATCACCAGCAGATTGACCCCGAACGGCACCGGCTCCTGACGGCGGCCTCCTGCACCACCAACTGCCTGGCCCCCATGGTGAAGGTGGTCCATGAAACCTTCGGCATTGTCCATGGCTCCATGACCACCATCCATAACCTCACCAACACCCAGACGCCGGTGGATGGGTATCGGGGAGATCTGCGCCGCTGCCGCGCCGCTGGGGAATCCCTGATTCCCACCACCACGGGCTCCGCCAAGGCCATCGCCATGATCTTCCCCGAACTGAAGGGCAAGCTCAATGGCCATGCCGTGCGGGTTCCATTGCTCAATGCCTCCCTCACCGATGCGGTGTTCGAGTTGGCTTGCCCCACCAGTGCCGAGGCGGTGAATGGGGCCTTCCGGCGTGCGGCGGCCGGGTCGTTGCAGGGCATCCTGGGCTATGAGGAGCGGCCTCTGGTTTCCGTGGATTACCGCCATGACCACCGCTCCTGCACCATTGATGGCCCTTCAACCCTGGTGGTGGACGGCACCCACCTCAAGGTTTATGGCTGGTATGACAATGAATGGGGCTATGTGTGCCGCATGGCGGATCTGGCCTGTGCCGTTGGTCGCCTGACGGGACACTGAGCAGGAGCCAACCATGACTCAATCCTTGCGGGCGCCGGGGACCCTGCTGCGCCAATACATGGTGGTGACTGCCGCCTATTGGGCCTTCACCCTCAGTGACGGGGCCCTGCGCATGTTGGTGATCTTCCACTTCCATGGGCTGGGCTACAGCACCTTGGACATTGCCCTGCTGTTCATTTTCTATGAGTTCTTCGGGGTGGTCACCAATCTGGCGGGGGGCTGGATCGGGGCCCGTTATGGGTTGCGGCTCACTCTCTGGAGTGGTCTGCTGCTGCAGGTGGTGGCTCTGCTGCTGCTGGTGCCGGTGGCGGAGGACTGGCCCAAGTTGTTATCGGTGGTCTACGTGATGGTGGCCCAGGCCCTCAGTGGCATCGCCAAGGATCTCAGCAAGATGAGCGCCAAAAGCGCCATCAAGACCGTGGTGCCCGTGGAAGCAGGCCAGGAGCAACAAGGGGAGCACACCCTCTTCCGCTGGGTGGCCATCCTGACGGGCTCCAAGAACGCCCTCAAGGGGGTGGGATTTTTCCTGGGGGGCGCCGCCCTCTTCTGGTTGGGATTTGCCGGTTCGGTGAGTGTCATGGCGGTGGGGCTGGCGGTGGCCTGGCTGCTAACCCTGTCCTTGCCGGCGGCCATGGGCAAGATGAAACAGAAACCGGCCTTCACGGCCATGTTCTCCAAATCCCGGGGCATCAATGTGCTGTCGTTGGCCCGGTTTTTCCTGTTTGGCGCCCGGGATGTGTGGTTTGTGGTGGCCTTGCCGGTGTTCCTGGAGATGAGCATGGACTGGACTTTCTGGCAGGTGGGGGGTTTTATGGGGCTCTGGGTGGTGGGCTACGGCCTGGTGCAGGCCACTGCCCCCAGCCTGCGGCGCCTCTGGGGACAACGGCAGGCCCCCGGCCCCCGGGCCGTGCGGTTCTGGGCGGCCGTGCTCATGGCGATTCCCGCCCTGATGGCGGTGGCCCTCTGGCGCAGCACAGTGCCAGGGGCCATGGTTCAGGGGAGCACCGCGGTGATTCTGGGGCTGGCGGTCTTTGGCCTGGTGTTTGCCATGAATTCCTCCATCCACTCCTACATGGTGCTGGCCTATACGGAAGCGGAGGACGTGAGCCTCAACGTGGGGTTCTATTACATGGCCAACGCCGGGGGCCGCCTCCTGGGCACCGTGCTATCCGGCCTGGTGTTCCAGTTGGCCGGTGGGGGCGCCGGGGGCATGGTGGCATGCCTGTGGGGTTCGGCCCTGCTGGTGGCGCTCTCCTGGGTTGCCAGTGGCTGGCTGCCCCGCCCCCGCCCTTCAGTGGCCTAAGGCCGCCGGGATCTTCTTCTGCTCCACCCCCGGCAGTTGGCTGGCCATGGCCTGGAACCATTCCATGATGGTGGTGAGCTGCTGGGCTGGGGGAAGGGATCCCAGGCCCCGGGCAATGATCCTGGCGGTCACGTCCCCGGCCTGGTACATCAGGCGACCATGCAGATGCTGGGGCAATCCCTTGCGCAGGCGGCGGAAGGCCGGTTCCTGCAGGGGTGTGTCCAGAATGATATTGGCCTTCTCCGGGCGGATGCGGGACACACCACAGCGCTTGGCCAGGATCTTGAGTTCCATGAGTTGCAGCAGGGTCTGCACCGGAGCGGGCAGTGGGCCATAGCGATCACTCCATGCCGCCGCCAGCGCCAGCAACGCTTCCGGGCTCTGGCAATTGGCCGCGGCCCGGTAGGCGGCCATCTTCTCGTTGCCATCGGCAATCCAGACGCCGGGAAGGAAGGCGGGCACCCGCAGATCCACCTGGGTGTCCTCCACTTGGGGGATGTCCTGCCCGCGGATTTCCGCCAGGCACTCCTGGAGCATCTCCATATAGAGGTCAAAGCCGATGGCTTCCATCTGGCCCGACTGCTCCACCCCCAGCAAATTCCCCACGCCGCGGATTTCCATATCCCGCATGGCCAACTGGTAGCCACTGCCAAGCTGGACAAACTCCTGAATGGCCCGCAGACGGGACCGGGCGGCAGGGGTGAGCTTCTCCTCATTGGGATAGAAGAGCCAGGCATGGGCCTGCACGCCACTGCGCCCCACCCGTCCCCGCAACTGATAAAGCTGGGCCAGACCGAAGCGATGGGCGTCTTCCACCAGGATGGTGTTCACCCGGGGAATATCCAGACCGGACTCCACAATGGTGGTGCAGACCAACAGGTCCGCCTCCCCGTCATTAAACGCCAGCATGGTGGCCTCCAACTGCCCTTCATCCATCTGCCCATGGGCCACCAGCAGCCGCAGGCCAGGGGCCATGCGCTGCAACTTTGCCGCCCCGTCGCCGATGCCCTCCACCCGGGGCACCACGTAGAAGATCTGCCCGCCCCGGTCCAGCTCCTGGCGCATGGCGCTGCGCACCACTTCGTCGTCCATGGGCAGCAGGTGGGTTTTGATGGGGCGACGCAAGGGGGGCGGGGTGGTGATGAGGCTCATCTCCCGCATGGAGGACAGGCTCATGTACAGGGTGCGGGGGATGGGGGTGGCGCTGAGGGTGAGCACGTCCACAGCCTTGCGCAGGGTTTTGAGCTTCTCCTTCTGCTTGACGCCAAAGCGCTGCTCCTCGTCCACCACCACCAGGCCCAGATCCTTGAACACCGTGCCCTTGCCCAGCAGTTGATGGGTGCCCACCACCACGTCCAGGGAGCCATCAGCCAGCTGCTGGAGCAGTTCACGACGTTCCGTGGCCGTGCGGAACCGGTTCAATAGCCCCACCTTGACGGGGTAGGGAGCAAAGCGGTCCCGGATGGTGCGCCAGTGTTGCTGGGCCAGCACCGTGGTGGGGGCCAGCAGGGCGCATTGCTTCCCATCGGTGACGCACTTGAAAATGCCCCGCACCGCCACCTCGGTTTTGCCAAACCCCACATCTCCGCAGACGAGGCGATCCATGGGGCGCGGCGCTTCCATGTCCTGCTTCATCTCCGCAATGGCCTTGAGCTGGTCCGGGGTGGGGTCATAGGGGAAGGACCCCTCCAGGTCCGCCTGCCATGGTCCATCGGTGGCGAAGGCATAACCAGGGGCCTCGTGGCGTTCGGCATAGAGCTTCACCAAATCCATGGCCACCTTGGCCACCGCCTTGCGGGCCCGTTCCTTGGCTTTGTTCCAGGCGCTGCCACCCATACGGTTCAACTTGGGGGGCTGCTCACTGCTGGCCCGGTAGCGGCCCAGGCTGCCCAGTTGATCCGCCGCCACCCGCAACAGGCCATCGGTGTACTGCACCACCAGGTAATCCCGCGGCTCACCACTGAGGCTGAGTTTTTCCAGCTTCAGGAAGCGGCCAATGCCATGGAGACGATGCACCACAAAGTCTCCCGGCTGAAGCTTGTGGGGTTCCACGGTGCGGCTGGCGGCCCGCTTGCGGCGGCGCACATAGCCACTGGTGGCCAGGGACTGCTGCCCGAACATCTCCCGATCCGTGAGCAGCATTACCTTCCAGGCCGGCAGGGCCACCCCTTCCAACTCAGCTACCCCCTTGGCCTTCAGCGCCACGGGGGTGCCTTGTTCCAGGAGTTGGGCAATGGCTGGGCGGTCCTGGGCATTGGGCACAAAGCGGGTGATGACGTCGTGCTCCTCCAGCAGGGCCACGGCCCGGGAAGGCTGGGCGGAGAGAAGCCAGAGGTGGGTGCGCTGCCGCTGCTGGTCCCGCACCAGCCTGCCAAGCTTGCCGAACTGATTGGGGAGGCAGGGCACTGGCCGGGCTCCGATGGACACGTGATGGGGCTCACTGTCCGCTGCGTCCAGTTCCGCCAGATCAAATCCCTCCCAGCGGTCCACCCGCTCCAGGCATGGGGCCATGGGCAGATGCATGACGCCCCGCACCAAGGCCGCTGCCGCCGGGTCCATCTCGGCGTGGAGCTCCTCAAGGTGGCTAGCGGCATGGTCCACCCACTGCTGGCCATGGGCCAGGCAACTGCGCCGTTCGTCCACCACCACCAGCCCATGGCTGGGCATGTAGTCCAACAGGGTGGCGGGTTGGGGGAAGGCATACCCCAACAGCCTTCGTAACCCCTTGGGGGTCTGGCCTTCCCGCAGCGCCGCCAGCCCCTGGTCCCCCAACAGGGCCCCTAATCCCGGAGGGATGGCGTGCCGTAGTGTCTGGGCAATGAGGGGGTCATGGCCCCTGGGGGTGAGCAGGAGGTGCTCGATGGTGTCCAGGGACCGTTGGCTGACTGGATCAAACTCCCGCAGCTTGTCCAGTTCATCGCCAAAGAATTCCAGCCGCACCGGCAGCTCTGCACTGACGGGATACACATCCACAATGTCCCCCCGTCGACTCCAGGCGCCCTCCTGTTCCACGGTGTTGACCCGTTCATAGCCCAGTTGACCCAGGCGTTGGGCCAGGGCGCCCAGGTCCGTGGCGTTGCCCCGCTCCAGGGTGAGGCAACTGGCTTGCAGCACCGCCTTGGGGGGCAGGTGGGGTTGCAGGGCCCGCTCACCGGCCACCACCACCAGCGGCTCCTGGCCCCCCAGCAGTTCAGCGAGCACCTGAAGTTGGCCGTAGGTAATCTCGCTGGTGGGATCCAGTCCCTCATAGGGGGTGGCTTCGCTGGTGGGATAGAACAAAACCGTAGGCCAGCCCATGGTGTCCAGCAGTGCTGTCCAACGGCCGGCCTCCTCAACGGTGGGGGTGATCACCAACAGGGAACGCCCCTGCTGCCGGGCCAAGGCGCTGGTGACCAGCGCCCGCGCCAGCCGGGCGCCGCCGCAAAGACACAGCCGCTGACCTTGCTGGTGCCCCCGATGGGTCCGCTGCGCCAATTCAGTGGTCAGACCAGCATATTGGAGCTGATGCACCAGGGAGCCAAGGGGCATGGAACGGGGAACTTCACAATCCCATCGATTCTGGCAAAGCCAAGGCCTCCCGTCATGCTTTTAGCCGTGGCTTGGTGGTGCCCCTGTTGGCAACCACCTGCTGCCCTTGCTTTGCCCCTGATCCTGCTTTTCCCCTTTTGCTGCCGCCGCTTTTGGCCGGTGGGAAGGAAAGCTGACCAAGGCGTAGCCAAGAGGGGTTTAGAAAAAGCTCCCAGGGACTCGGTGGGAGCTTGTTGTGTCCTCTTGTGCCTCGTGTGAGGAGTGCCGAGTCACCTCATTACTAATTATGCACATCCAGAGGCCCACTTGCCTCCTGGATGGGGGCAATGTGTGGTTTTATTTCTGAAGCTTGAGGACTTTGGGGTTGGCAATGGCGGCAGCTTCCACACCCCATCCCCCCAGGAAGCGGGTAGGCTTTGTTGTAGAGGACAGCATCTGGGCTTGATGGAACCAGGCCACTCCGGGACAGACTCACCCTATGTGCGGCTCGGTGTCAGCGATGACGCCAGCTTTGATGCCGTGCATGCAGCGAAGACTGAGAGATTGGCGGCCTGTGGTGATGATCCCCAGGCCAGGGCCCGCATTGAAGCTGACTACGACGCCGTCCTCATGGATCGGCTGAAGCAGCGTCAGGCGGGGAAGATCAGCCAAGGGGCTGTCTCCGCCTCCCAACAGGAAGCCAAGGCGGCCTCCCCCTTGAAGCAACTCAAGCTGCCTGCCATCCCCCAATTGCCCATGGGTCGTGCCGCCAGCCCGCGATCACGACCCGCCATGTCCCTGGAGATGCCCCGGTTTTCCTTGGCGGAGGGGCAGTTGCTGTGGCTGCCCCTACTGGGCCATGGTGCGCTGTTGGCCTGGGTTGTGGCGTTAAGCCCCTCGGCCCAGACCCTTTCGTTGATTTTGGCCGGGGGCACGGGGATGACCATCCTCAATCTGCTGTGGCGCCATGGCGGCCTTTTCAAGGCGGCCTTTTGGGGGTTCGCTGGTTTGGCGGTGGGGTTGGGCCTGGGGGCCCTGTTGATTCAGCCGCTGGCGGTGACCTCCCCATTGCAGGAGGCGCAGGTGGGCAGCACCCTGGCCCTGCTGGTGCAGTTGGTGTTGGCCCTCACTGTGGCTTGATGGCGCCAGCGGTGAGCCCATGGATCACCTGCTGGAGATCAGCCCCACAGAAGCGGTAGACCTCTGCACAGAAGTGGCAGGTCATCTCCGCCCCGCCATCCTGGGCCATCATCTCCTCCAATTCCTGGACACCCAGGAGCTGCAGGGCCGCACGGCAGCGGGCTGCTGTGCATTGGCAGTGGAAACGCACAGGCTGGGGCGCCGCAAGGGGTTGGGGATTCAGGGCGCCAAAGAGGGATTGGAGAAGGGCGGCCATGTTGCCCTGGTGGGCTTCCAACTGCTGGCTGAAGCCCTCCACGGCGCCACACTCCCGTTCCAGAAGGTCCACCAAAGCAGGCTCATTGGCAGCCTTGGGCAACACCTGCACCAACACGCCGCCACTGCAGCGGATGCCTTTGCGGGTGATGCGCTCTCCCACAAAGACTGCAGAGGGTGTCTGCTCCGAATGAAACAGGTAGGCGGCCAGATCGTCCCCAATGCCGCCGCTCACCAATTCCACCGTGCTTTGCAAGGCATCCCCAAGGCCCTCATCCCGGGTGACCTGGAGATGCCCCCGGCCCACGGCGCGGGTCAGATCAAACTGGCCCCCAGGTGCCAACGCCAACTCCAGATTTGGCACCGCCACATAGCCCCGCACCCCGCCGTTACGGCCAGCATCCACGGTGAGACCCCGCAGGGGACCTTGACACTGGACCCTTAAACTGACCCGCCCCCGGGGTGTTTTCATGCTGCTGGCCAGCAGCAACCCTCCAGCCATGGCCCGCCCCAGCAATGTTGTGGTGAGGTAGGACAAGCCATGGCGACGGCAGGCATAGCGGGTGGAGATCGTGGTTTCCACCGCCACCATCCGGATGCCTCCATCAGCAGCCACGGCGCGAAGAATCTGGTCGGCCACGACAGCAGTGGATTCACACAGGGTTAATGGTACTGGCTGGTCCCCCTTGGCAATGCTCCAGCTCCCCCTCCTGGAGTCGCCAGCAGCAGGGCTTGAGGGGAGCGAACAGCTTGGGCTCATGGGTGGCCGCCAGCAGCACCCGTTTTGTCCGGAGCTGGTGCAGCAACTCCAGCAGACTTTCCCGCACCGACCAGTCCAGGCCGGCAGTGGGTTCATCCAATAGCAGCACCTGGGGATCACGCAACAACTGCACCGCCAGGGCCAGCCGTCGCTGCTGGCCACCACTCAAGCGCTCCGGCGGCTGTTGGGGGGAAACATGGTTCAACCCCACCTGGGCCAGAACAGTGCTGATGCGTTCTTCCGTCAGGCGCCGCTGGCCCAGTTGCAACTCCTGGCGCAGGGTGAGGCCAAGAAAATGCCGCTCAGGGAATTGAAACACCAAGCCACAACGTCGATGCTGCTGCCGTCGGCCCATGGGCTTCCCCTGCCAGCAGATGCGCCCCCGGTCGGGGCGGATCAGTCCCGCTACCAGCTCCAGCAAGGTGCTCTTCCCTGCGCCGCTGGCGCCCGCCACCACGGCCATCTCCCCTGGTTTCACCACCATGGACACCTGCTGCAGCAGGGGACGGGAAGCGGTTGGCGGGTGATAAGACACCTGTTCCAGACTGAGCACGGTGACCAACAGCCCTGCTGAATCGGCAACCATCATGGCCCAGGATGAAGTCCCTTGACCACACCCCCATGGATGTGCGTTTCCGTGAATTTGATCCTTTTAATTGCTGGATCTGGATCCGCCTGGCCGAACCACTCACCGAGGCGGAAAAGCCCTATCTGGCAGAGGTCTTCAACAGTTGGTATTACCTGGGCAAGCTGGGTGGATTTAACGGCGAGAACCTTCAAGTCCATGGGGAGGGGGCCGACATCAGTTGGATGCACTACAGCCAGGAGCAAGCCGAGGCGAGCCTGGTGGCGGTGATGCACAACATGGGTGATCTGGAAACCCAGGGGGCATGGTGTCGCATCTGGGTGGACCTGGGCACCAGCGATGCCATGGCCCTGGATGTGCTGATCAATGCCCTGAACACCCTGGATCAGGATGTGGTGCGGGTGGAAGAAGTGGTGATCGGCGGCATCAACAGCGATTGGCCTGTGGAAGAGCAAGCCGGAAGCTTTATCGCCGATGGGCAACCATGGCCCCGTTAGCCCCTGTGAACACCCGTTGTTCACCTTGATGTAATGGGGGGTGCCACGGGTTTCCAGAGGGCCAACCCTGTCCATGCCAAGCCTCCTGTCTGAATGTTGAAGCACCCATCGCCGCTTCTCCCCATGCCATAGGTCCACAGATCCCGGCGTAAGCCCCCGAGTGATGGTGGAGAAGCCGTTTCAGATGTCAAAGGGTGGTTTTCAGAACACCAGTGACCTATGGTAGAGAAGAGAAGATTGGATAAAATAAATGGGGCGAATGACCCCTCATCACAAGCATGTCTCAAAACTGTCTCAAATGAGACTATCCCGGCAAAGACTGACTTGCCCACTGCCTTGCCCCATTCAAGCCAAACCGCCCTAGATGCTTTAGGAGATTCCTCTTGGATTATGCGTCTTGGAAATTAAATAAATCTTACACAGGCATTGACTACTGAACCTCAATTCTGGATAAGGTCAAGAGGAGGTTGTGATGCTGGGCATGGTGTTGGGGATGCCGATGGTGCCAATGTTGCCCTTGGGTTGTGCCAGGGTGTAAGCCGCCAGGGATGAGAGAATGTGGAGGAGGGGGTTGCTGGGGGATCGGTGTCGGGTGTGCGCCAGGCCCATGCTGGACTTAAGCTGGTCAAAGAGGGTTTCAATCATGAATCGTTTGGGCACCAGCCCTTTGTCCAGCATGGGTATCAAGTCGTTCTTCATGTTG
>JAJDUS010000095.1 GCA_022826535.1 Prochlorococcaceae cyanobacterium jk18x1bzbins.87
CACGGTGTTATTAAGAACCATGAAGGCCATTGAGAAGCGAAATAAGGCCTTTTGACCCAGAAAACGCTCTGTCAATTACATAATTCAGCTTTCTCCTTCTTATTATTGGCTTGAATCGGGGTTCTCCAGCGTTTCCCTAGATACTGATGGATTTTGATTCAGTGGCTGTGCGGTTCAGGCCTGGGGAGGGCGCTGGTGGAGATTGTTTAGAGATATGTCAAAAAGATTGGCTGGGGGCTGGATGAAGGCGGTAAGGGAGAATGGTGATGTTGTAGGTAGCCAGCCATGGACGTGTGCAGCCCACGGTGGGGCAGGCTCCCCGCTTTACTGGTTTCCCCGTCTGAGCTGGTGCGCTGGCTGGCTGAGCTTTGCCGCATCCGTGATGGCCCTGCCGCTGCTGGCGGGGGAAGCCTCCGCACAGGCTGTCCCCAGAGTGTTGTGGAGCGGCGCCGTCCATCAGGACATCACGGAAGATACAGAGACGCAGTACAATATATAACAGGAGGCCATCCAGACACTATCGGCAGACCTGACCATCGGCTATACGATTAGTGGGACGTTATCCGGGGGAGTGGACTACAGGATTGCGGGCGCCAACTACAGTAACGGGACCGGGACACTCATCCTCCCGTCGGGGACACAGAGATTCACACCTGTCAGTTTCCTGATTGAGATCATCAACGATTCGGTCCCCGACAATGGCGAGACCATCAGTCTGACCATCGCGGACGGTGCCGACTACGATGTTGGTAGCCTGGGGACTGTAACATTCTGATCTATGAAGACAGTGGCCGCTCCACCTTCAGATTCACTGGCGTGCCCCGTGTGGGTGAAGACATGACGATAGACCGCACCACCTCCGACGGCGACGGCACACTAACTTACTCATGGCTAGCGACGGCTAACCTCAATAATCCTAGCTGGCAAGAAATTACCATCACGGAGACCGTCTCGACTTTCATTCTGCCGACATCGGCTGCGGGCATATATATCAGAGGAACGATAATCTACACCGATGGCAACGGGAGATAAACAAGAGCAGACACAGACCCGTTGGGCCTGATTGCGGCTCCTGGGACTGCAGCAGCATCCTTCCCCACCTCCAGTGCCAGCGGGAACGAACAGTGGGGTCCCATAACGTGTCGGTGAGCCCGAGCCCTACGCCCACCACTCCCCTCACCCTCAATGACATAGTGAGCGGCGACACGGCCACGGCGGGCAGTGATTTCACCATCCCCAACTCCAGGACGGTGCAGGTGTCTTCAGGTGCAAGCAGCGTGAACATCCCTGTGTCCATTGTCAACGACATGGTGAACGAGAACAACGAGACCGCGGTCCTGACGCTTGGGACTGGCACGGGCTACGTGCTGGAACGCCCCAACACCCTGAGCATCACTAATGACGACACTGCCGGGGTCACCATCAATTGAGTCTGGCGGCGTCTCCATGACCGAGGCGGCAGGAGCGGGCCGCATCGATCACTACACGGTGGTGCTGGCCACCCGGCCAACAGGGGATGTGACCATTGAAGTCACCTGTGGCCTGCCGACAGCCGCGACAGTGATCCCTGCCACCGTGACCTTCGCCACCCCCACCTGAAGCACGGCGCAGACGGCCACTGTCACTAGCGTGGAGACAAGGTGGACCAGGGCAATCGCAGTGTGACCGTCAGCCATAGGGCCACCTCCAGCGATGGCCACTACAATGCTATCGCCATCCGCCACGTGACCGCCACGATGGCGGATAACGACACAGCAGCAGTCACTATCAGCGAGTCCAGTGGCACCGTGGTGAGTGGGGCGCCAGGAGCGGGCCGCGCCAATAGCGACACGGTGGCGCTGGACACCCTGCCATCAGCGGATGTGACCATCACCGTGGAATCTGGCGATCCGGGAGCCGTCACGGTGAGCCTTGGCACCTTGACCTTCGCCATCCCCACCTGGAGCACGGCGCAGACAGTCACTCGAGGGTAGTCGCAGTGTGACCGTCAGCCATAGGGCCACCTCCAGCGATAGCCATTACAACACCATCGCCATCCGCAATGTGGCCGCCACGGTGGTGGATGATGATGGCGCCGGGTTGACCGTCACCGAGTCTAATGGTTCCACCTCGGTCACTGAGGCAACCGGTGTGGACCGCACCGATAGCTACACGATGAATCCGGTGATGCGGGAACAGTCACGGTAAACCCTGCCACCTTCACCCCATCCAACTGGAGCACAGCGCAGACAGTCACTGTTACCGGCGTGGCAACGTGGACCAGGGGAGCAGCCACAGCGTCACCACCAGCCATAGGGCCACCTCCAGCGACAGCCACTACAACGGCATCGCCATCCGCAATGTGACCGCCATGGTGACGGATAACGACAGGGCGGCCGTCACCATCACCGAATCCAGCGGCTTCACCTTAGTGAGTGAGGTGCCAGGGGGCCACACCGATACCTACACGGTGACCCTCAATACCGTGCCAACAGGGGATGTGACCATCGCCGTGGAATCTGGCGACACGGGAGCTGTCACGGTGAGCCCGGCCACCTTGACCTTCACCGCCGCCAACTGGAGTACAGGGCAAACGGTGACGATCACCGTCGTGGAGGACAACGTGGACCAGGGGAGTTACCGTAGCATGACCATCAGCCACAGGGCCGCCTCCGTCGATGCCCAATACAGCACGATCTCCATCCCTAGTGTCACTGCCACGGTGGTGGATGGTGGCAGCACCGGGCCATGCACTGCCAGCAGTGGAGTTCAGCGCTGCTGCCTACAGTGGCGGTGAGGCCCCAGGCTGTGGCACAGTCAACGTGGCCCTCAGGGCCACCCCCGCTTTCACTGGGACCACCCCGGTCTCCTACCATGTGAGCGGCACAGCCACTGCCAGCGAGGATTTCACCCCCCTCCCCGGTACGGTATCCATCACGGGTGGGGCGAGAGCCATTCCCATCACCATCCTGGAGGATCAGATGGCTGATGACGGTGAGACCATCGTGCTCACCTTGACTGCCGCCAATGGCTACACGGTGGGATCCCAGGGCAGTACCAATATCACCATCGTGGACGATGACGGCATGACCCCGCCACCGCCCATCTCAGCCATGCCGGTGGTGAGCGTCACCGGTGGCGGTGTTGTCCGCGAGGGAGGAGAGGCCAGCTTCAGGGTGACCGCAACACCTGCGCCCCCACCAGGGTAGCCCATCAGCGTCAGGGTGAATATCATCGACAGCGGCGACTTTGCCGGCAGTGGCCAGATTCGCTCCCGCTCCATCACCATCGATGCTAGCGGCACAGCCAGCTTCACGGTCAGCACCGAAGATGCACCACCCAGGAAGAGGACAGCCGTATCACAGCTACGGTGCAAGGGGGACATGGCTACACGCCCCACGGGAGCAGCGCTTCGGCATCGGTCATGGTGACAGATCACGAAGTGGTGAGGTTGTCCACCCCCGTCTGAAGGTGGCCGCAGGAGGCAGCACCTCCTACCAGGTGGCCCTGGATGCCCGGCCCACGGGTGATGTGACTGTGACCATCCGTGTCAGCGGCATGAATGGTGAAGGGGGTGCCGCCCCCGCTCCCAATCTCTCTCCTCCGGGAACCAGCCCATGGGATGGCGCCAACACCATGGAGGGGAGAGCAGCCATCCGTGCCCACCCTGCAACACTCACCTTCACGCCCACGAAGTGGGATCTTGAGCAGCCTGTCACCCTCACAGTGGCGGAGGAGGGGGATTTGATTAGCGCCGCCATCACCCTGGCCCATACCACCACTGGTGGTGGCCATGTGAATGTGAGCAGCACCATGACACGCACCGTGGTGGCTGCCCACTCCAGCGAAGAGACGAAGTCATGGCACCTGCGGGTTGGCCGCACGGTGTCCCACCAGGTGGTGACTGCCCTGGAAGAGTGCTGGAGCACCCCAAACGCCGCCGGATTGCAGCTCACCGTGCGGGGGAGCCCATCCCCAGCGCTACCCCGCTGGCGGAACAGGAAGGGTTGCTTACCAAGGCCATGGGCTTTAAGGCCGTCACCCCCCAAGCGTTGGTGGAGGGCTCCTCCTTCAGGGTGGCGCCAGAGCCAGAGGGAGGAGCGCCGCACCTGGCTTCTGGGGCGCCTTCTCACCTTTCAGTGGCGAACAGGAAACTCTCTCCCTGAATGGGGGAGGTGACCACCCTCCTGCTGGGCAGAGACCGGACTGGACAGCGTTCTGGCGCTGCCCTCATCTAGTCCTGGGGCCGTGGCTCCTGTGAGGGAGACAACAACGGCGCTGATGGGGAGATCAGCAGCACCGCGACAGGGCTATTCCCCTATGGCCGCCATGCCCTCACCCCACGGCTGGGCCTCTGGGCCATCGCCGGCTATGGATGGGGGAACTCTCCTTCCACCCCGATGGGAAGGATGAGGCCAAGCCCAACACCACCCTGGGCATGGCTGCCGTCGGGCTGGATGGGTGCTCCGGGATGGGGGGGCAGTGGCGGCACCAGAGCCTCACCACCACCGCCCATCTGCTGACGGTGAAGACTCCCTCGGAAGCGGTGGACGGTCTGGACTCCTCAGAGGGCAACCTCTCCCGCCTTTGCCTGGGGCTGGAAGCTTGTCAGACCCTTTCCCCTGTCCCAGCCTCCCCATCATGGCGTTGGGCACCCAGCAAGACGATGATGATGCAGAATCCGGCTTTGGCCTGGAGCTGGGGGCCGGCATCTGCTGAAGGAGTCCAGAGCAGGGCATCAGTGGCGAGCTGAAGGGCCACACCCTCCTCACCCATGGGGAAGAGGACTTGCAGGAGCAGGGCCTGACCTTCTGCTTCTCTTGGGAGCCCTCCCCCTCCAAACGCGGCCCCTCCTCCCTCTCCCTGAACCACACCATGGGCGCCCCCCATCGGCCGGCATGGATGCGATGCATCCCACCCCAACCCCAACAGTGGGCAGCAGTTTGAGGCAGAACTGGCCTATGGCCTCCACGCCTACAACGACCGCCTGTCCCTCACCCCGGCAGTGGCGTTGGCCCTCTCCCCCACCAGCAGGAACTACAGCCTCCCCTGGTCCTTGGCGCCCTATGCCCAACAAACCCACGCTGATCCTTGACAACTCTCCCTGGCAGCAGAGCGGCAGGAGCCCAACACCGCCACCTCACCCCTCGTTTGAGGGCAAGCAGGACATGACATATCGTCACCTCTGCAATGCCATTCCCAGTACCATCGGTCCATAGGCCCTGGTTAATGTTTGTCTAGAGCTACTGCCAGCGGGATGTCATGGGTGCCAGCTTTTTGCAAGCCTTGGTCTCAGGGTCCATGTGTCAGTTGCGGCTTTCAGGCGCCAGTTCCAGGGGACCGGATCTGCTCCGGATTGTGGAGCCTGCCTTGCCAAGGCTTGACCAGCAGGAGTTCCTGGAACTGGATTGTGGGGACTGGCTGCTGAGCTGCGTGGATCTGGAACAACTCCAAGGGCTCCTGCAGCAGCACAACCTGAATCTGGTTGCTCTGCACTCTGTTGAGCCGCGCACAATTGTGGCTGGTGCAGCCCTGGGGTTCATGACACAGCCCCGGATGCCAACGCCTCAGGCCCAGCGGCAGTCTCTTCAGCGACCCCAGGAGCAGGAGGAAAAGGCCTACCTCTACGAGGGCTGCTTGCGCTCCGGGGATTGCCTGGAACATGGCGCCACCGTTGTGGTTCTGGGGGACGTGAACCCCGGCGCCCGGATTCACGCTGCTGGAGATGTGATTGTTTGGGGGCGGCTGCGGGGCATAGCCCATGCTGGGAGCCGGGGCAATGCGACGGCCCGTATCGCTGCCCTGCAACTGCAACCTCAACAAGTGCGCATTGCTTCTGCAACAGCGCTAGGCCCTGGGGGACATGGGCCGCCAGGGCAGCCGGAGCAGGCTGTGCAGCGCAATGGTCAGATTGTCATCGAAGCTGCTACAGTTTTGCCCGTCCATGTGCCTAGAATGAAGCATCAGGCCCCTGTTGCCAGGTGACCCAGTAAAGGCAAGATTCAAACCATCAACGCTTTGCGTTCCAGATCTTCCACATGGCACAAATGCCCTCTTCTGATTTGACCGCACACATTGAGGCCTTGAAGACCCACGATTGCCGCTCCATTGTGCTGTGCTCAGGGAAGGGGGGTGTGGGTAAAACGACGCTCACAGCCAATCTTGGCATTGCCCTGGCCAAGCTGGGACACAAAACCTGTGTTGTGGATGCGGACTATGGTTTGCGGAATCTGGACTTGCTTCTTGGCTTGGAAAGCCGCATCGTTTTTACAGCACAGGAAGTTATTTCCGGCAGTTGCCGTTTGGGGCAAGCACTGGTAAAACACAAGCATGAAACCAACCTGATGCTCATGCCAGCGGGGAATCCCCGCATGCTCGACTGGTTTAACCCGGAGCACATGCGGAACCTGGTGACCATGCTGGCGGATAGTTTTGATTTCATTCTCATTGATGCTCCGGCAGGGGTGGAAGACGGCTTCAAAAATGCCGTGGCCGGAGCCAATGAGGCTATCCTTGTTGTGAACCCTGAAATCTCATCCGTGCGGGATGCAGACCGTGTAGCGGGACTTCTCTCGTCTCAAGGTACCTTTGACCTCATCCAGTTGGTGGTCAACCGTGTGCGGCCCAGGATGGTGGAAAAGCTTGACATGCTCTCCATCGAGGATGTTCTGGACATTCTGGCGGTCCCCCTCCTGGGGGTTGTCCAGGAGGATGAGCAGGTGATCGTTTCCGCGAATTTGGGCGAGCCCCTGGCCCTGGGCAAGAGCAAGTCCCCTGCTGGTATTGCCTACGGCAACATCGCTCGCCGCATCCAAGGGGAGGAGGTGCCAATCCCTGATATCAATGCCAAACCAGAAGGCTTCATGAACCGTCTTGGTGACTTTCTCTCCACAAAAATCATTTGAGGTGCCACCATGACCATTAGCGAATTGCTGAACCGTCTCTCCGGCAACAAGAGGACCAGCGCAAACTCCGCTTGTAGTCGCCTGCGCATGGTGCTAGCCCATGATCGCAGTGATTTGAGCCCCGCCATGCTGGACCAGATGCGCTTGGAAATCATGGAAGTGGTGTCCAAGTATTTGGAGCTTGACCACACCGGCAGCGAACTCAGCTTGGAAACCGAGGAGCGCTCCACAGCCCTGGTGGCCAATTTGCCCATCCGTCGTGTCAGAAAGCTGGTGCGCTAAGTCAGGTCCTCCTGCTGGTCGAGCAAGTAGGCGGCAAGCAGGGCATCCAGGCAACAGGCCAGAGCCGCAAAGCCGCTGACAAGGCGCCAAAGCAGTTGGGACAAAAAGAGGCACAGGGCAAGGCCCGCCAATGCCAGGCTGACGTCAACAAGAATGGCGCGGCTGAGCCACTGTTTGGGGATCCTGGTCAAGATTAAGCCTCAGGAAGATTGAAAGGGATTTTGAGGCATCAGCATGGCCAGTTCTCGGCTGGCCTGGTCTAGGGCCCGGCGCTCATCGGTAGACAGTATCCAGCCTAGGGCCTGCTCCACCACCTTCACGTGGCGTGGATGGCGTAGACCAGGGATGGGAATGGTCCCATGGGCCCGACACCAATTGACTGCCACACCAGCCGGTGTGGAACCATGGTCCGCTGCCATCTCCCCCATCAATGCAAGCAGTGGCTCCAGGTGTGGCAAAAGACGGCCAAACAGCAGGCCCCGGAATCCGGAGGGACAATGGTTGGCGGTGTACCGCCCCGTTAACAGGCCCAGGGCCAGGGGGGAGTAAGCAATGACCGTGACGCCCAACTCCCGGCAAACCTCCAGTACACCAGCCGGTTGGCGCGGCTGTTGGGACAGCAGGGAGAACTGCACCTGCACACTGCGCAACGGCACGCCGGAGCTTGCCATCCAGGCCACGGTATGGCGCAGCCGCTGAGGACCCACATTGGAGAGGCCCACAGCCGTGGCGCCCCCACGCTGCACCTGGTCCATCAATCCCTGCAACAAGGGCTTCTCCTGCCATGGCGCATAACGGGCTGTGCTCCAGTGAAGCTGCACCAGGTCAATGGGGCGTCCCAGCCGTTGACGGGAGGCTGCTGCTGCCTTGCAAAAGCCGTGCCGCCCCAGACGCCAAGGATAGGGAGCCAGCTTGGTGGCCACAGTCACCTGTTGGCGCTGCGCTGGCTGAAGGTGGGACAGGCCTTGGCCCAGCAGGATTTCGCTGCGCCCCTGCAGCTTGCCTGTGCCATAGGAGTCAGCGGTGTCAAAGAAGGTGAGCCCCGCCCTGATGCAGGCCTGGAAGGTGTCCAGCAGCAGGGGATCATCCCTCTCGGGATGGTAATTCCAGAGCAGGCGGTTACCCCAGGACCAGGTGCCCACCCCAATGGGACCTAAGGCCGGTGTGCCCAGTGGCTGATCTTCCCCCCCCACCTCGGATTCCCCCTTACCCATCAGGCAAGCCAATCTAACTGCGGGAGGTGGGAACCCAAGCAGGTGATGGCCATGGGCAGGCCTGCCGTGTCCGTTCCCGGTGGGTTGGGCAGTGTTTGACGTTGCCTGTCCAAGGCCACAGCAAGACAGGCGAGAGCATCCGCCAGGTCATGGGGTTGGAGATGATGGCGACGGCTCCGGACAAGGGCCTCATCCAGCAATGGTGTGGGATCCCAACCCCAATGCTGATGAAGCAATCGGAGCCGCTGCTGTTGACCTGGAGGGCGGTGTTTGCTGACGGGTGGCGGCTGCCCCGGTTGATACCGTTGCTGCAGTTGCAAAAACGTCAACTCCGGATGGCATTCCAGCAACTGGCGGGGTCGCTGTGGTTGTGCCTGAAGCCAGCACTCCAGTTCCTGAATCCGGCCCAGGAGATGCCAACTTTGGATGGAGAGCCCAGGGCCACCCCCTGAGCGCTGTGCTGCCGTTGCCAGGTCATGGTCCGACAAGGTCAGGCAGCAGCGCCCAGGTGGAGAAAACACACTGCTGCTGCGCCTTGCGGGCGCCAGCAGACGGCGGACCAGGCGGTCACAACAGCGGGTCTGCCCATGACTGGTGAGACCAATGGGCATGTCAACACAGCCCATGTCCTGATGACCCATGTCCAGTGGACCCAGATGGGGCACCAGGGACAGGGTGAGACGCTGGGCAGCCAGACACGCCAGAACCCAGCCCCCACGGCAACCATCCAGACCCAGCCTCACCACGGTGGGGGCCCCATGGGGAGCCACGGGCCACCAGGCCGACGCGAGGGGCAGGCCTAACCCCGGGCCGTTGCAATTCACCTGCTAGAGTTTCCCTCACTTTGGTTGGCGGGCGTCGCCAAGTGGTTAAGGCAGCGGCTTGTGGCGCCGCCATTCGGGGGTTCGAATCCCCTCGCTCGCCCTCTACAACCTGGCCAATGGCTCCTTGGTGAGGGAAGGTTCCTGGAGTTGGGCCAGGAGTCCTGCTCCGCCAAAGCGCACAGGATCATCACAGAACAGGCCCGCCTCCTCCTGGGCGGCAGTGATAGCGGAACGGGCCTCCCCCGGCTGGAGGCCACCCGTATTCAGGGCAATGGCACGCACCCGACAGGGGGGAGACAGGGCAGGGCAGGCCACAGCAGCCACAGCCTCATAAAGCTTCACCACCTGGGGCAGTGGGGGAATGGCAATGGATGGACCATCAGAGGCCAGGGAGAGCAGGTGGCGCTGTCCCGCCCGATGCACCAACACCAGATCCGTGGGCTGACTGCCCCGTAACAGGGGGAGGGTGGCGGTGGAACCGGGGTGGAGCAGGGAGCCTTGGCCTTCCACCAGCACCCAGTCAGCATCACCGCTGGTCTCCAGCACCGCTGCTTCCACAGCGCCAGCCGCGTAGTCCACCCGCACCGCATCCAGGGCAATGCCGCCACCGCTGATCAGGATGCCAGCTTGACCCGTGGCCACAAAGTTCATGGCCAGTCCCTGGTGGACACCGGCCTGGTGCAACTCCAAAGCGGCGCTCATTTTGCCCACAGCCATATCGGTTCCCACAAACAGCACCCGTCGGGCAGGGCTGCGGGCGGCCCGGGCCGCGCCAACCCGCAACTTTTGGGGTTCACGGCGCAGGTCCCAAATCCAACGGTCGGGATGGAGCAGGGCCCGCAACTGGGGATCATCAGCCATGGGGGTGTGAAGACCGTTGGCCAGATTCAGCCCCGCGGCGAGGGCAGCTTCCACATCCCGGCGCACCACCGCTGGAATCCGGCCACCGGAGGGGGCCAGGCCAATGGTGGCCACCGTGGGCCCCATGGGCAGCGCCTCCTCCAGGTTGGCCACCACGGGGACCGGGCGGGGAATCCCTGTGATCTTCACCAGTTCAGCCCCGGCATTGTCGGGATCAATGACAGCCACAATGGGACCACGCCGATAGCGCAGCATGGCAAGGCCGGTCTTACCGAGGAGGCTGTGCAGGCCACCGTGCTGGAGAAGAACCAGGGGGGCGGAGGCACTCAGCATGGGAAGGGTTTGGCAAGTTGAATGCCCAGGCCAGGGGCAGTGCTGGGCCGGATGACATCCTGGATGCGCTCCAGACCCAGAAAGGGGTCATGGCGCAGATTAAGGTGGCTGTCCAGGTCAGGCCATTCCACCAAGGGGAGCAACTGGGCCGCGGCGCCATTGAGCAGACTGGTATCTGCATAGCAACCCAGCATCAGTTTGAGCCCCAACTGTGTGGCCACCCGGGCCATGGGCAACGTCTGGCTCAGGCCGCCATGCTTGAGAAGCTTCAGGTTGACTCCATCCACATGGGGCGCAAGGCGGATCAGATCCTGAAGGGTCCAGCAGCTTTCATCCACCACCAGGGGGAGGGGACAGTGGGGATATAGGGCAGCGTAATCCTCATGGTCATTGGGGGCCGCAGGCAAAGGTTGCTCAAGCAGCACCGCCCCCTGGTCCTGAAGCCATGGGGCCATCACCATGGCCTGCTCCGGATTCCACCCCCCGTTGGCGTCAATTTGCAGATCCACGGACCTGGGCCAACGGTCCAGCTCCTGAACTGTGGCCCGCACCAGTTGGCGATCATGGTCCAGGCCTTGGGGGCTACCGAGTTTCAGCTTGATGCGGCTGGGATGCACCTGCTCAAACCATTGCCGCAGCCGTTGTCGCACCGCCTCCACGGAGCCGAGGCCAACGGTCACGCTGGTGGCCCCACAGCGCTGCCGATCCAGGCCCCATAGACGCCAAAGCGGGCGTCCCAAGGCTTTGCCCCACCAGTCCCAGAGCGCCAGATCCACCCCACAGCGGGCTGGGGGGGAGAGGGGCGCCAACAGCGGCTCACACCGTTGCCATTGGTCAGGAGCATAGGGCTCCAACCGGGGCCAAAGCTGGGCCAACTCTGTCGCCACAGCCCCACTGCTGTAGTGGTGTCGCCCTATGTCAACGGGGCCGGTCTCCCCGAGTCCGGTGATGCCCCCATGGCTGACTTCCACCAGCAACCGCTCCAGGCAGTGGGTTTGGCCACGGCTGATGGTGAGGGGGACCACCCTCTCAATCCGGAAGGGATGGCAGCAACCTTGCATGGGAGAAGTGGCGTGCAGAAGAATAGAAAAACATGACCCCCAGTTTCTGATGCCCCCATTGGCGACCGCTGCTTATCCTCCCTCCACGGGGCGCCGCTATGCCATCACCACCTTTGGCTGCCAGATGAACAAGGCGGATTCCGAGCGCATGGCCGGCATCCTGGAGACCATGGGCTACCAGCATGAAAATGACGAGTTGGCTGCTGACCTGGTGATCTACAACACCTGCTCCATCCGCGACAATGCCGAGCAGAAGGTCTACAGTTATCTGGGCCGTCAGGTGCTGCGCAAGCGACACAATCCCCATCTTACCCTGGTGGTGGCCGGTTGCGTGGCCCAGCAGGAGGGGGAAAGCCTGCTGCGCCGCGTGCCGGAACTGGATCTGGTGATGGGACCACAACACGCCAACCGTCTGGGCAGCTTACTGGAGCAGGTGGAGAGCGGCCAGCAGGTGGTGGCCACCGGGGAGCATCACATCCTGGAAGACCTCACCAGGCCGCGACGGGAGAGCACGGTCACAGCCTGGGTCAATGTGATCTACGGCTGCAATGAGCGCTGCACCTACTGCGTGGTTCCCGCCACCCGGGGCCGTGAACAGTCCCGCACACCGCAGGCCATTCGCAGCGAGATCGAGATCCTGGCCCGGCAAGGGTATCGGGAGATCACCCTTTTGGGCCAGAACATTGATGCCTATGGCCGTGACTTGCCAGGCGTCACCCCCTCCGGTCGGCGGCGCCACACCCTCACGGACCTGCTACACTTCATCCACGATGTGGAAGGCATTGCACGGATCCGCTTTGCCACCAGCCATCCCCGCTACTTCACCGAGCGGTTGATTGCCGCCTGTGCCCAGCTTCCCAAGGTGTGCGAGCACTTTCATATTCCGTTCCAAAGTGGAGACGATCAGGTGCTGCGCCATATGGCCCGCGGCTACACGGTGCGTCGCTACCGCCGCATCATTCGCACCATTCGCCAGCATATGCCGGAGGCTGCCATCAGTGCCGATGCCATTGTGGGCTTTCCGGGGGAAACGGAAGCGCAATTCCGGAACACCATGGCCCTGGTGGAAGAGATCGGCTTTGACCAACTCAATACCGCCGCCTACTCACCCCGTCCCAACACCCCAGCCGCCACCCACCCGGAGCAGATACCGGAGGCGGTGAAGGTGGACCGACTGCGCCGCCTCAATGCTTGCGCGGAACGCTGCGCCCGCCATGGCAATCAACGGTATGCCCGGCGGGTGGTGGAGGTGTTGGTGGAGGGGCGCAACCCCAAGGATCCTCAACAGTTGATGGGCCGCACCCGCAGTAACCGGTTGGTGTTTCTGCCGGCCGCCGGCCATGGCCTTGGGGATCTTGTTCCCGTGCGCGTTGGGGCGGTGCGTCCCTTCTCCCTCAGTGGCTGCCCCCTGCCCGAGCCGCAGGGAGCTGGACACCCTATTTCCTGATAGGGTTCAGGGCAGTGCAACCCTGCCCCTTGCCCAATCCCGCCCCACAACCAATGGCCACCAGGGTGGGGTTGGTCTTTGGGGGCCGCTCCGGTGAGCATGCGGTCTCCATCCGCTCGGCCCGTACGATTGCCGATGCCCTCTCCACCGGGGCCAATGGTCAGCGCTACCGGCTGGTTCTCCATTACATCACCCGTGGTGGTGGATGGCTTGTGGGGGACGGGGCAGCGGCTGCCCTCTCCGGCACGATCCCGGCAGAACCCGATGACCATCTGCCCAAGGTGCCCACCACAACCCACCAGGTGGATGTGTGGTTTCCCGTGCTCCATGGACCCAATGGAGAAGACGGCACGATTCAGGGGCTCTTCACATTGCTGGATCAGCCCTTTGTGGGAACGGGGGTGCTGGGGGCAGCCGTGGGCATGGACAAACAAGCCATGAAGGCAGCTTTTGCCACAGTTGGCCTGCCCCAGGTGAGGCATGTCTGTGCCGCTGCCAACGGGTTGATGCACCCCGATAAGCTGGTCAACCATGTGGAGCAACGTCTGGGCTATCCCTGCTTCGTCAAGCCGGCCAATCTGGGATCCTCGCTGGGAATCAGCAAGGCCGGGGATCGCGGGGGACTCCTGGCGGGACTCCGGGCCGCAGCCCAACTGGATGATCGCCTGATCATTGAAACAGCCATCACAGCACGGGAGCTGGAATGTGCTGTGCTGGGATGGGGCACCCTGGATGCCTCTGTTGTTGGGGAAATTCTTTACGACACCGAGTGGTATGACTACACCGCCAAGTACTCTCCAGGCCATAGCTCCTTGGTGATCCCCGCTTCCGTGCCCCAGGCCATCCATGACCAGGTACAACGGCTGGCGGTACAGGCCACCCAGGCAGTGGGGGCCTATGGCCTCAGCCGTGTGGATTTCTTCTATCAGGAGCATGGCCAGATGCTCTATGTGAACGAGATCAATACCATGCCGGGCTTTACGAGCCAGAGCATGTATCCCCTGCTGTGGCAGGCCAGTGGCGTATCTATCGAGGAGCTTGTGCATCGCCTGATTGCGTTTGCCCAGGCCCGCCATCAGCGGAGAGCCTTCACCCCAGCCCACTGAATTGTCATGCGAGAAGATCTGCTCTGGCTTCCCCTGCTGGTGACCTTTACGGTCCTGGCTGCCCTTGGCTGGCTGGAGCGGCGGCGCCAGGCGTTGTTTCGGCGTTGGGCCCAGGGGGCTGAATTGGCCAAGCTGGATGCCGCCGTGGCCATGCGCCTCCAGGATGGGCAGATCAGTTGGGGACCTGTGGGCCCAAACGGTGTTGAGTTGGCAGGGGATGTTGCCGTGAACCAGTTGGAACTCTGCGAATTGATGGCAGATCGCTCGGGCGATGTTCCCCTCACCGATGAGGCCTGTGGCCCCTGTCGTCTGCGACTGATTGCAGACGGCCAGAGCCTGGACATCCCCTTTAGTGACGCCGTACGGGCCCGGCTATGGGTGGATGAATTGATGTCCCGGGTGCGCTGTCAACTGTGAGGTCCCGTTCTGTTGCCCGGCCCCCCACTGGCAAACCACCCTTCCCCCAGGAGTCAGGGGAGCGCCAGCAGAGGGGGGGGTGGCTGATCCAGTTGTGGCGCCTGCTGGTGTTCAGTGGCGGTGTGGTGGGACTGACCTGGGTACTCCTGGAGAAAGGCTGGTGGCTTCAAACACCGGGTCAGGTGGTTTTCCATGGCGCGTCGCCACAGGACCATAGGGAGTTCCTGGCTGCCAGCGCACTCCAACTCCCCGCCCCCTTGCTCGCAATTGACCCTTCGTCCGTCCAGCAGGACTTGCAGCGCTTGGTCTCCCCAACACTCCAGGTGCAGGTCCGTCGCACCTTGGCGCCACCGCAACTGGTGATCAACCTGGAGAACAGCGCCGCCCATGCCTGGGCACGGCGTTCCTTGGCAGATCGGGTGGAGCGTGGACTGCTGGATCACCGATTCAATTGGAGCAGCTTTGATCCTCAACACCAGTTGAATCGTTTTCCCACAGTCAAGAATGATGTGCTGGTGCTGGTGGATTTCTGGACCCCGGGATTGCAGGAAAACCTGGCTCAACTCTTCTCGGATCTGGAACGTCTGGAGACACCGGTGCGCACCATCCGTATCACGGAAGGTGGGCAATGGGTGTTGCACACATCCGAAGTTCTAGGGGAAGTGCGCCTTGGCCAACCGGATCACCTCCCACGCAAGCTTGCCATCATGGACCACCTTTATGCCCAACTGGAGAGAAGGGCGCCCCCCTTCTCCTATGCCTATGTTGACCTCCGCAATCCCGATGAGCCAGAGCTGGGCCTGTCTCAGGGTTAGCGTTCATCAATCAAGCGGCAGCAGGCGGCAGTCCTTACCCATGGAGCTTGCTGGTCATGCCCCCTTGGTATAACCAATCAGGCGGGGTGTACCTCCCCTTGTTGAAGCTGGATGCCGTGGGATGGGCTTTGATGTCAGTGGCGTCAACCATCAGCACCTTTGGCTCTGCGGAGTCGGGTGGCTCCGGGGCATCGGATCTGACAACTCAGAAAAGATCAGCTCAAACACACCCTTGTCTCACCAGCGGCGGCAACGGTTATAGAGGGTTGTGTGGGGACCATCGGCCGCCGGGGCATCCACCCAGCGCTGCCCCTTCTGCATGACAGGGATGATGCCGCGCAACACCTTGCGGTCGTCCACTCGCTTCCCACCACGTTTGAGAGGATCATTCCTCATATGAGGACGGTGGCGGCCAGGAGGATGGCAGAACGGAAGACGTGGGCGCAGCGGTTGTAGCGGGTTGGAAGGCACCGCCCGTCCTTCTGTCGGGAAAAGAGCGTCTCGATTGTGTGACCTTTGCGATCCAGCCTCTTGCTGTAATGCACTGGTTTCTTGCGGCAGCGACGGGGTGGAACGCAAGGCGTGATGCCCTGCTGGGCCAGCATCTTACGGATTGTGTCCCTGTCCTACCCTTGATCCCCCATCACCGTGGCCGTAGGCGGCAGGTCTTTGCGCACCCCATCAGCACTGGTGAAGTCACTGCATTGCCCCTCACTCCGGTGGAGTCGCAGGGGACCACCTTATTGCTGTCACAGACCCCATGGAGCTTGCTGGTCGTGCCCCCCTTGGTCCAACCAATCAGGCGGGGTGACCCCCCTTTGTTGAGGCTGGACGCCGTGGGATGGGCTTTGATGTCAGTGGCGTCAACCATCAGCACCTCTGGCTCTGGGGCATCGGGTCGCTCTGCAGAGTCGGATGCTGGCAACTCGGAAAAGATCAGATCAAACACAACCTTGTCTCACCAGCGGCGGCAACGGTTGTAGAGGGTTGTGTGGGGGCCAGCGGCGGCCGGGGCATCATCCCTGACCTCTCCTGACCTGATCCGGAATTCGGGTTACTCAAGGTCCGCAAAGCTCCTCTCCACGCTCTCCATCCCAGCAAACCTCCAATCAGGACTCCATCTTACCTCTTATCGCTCCATCTTGCTACCCCCCAGAGGTCTTGTTCAGAGGTGCCGAAAGAGTTCAAGCAAGAGATGGGTGAGATCAAGGCCCTGCTGATCCAGGCGCTGCGGCTTCCACCACCAGCCCAGCCTTGAGGCGGAACCAGGCCCCGATGGAACAAAGCCTGTGGCCAGTGGAGCCGAGGGGGCAAGCAGAGATACAGAGGGCCACCACCCTTCACCATGAAAAGGCCGTTGTCGGCCCCGTCTGCACAGGGTCCCACAAACGTCTTACACTGGTGCAGACCTGCTTCTTGATGGATGTTCTCCCTACCTCCCGAGATCCTGGCCAACTGGCTGCAGCCCGGCGCCCTGGTGGCTGGCGCTGTGGGAGGCATGGGGCTGCTCATCGGTGCTTTCCGTAGTCTCAGAGGCGAGCTGAAAGATGAGATGCGCGCTGGCGAGGACAGAATGAACAAGCGCATTGATGAAGTGAGGGAAGAAATGCGCGCTGGCGAGGACAGGACGAACAAGCGCATT
>JAJDUS010000007.1 GCA_022826535.1 Prochlorococcaceae cyanobacterium jk18x1bzbins.87
AATCAAGAGGACTTATCATTCCGCTTAGATAAAATCCACTCTTGGCGCTTCCAGTCTCCGACAAACTTTGATTAGAAAAATTAGACTGTGGCTGTGCTTTTGCAGAGAGACTAATTAGGGGCAAGAGTAGACCAGCACATATAGCGAGAGGCGAGAGGCGAGAGGCGAGAGCATCGTAACTCATTAGAAGAACATCACACGCATGATTATGCCACTATTGTGGAATTTTAGCAGTACAACTGATAAAAAATGTAATGATATTCAATAGAGGCCTCAGTCCTCTGCCGAGGGTTTCGCTGAAGGCGTGACCGACCACCCTTCCTTGGGGAGCGGCTCCGTGCCGTAGGTCCAGTCGTCGTAGTCGGGATCATTGCGGATGCGCTGGTGCTCCTGGCTCTGCACATCAAAGTTGTGGGGTTGGGAGGCCTGTTCAGTGGATCCCTGGGGGCGCTGGCCCATGGCTGCAGGTGGTTGGCTGACCCCACTCTACAAGATCCCTTCAGGCATTGAAAAGAAACTCCATCACGTCCCCCTCGGCCACCACATAGTCGCGGCCTTCACTGCGTAACCAGCCCCGGGACCTGGCCTCCGCCATGGAGCCCGCTTCCAGAAGCTGTTGCCAGCCAATGGTTTGGGCGCGGATAAAGCCCCGTTCAAAATCCGTGTGGATCACCCCGGCGGCCTGGGGGGCCTTCATGCCGGCACGGATGGTCCAAGCGCGGGTCTCCTTGGGACCCGTGGTGAAATACGTGCGCAATCCCAACAGGTGATACGTGGCCTGGATCAGGCTTTCCAAGCCCCCCTCCTGAACCCCCAGGCTGTTGAGGTAGTCCTGTCGTTCCTCGGCATCCAACTCCACCAGCTCCGCCTCCACCTGGGCGGAGACACGGATTGTTGCTGCGGCCTCCCTGTGGGCCAGTTCCGCAATGGTCAGCGCCATGGTATTGCCGCCAGCCAGGTGATTTTCCGCCACGTTGGCGGCATAGATGATGGGCTTACGGGTGAGCAAACCCAGGGGTTGAATCAGGCGCTCTTCCTCTGGGGAGAGGGGGACCGTGCGGGCTGGAACGGCGGAATCCAGGGCCTGGACAAGGCGCTCCAGCACACCATCTTCCTGTTGGGCCTCCGGGCTGGTGTGGCGTTGCCGTTGCAGCCGCTGGCGCCGCTTCTCAATCTGGGCGGCATCCGCCAAGGCCAGTTCCAGATTGATCACCTCCACGTCTCGACAGGGATCCACGGAGCCGGATACATGGACCACGTCATCATCCAGGAAGCAGCGCACCACATGAACAATGGCGTCCACCTGGCGGATATTGGCCAGGAACTGATTGCCCAAACCCTCCCCCTGGCTGGCGCCTGCCACCAGACCGGCAATATCCACCATCTCCAGCCGTGTGGGCACCAGGCTTTGGGAACGGGACAAGTCCGCCAGCGGTTGCAGCCGTGGATCCGGCACAGCCACCACCCCCACGTTGGGTTCAATGGTGCAGAAGGGGAAATTGGCTGCCTGAGCCTGGATCTGGCGCACCAGGGCATTGAACAGGGTGGACTTACCCACATTGGGTAAACCAACGATTCCGGCGCGGAGCATGAACAGGGAAGATGCCTTCCCATCTTTCCAGGCCATGGCGCCCCCTGGCCCTTTGCCTGGGTTATCCGCTTCAGGAAGCGTCCTGTGTCTTCCCATCAACCATGTTGCTTGCCGGGGTTCCGATGCAACTGGCGCAAAGAACCCTCAACGTTTTTTCCTGCTCTTGATCATGGGGCCTGCTCCGCCCAAGATGCTGGCATCCTCACCTTGGTCTCGGCTCAGTGTCACGGATGGGTTCTTTACCTGGGTCGCTAGAATCGGGAGGCCTCCCATGTCTTCTGATCGATTATGTTCGTTGCCGGCTTTCTGGTTGAGGTGATTCTCCAAACCCTCCATATCTTTTTCCTGCTGCTGCTGGTGCGGGTTCTGCTGAGTTGGTTCCCCGGCTTGCCCTGGGAGAATCCCCTGCTGGCCGCGTTGGCCTCCATCACGGACCCCTACCTCAACCTGTTCCGTGGCTGGATTCCCCCTTTCGCAGGACTGGACTTTTCTCCAATTCTGGCATTCCTCACTTTAAACCTGGTGACCATCCTGTTGAAGAGCCTTGGTGGTGCGCTGCTGGCAAACGTGAATTATGCAAGGTACACCCTTGGGTAGCTTCACTGGGATCATGGCAAGTTGCTGGCCGAATCTCCGGTGTTGGATACGGCCCTGGGGCGATCCAGCCGCCGGGACCTGGTCGTCGCCGGATGGAGTGACCTGTTCAGGGAGGGCCTAATGTGATGGCTGCAACAATGCTAGGTTCACGTGGCCCTGGTCCTGTCCCGAAGCCACGCTGGTCCGGATCGGCACCATCCTCTGCTTCACCCATGCACCAGCGGTTGCGCCCCTGCATTCACTCCCATTCTCCCTGGAGCAGCCCCTTGCTCCTGCCTGCCCTGCGCCATGGGACCGCTGCCCTGTGGACAAGGGGTGCTGGATCGCTGGTGCTGAGCACAGGGGAGATGGCACATCGGTTCACTTGAATGATCAGGACAGGATGACTGCACTGCAAGGACGTTTCAATGGCCAGCAGGGCAGGGGGTACGTCAATCGGCGCACAAAAATTGTCGCCACCATTGGCCCGGCAACGGACAGTGCCCAAAGCATTCAGGAACTGATCCGGGCTGGAGCCACCACGTTTCGGCTGAATTTCTCCCACGGCAGTCATCCCGATCATGCCCTACGGGTGGCCACCATCCGCCAAGTGGCCCATCGGATGAGCCAAAACATCGGCATCCTTGCGGATCTGCAAGGTCCCAAAATTCGCCTGGGGCGCTTTCAGGATGGCCCCATTCGTGTGGCCAAGGGGGACAGCTTCCAACTCACCTCCAGGCCTGTACCCTGTCGTCAGACCATTGCTCAGGTCACCTATGGGGCCCTGGCGGAAGAAGTGACGGCGGGAGCCCGCATTCTGCTGGATGACGGCAAGGTGGAAATGCTGGTCACCGCTGTGGACCTTGGGACGCAAACCCTCCACTGCCAGGTGGTGGTGGGTGGAATGCTCTCCAACAACAAGGGGGTCAACTTCCCGGATGTGCAACTCTCCGTCAGTGCCCTGACCGAGAAAGACCGCACTGATCTACGTTTTGCTCTGCAGCAGGGGGTGGATTGGATTGCTTTGAGCTTTGTGCGCAATCCCGAAGACATGGTGACGGTCAGGGAGTTGATCCGCGGCCATGGCTACAGCACCCCTGTGGTGGCCAAGATCGAGAAGTTTGAGGCCATCAGCCGCATTGACGAGATCCTGCCCCTCTGCGATGGGGTGATGGTGGCCCGGGGTGATCTGGGGGTGGAAATCCCCCCGGAGGATGTGCCATTGCTGCAGAAAGAGTTGATCCGCAAAGCCAACGGCCTGGGAATCCCCATCATCACCGCCACCCAGATGCTGGACAGCATGGCCACCAATCCTCGCCCCACCCGGGCAGAGGTGAGCGATGTGGCCAATGCCATTCTGGATGGCACCGATGCGGTCATGCTCTCCAACGAGACCGCCGTGGGGCAATACCCGGTGGAGGCTGTGGAGATCATGGCCACCATTGCCAGGCGCATTGAGCAGAATTACCCCCAGCCCCGCTTCACGGGAAACTGCCGGCACACCATTCCCAACAGCATCAGCCAGGCTGTGAGCACCATCGCTTGTCAGCTTGAGGCCGCCGCCATTGTGCCCTTGACCCAGAGTGGAGCCACAGCCCGGAATGTGAGCAAATTCCGCCCGATCACCCCAATTTTGGCGGTCACCAGTCAGGTGAGCGTGGCGCGGCAACTGCAACTGGTGTGGGGGGTTTATCCTCTCCTTGTTGACATCCAATCCTCGGGCAGCCGCACCTTCACGTTGGCGTTGGGGGTTGCCCGGGAACAAGGCCTTCTGCAGGAAGGAGACCTGGTGGTGCAGACCGCAGGCACCCTGGCGGGAGTCAGTGGATCCACTGACTTGATTCGTGTGGGGATTGTGGCCGCGGTTTTGGGGAAAGGGTTGGGTGTGGGCAACACGTCCGTCACGGCCCGGGCCCGGGTGGCCCATTCTCAACAAGAGGCCCACCACCTGGAGCCCGGTGAGGTGTTAGTGGTGAATCAAACCTCTGCGGCCTACATGGATGTGATCCGCCGTGCCGGGGGCATCCTCACGGAGTTGGGGGGGCTGCAAAGCCACGCTGCGGTCATTGGTCAGCGGCTGCGCATCCCCGTCATCGTGGGTGTTGCAGGCTGCACCCAATCTGTACGGCAAGGGGAGGTGATTACCCTGGATGTCCCCCATGGCCTGGTCAAAAGTGGCGGCAGCAATGACCTTATGGAGGCCCACTCCTAAACCTGAGTAACCCCATTCCACAAGGGCTGAGAGAACCCCCGGTTCCAGATCATGCGCCTTGAAGAAGGGGCCCTGGGCAATGTTTGGCTGTGCGTGATAGTGCCGCTGAAAGCAGTTCCTGGCGCCCTGGGGGAAATGCTGATGCGTCCCGGTGCGGGTCGAAACCCATGGCAGCAGTTCCTGGCGCCCTGGGGGAAATGGCTGACCCCCAACAGCAGACTGGTATGGGACAGTGCTGAGACTCCTCCCCCTCAGAAGAGTATGGAGAAGCGCAGCTTGAGGGAATGGTCCACCGGTGAGTGGCGGTGTTGTGCTCCTGCCGCTCCCCTGCCAGGGAGACTTGCCAAAGATCAGCTTGGGCTGGCTCGGCATAGGGCACCAGGGACCAGAGAAGGCTGTAGTTCCTAGCTGGTGGGGGAGAGGGCCAACACCACCGTTGGGGTGAGGGTGAGGGTGAGGCGGTGGCTGTAGGCAGGAAAGCCATAGGCCAGCTCCGCTTCAAACCGTTGTCCGCTGCTGGGGTCAGCATCCAGCCCCTCAAAGGTGGTGGGGTTCAACAGGGCACCCATGCCGCCTGCTGTGGTGGCGCCCATGGCGTGGCTCAGGGAGAGGGAGGGACCGCGATTGGAGGGGGATGGCTCCCAAGAGAAGGAAAAAGCCAGACCTTGTTCCTGGAACTCTTCTTCCCCATGGGCGAGGAGGGTGTGTCCCCTCAGCGCACTGCTGATGCCCCACTCTGGATCACTCCAGAGGATGCCAGCGCCCAGGTCCACGCCAAAGCCGGATTCTGCATCCCCACTGTCTTGCCGGATGCCCAACGCCAGGGAGGGGAGGAGAGAGGCGCCATTGGATAGGGGGAAAGGTCTGACGGCTTCAATTCCCAGGCGGAGGCGGGAGAGGCTGCCCTCGGAAGACTCCAGCCCGTCCACTTCTTCCGAGGTGGTCTTCAGGGTGAGCACATCGGCGGTGCTGCTGAGGGTGATGCCTTCATTGCCCCCATCGAAGAGCAATCCATCCATGCCCAGGGCAGCCATGGTCATGGTGGTGCTGGGGGTGGCGTCATCGCCGGGGCCATCCGGGTTGAGGGAGAGCTGGCCCCAGCCATAGCCCGCAACGGCCCAGAGGCCCAGCCGCGGAGTGAGGGCATAGCGGCCATAGGGGAATAGCCCTGTCACAGTGCTGCTGATCTCACCTTCAGCACCGCTCCCCTCGCTCTCATAGGAGCCACTGCCCCAGGACTGGCTGAGGGCAGCGCCAGCCTGCCAACGTTGCCGGCTCCAGTCGGCCCCCAGCAGGAGGGTGGTCACGCTCCCATCC
>JAJDUS010000122.1 GCA_022826535.1 Prochlorococcaceae cyanobacterium jk18x1bzbins.87
TCCCTGCTGGCAGCTCGCCAAGAGAGACACGGAAGGTCTCGTTCCCCTCCTCTTGCACCACCGTGGTGCTGTCGTCCACTGTCTGCACGGTGAATGTGTGGGAGCCGCCGGCCTCGGCCGGGATCACCACCTCAGCGGGGCCCACCTCGTAGTCCTGGCCATAGGACACCCTCCTCTGACTGTCGAAGCTGGAGTGGAAGCTGACGGCGCTGACGTCCGTGTAGTTGATGGGCACAGTGGTGGCGGTGCCGCGCTCCACGTCGATGCTCACCGTGATGCTCACCTGTCCCCCCTCCGTCACCCTGTAGGTCCCACTGTCAAAACTGACCTGCGGAGACCCCAACGGGAGAGAGCGCTCGATTGGGGGCACCCGCGGCGCCGTGTCACGGACCAGCACCGTGTGCCCCGACGGGCAACTGGAGGCCTTCCCGTCGTTGACGTTGACCCTGGTCCCGTAGGCCGGGTTGTGGACGCGGCCGCCGTCGTCGTCGATGAGCGTCGGCCGGTTGTCCGTTGTTGTCGACGGCGCGTCCCCCGACGTCCCGCCGATGGTGTACCCGTTGCCGGGACGCACCCAGGCGCACATGTGGTAGTCCCCGGACACGCCCTGGGTGGGCACCTTGAACCATTCAGTACCGATGTTGGTCCTGGTGATCACGCCGTGCCAGACTTCATTGGTCCAGGGCACCCGGGCCGCGACCTTGATGCGTAGAGCGCGGCCCGGGGGCGGGGTCTGGGTGCCCGGCAGATTGGCGATCCGCACCCGGAAATACGCGTCCTGACCCTCGTTCACCGCGTCGCCGGTCATGTCGATGGTCACCTGCGGGTTCTCGACAACCCTGAGGTCGTCGTTGACGATCGTGTAGGCGCCCGGGTATGCATAGCCTTCTCCCGACGTGATGGTCGGGGTGATGACCACCCTCTCGTGCGGCTCGAAGGCATCGTCCGGCCTCACCTCGATGGAGACCTTGCTTGCCGCTGGCGGCGTTGTGCTTCCTGCCTCGATCATAAGTCCGCTTACGCAGTTGCTTCCAGTGATGGCAACGCCGTTTCTCAATATCCGGTAATCCTCGCCCGGATCCCAGGAGTTGTTACGGTCAAGCGTTGCCGCTCCAGAGAAGCATAGGTTGTATATAACATCATAGCCTACATATCTAACTCTTGTAGTTGTCCCCCCCAGACCACTGGGCACCCTAGTTGTGATGCTGGTTGCCTTGTTGAGCTCGACGCTGATCGGTCGGACGGTGGGAATCGGTACCGCCCGCCACCGACGTCCCACCCTTGCGGCTTCGGCCCCGGGGCCTTCCTTCTCGCGATCAACGCCGACATGCATCTGGATACGATGATAATGGTGGTGCGCATACGCATCCGCCCCAGCAAGGCCGAGCAGGAGCGCAGGAGACAAACCGCTTAGAATGCCCAGGATCAATGAAGTTGGCAGAAGGCCAGAAGTGGTTGGAGAGGATGAGATCGGCTTGAGAAATGCCATGATGCCGAATCCAGGAAAGGACTGGCGCAGATTCATGCAGGTGCAAGTGGCTTTACAGTAAAATTTGATACAGAAAGGGACAATGCCAAATTTTTTCGCTCTAATTGATACGCTATCCGCTCCTGGGTGAGGGGGTGGTTGAACCCCAGTTCAACGGCATGGAGCATCTGACCGGGCAAGGCCATGGGAAGGCGTCGGCAGCGGCTGTAGAGGGGATCCCCCACAACGGGATGCCCCCCCGTGGCTGCAATGGACACGAATCTGATGGGTGCGGGCCTGGCGCCCGTTCTCCTCCCCCACAACGGCATACCTGCGCCGGTCCACGGGATGACGTCCAATGGGGCCGTCCCATGCGCCCTGCTCCTGGGGCAGGACCCCATGGACAAGCCCCAGGTAGCGGCGGCTGCAACTGCGCTGGGCGATTTGCTGTTGCAAACTCATGAGTGCGGCCTGGCTCTTGGCCACCACCATGCAGCCACTGGTGTCCTTATCCAGCCGATGGACAATGCCGGGGCGCATCTTGCCGTTGATGCCTGGTAAATCAGGACAGTGGGCAAGGAGCCCGTTCGCCAGGGTGCCGTCCCGGTGACCGGGGGCAGGGTGGACCGTGAGGCCGGCGGGCTTGTTGATGACGATGATGGTCTCACTGGAATCAACTGGTTTCCTGATTCAGTTCGCTCAGCAGTTGGGTGCAGTGCTGAACGAGGATCGGTAGATCTGTCTGAATAGCGCCCCAGACAATGCGATCACTCACGTTGAGGTACTCATGGGTGAGCAAGTTACGAAAATCGATGATCTGGCGCCCTTTCGGGATGGCTGCAAACAGCCGAGGGTTGCGCCGGGCAACCACTTTTAGGGCTTCGCCAATAATGATGAATTCCCGCTCTGTAGAAGACCGGACGAGCCGGCTTCTTCTGTAGGTATCTTCATCCAGTCCTGCGGTTGCCGCGGTGATGGCTGCGGCAGCTTCGAGGATGTCGTTGAGGTAGGCGCGGGGATCACGCAGCATAGATTTCCTGCTTGCTGGCCTCGATCGTTGCCTTGATATAGGGGTTGCGAACGGCGTCCACCATCACCAGGTCCACGGGGGCAGACAGGCTTTTGCGCAGTTCGCTCAGTAGGCTGAAGTAGGTCCTGTAGAGCGTTCCAGGTTCACAAGGTTGAAACTCCACCAACAGGTCGATGTCGCTCTCTCCATGGCGGTAGTCGGATCGCACCACGGAACCAAAGGCATGCATGTGCGCCACCTGATGGCGTCGGCAGGCGTCGGTAATGGCCTCAAGCTGGGGCTGGGCAAGGGCGAGACTCATAGCGTCACTCCGACCAGCAACTGTCTTCTGTAGACTACCTCAATGAAGTGGCGCTAGCGCAGCGTTCGGCTGTGCTCGTGTGGTCTGGAACGACACCCCTTGGCCAAAAGCCGCGACCTGGATCCAGCCCTCCGCAACTGGTGGGCCAGCCTGAAGGTTCCAACCGTGAGGATCATGATCTGTCCCTGATGGTTGCTGTGCAGGTGGAGCTTGAAGCCAAAGACTATCCCATGGAGGCGCGGCTCCGTTGGCCCAGTTCCGACTCAGGGACAGCAGTCGGCAGCAGACCTTAGGCGCCGCAACAGGATCTGAAAGCATGGGGGCAGTTCCGCCCGGCAGACAATCCGCTCCTGGGTGAGGGGATGGTTGAGCCCCAGTTCAACGGCGTGGAGCATCTGACCGGGCAAGGCCATGGGCAGGCGGCGGCAGCGGCTGTAGAGGGTTTTGTGAGGGCCATGGGCAGCAGGGGCATCCACCCGCTTCCCACCCCGTTCCTTGGGGAACAAGGGGCGGATGCCATCAACCTGCTCCTCGCTGAGCCAAAACAACTGGGCCATCACCCATCCTCCTGCTGCTGTCATGCACCACCTTCTTGCAGCGGCGGGATGGGATGCAGGGCGAGATCCCCTGCTCCGCCAGCATCTTACGGATTTTGTCCCTATGATCCCCAGATCCCCATGGTCGCAGGCGGCAAATCCTTCAGCACCACACCGGCGCCAGGGAAGCCACTGCATTGCTCCTCACTTAGGTGTAGCCGTCGGGGACAGCCTTTGCTGTGGCAGACTCCATGAAGCTTGCTGGTCATGCCCCCCTTGGTGCCACCAATCAGGCGGGGATCAGACACCCTTGTTGAGACTGGATGCTGTGGGATGGGCTTTGAGATGGGTGATGTCAATCCTCACCACCTCTCACTCTACGCCATCGGATGCTGACAACTCAGAAAACAGATCAAAGGCACCCTTGTCTGACCAGCCCCGGAAACGGTTGTAGAGGGTTTTGTGGGGACCATCGGCCGCGGGGCATCCACCCAGCGCAGCCCCTTCTGAATGACAGGGATGATGCCGCTCAACACCTTGCGGTCATCCACTCGCTCCCACCCCGTTCCTTGGGAAACAAGGGGCGGATGCGATCAACCTGCTCTCCGCTGAACCCCAACAACTGGGCCATCATCCCTCCTCCTGCTGCTCTCTTGGAGGTCCTTCTCTGGTAAGAGGATCATTCCTCACATTATGGGTCCTGACCCTAAGGCCAAGAGAGGCCATCCCAACGACAACATAAGGTGTTTTGACCCTCAAAACGCTCCTTTAGGGAAACACTGGGGAACCCCTTTCTGGCTCGGTCCTGGCTTTTGAAAAGCCTTGCTGTGATAGAGGAGTGACAGTCTTCTGTGAAAGCGCTTTGAAGTTGTCCGGTCTTTCCTTAGGGAGAAACATGGAGCAGGTGCAATGATGACCCTCCTGGCTCACACGGTTCTCCAGCGGTTCCCTGGGGGCGCAGAGATGAAAAATGGGAACTTCTGTGGACCCGCTTGGGAATTGTCCAGGCTTTCCCTGGGCTCAACACCCCGGATCAACACCAGGGGAAGGGGGCAAGGCCGGGGGTGCCCGTTTGGCCGCACATCCACAAAACTGGACAATGGTCACCCCCTCCGTCCCGTGTTTCCTTGAAGAAAAGTTTCCAACTCGAATTCCTGGACGCTACACTTTTTATTACTGCGATAGTTTAATTGGTCTGTAGATCGGAGGCAAGATGATGAAGAGAGATTGCTTTGGCTGGATGCTGGATGGGATTGGTCGTTCCAGGCTGTTGGCCCCGGATCAGGAGGTGAGTCTGGGGCGTGCCGTGCGCACTTGGATGGACTACCCTGGTGGGCCTTCTCAAGCCCCTGCGGGGATTTTGAAGGCCGGTCTTCATGCTCGGGGGGAAATGATCCGAGCCAATCTTCGCCTAGTGGTTCACTTGGCCAAGAAATACAGGACCCGAGGCTTGCCCCTTGAAGACCTGGTTCAGGAGGGTAGCTTTGGCCTACAGCGGGCCGCAGAAAAATTTGATCCCGCCACCGGATACCGTTTCAGTACATATGCTTACTGGTGGATTAAACAATCACTGCAACGGGCGGTGAGCCAGCAGGCGTCCAATATTCGCTTACCGTTCCATGTGGCGGATCGGTTGGCCCGCCTCACAGCTTGCACCCACCGCCTCACTCAACAGTTGGGCCGGCCTCCCAGTCTGGAGGAGGCGGCCCTTGCCATGAACGGAACCAAGGCACAGATTCGCCAGTTGGAGCAGACGGCACGGTTGCTGAGCGGGGCAAGCCTGGATGCCCAGGTGAAGAGTGAGGATGACAGCAGTTCCCTTGGCGAACTGATCGAAGACGAGCGCACCCAACCCATGGATGCCTTGGAGCAGGGCGATGTTTTGACGCAGCTAGAAAAGCTGATGGATACTGCCAAGCTTAGTGCCCGGGAGCGGCAGGTGGTGAGGCAGCGCCACTGTCTCCATGAGCCCCTGCCTTTTCAAGGAATTGCCGGCAGCTTGGGACTCAGCCGTGAGCGTGCGCGTCAGATCGAGCAAAATGCCATGCGCAAGCTACGGCGGGCCGCCCGGGGCGGGGGGTCGTCCCACTGTAGACACCCCCGCACGGTGACCAAACAATTGTCCACACCGCACCGGTTGCTCAAGCGGGTACCACAGCTTGAATCCTCCCCTGCCCATCCATGACACACCGCGGATTGCCCATGTGCTATGTGAGTTTTGATTTTGTGATGGTTGGCCTGACTGCTCAGCCATTTCGCTAAACTGCAGGAAATTGAGGGGGGATCCATTCACCCGTCACAAGATCATCGCCAAGCCCTATGCCTGCAGAGATAAGCACCCTAGCATGGATGTTTCGGAGAATCTCTCAGTTTCGGCTGCTCACCTCCGAGGAGGAAACCAGTCTGGGCCAGATTGTCCACATGTGGCACAGCCATCCCAGTGGCCCGGATTCGGCCCCAAGCAAGTTGCGCAGGGCAGGACTTCAGGCTCGGAAGCAAATGATTCAGGCCAATCTCAGGCTTGTCGTCCATCTGGCGAAAAAATACCAGACCCGTGGTCTTCCCCTGGAAGATCTTATTCAAGAGGGTGCAATTGGTTTACAAAGAGCCGTGGAGAAATTTGATCCTTCCAAAGGCTATCGCTTTAGCACTTATAGCTACTGGTGGATTAAACAATCTTTACAACGGGCCATCACTCAAAAAGCCTCCAACATTCGTCTGCCGTTGCACGTGGCGGACCGCCTGGCCCGTCTGACGGTCACGGTGCAGCGCCTATCCGACAAGCGGGGACGGTTACCCACTGTGGCGGAAGTGGTTGAGGTGGGCAAAGAGACCCAGGCTCAAATCCGCCAACTGGCCCGGGCCGCCCAACTGCTCAATATGGTGAGTCTTGAGCAGCACATCCATGGTGGGGAGGATGGTGAGGAGAACCGTTTCCCCTTGGATCACCTCATTGACGAGCGCCCCCAGCCCATGGACAAATTGATGCAGGCGCTGGAGAGCGACTACCTGGCCGCCCTCATCACCACTGCCCGGCTGGGGAGGCAGGAATGGGAGGTGCTGCGGCAACGCCACTGCTTGAACCGGCGACCCACATTCCAGGACATTTCCAAGGGTCTGGCCCTCAGCCCTGCAAATGCGTTCCAGATCAACCAGAGCGCGCTGCGCAAGCTCCGCAATGCCGCACGAACGATGACCTTGGCCGCCGTCAAGTCTTCGTGAGTGCCCCCTAAGGGGCTCAGGGCCTCATCGGCTCCGGGGCATAGGACGGGCAAAGGTGGGCCACAGCACAGCACCCGCAGTTTGGTCGTCGCGCCTTGCATACGGCGCGGCCATGGAAAATGAAGCGGATGGACAACAGATCCCAGTCCGATTGGGGGAGCAAGGCCATCAACTCCAGTTCAATGCAGGCTGGATCCATCGTGGCCACAAGGCCAAGCCGGTTGCCAAGACGGCGCACATGGGTATCCACCGTGACACCCACATTGAGGCCATAGGCTGTGGCCAACACCACATTGGCTGTTTTGCGGGCCACACCGGGGCACTGCAGGAGTGCTTCCATGGACTTGGGCACATGGCCCTGGTGGCGCTCTAACAACAGGCGCGATGTGCCCACAATGTGACGGGCTTTGTTGCGATAAAATCCTGTGGAGCGCACATAGGGTTCCACCTGCTCCGGCTCCACAGCAGCAAAACTGGCGGCGTCAGGAAACCGGTCAAACAGGGCTGGCGTCACCCGGTTCACCCGCTTATCCGTGCATTGGGCCGAGAGGATGGTGGCCACCAGCAACTGGAAGGGATTGCACCAATCCAGGGAACAGCGTGCTTCCGGGTAGAGTTGGCCCAGTTGCTGAAGGATCAATGCCGCCCGCTGGCGCGGTGGTGGCCAGCGTGGGTACTCCCTGCTTGGCGTCAACTGATCAACCACGATTTGAGGAGATTGAGTTGGGCGGTGTCGCGGACCATTAACACCCCCACCAGTCCCAGTAGCAAGGCCAGTCCCAGGCGGTTCACCGCCAAGGTCCACCGTTCCGGCAACGGCCGCCCCCGCAGACCTTCCCAGAGCAGCAGCACCATCTGTCCCCCATCCAATGCGGGCAGGGGCAAGGCATTGAGCACAGCCAGGTTGATGGAAATCAATGCCGTGAACAACAGCAGGCTGGCCCCGCCTTGCTGAGCCAACTGGGCCCCCACCTCCACAATGCGCACAGGTCCCCCCAATTGCTGGGCCGTGGCCTGGAAGTGGGTCAGCAATTGGCCATAACCCGCCAGGGTGTTGGCTGTGATGGACCAGAACCCCTGGCTTGCCGTGGCCAGCAATTCCCCCAGCCCACCCACGGGCCGATACTGGCCCATGCCATAGGGCTGAAGTTGGGCGCCAATGCGGCTGATCCCCTCCTCATCAAGCTGTGGGGTCACCTGACGCTCCTGGGGACCGCCACCCTCCAACTGGAGGGTCAGGGGCTTGTCGGGGTGGGTCTGCACTGTCGTGATGATGGTTTGCACGGCCCCATTCCCCTCCCCCAGGGGCTGGCCATTGACGGCCACAACATGATCCCCCGGCTGCAGGCCGGCCAGGGCAGCGGGGGAATGGGGACTGACTCCCGTCACCACAATGCCCTCGGCGGCGCTGATCCCATCGGGTACGCCATAAACGGCCCCCTGGGCCACCAGCACCACCCAGGCAAACATCAGGTTGGCCAGCACCCCTGCTGCAATCACCAAAGCCCGCTGGGGCAGGGGGCGGTTCCTGAACAGGTCGGGATCTTGGGGATGGATCTCTTCTTCGGCATCACTGTCGGGGAAGGCCACATAGCCGCCGATGGGAATGGCCCGCAGGGCAAACTGAATCCCCCGACGCCGCCAGCCGAGAAGCACCGGCCCCAAGCCAATGGAGAAGCTGCTCACCCGAATTCCCTGCCATGTGGCCGCCAGAAAGTGTCCCGCCTCATGGATGGCAATCAGAAGCCCGAGCACAGCCAGGGCTGCCAAAATATGAATCACGGTGGCAACAGCATGATTGCGCCATTCTGCCCTTTGGGAAGGACTTGTGGAGCGAATCCAGGCGGATGCCGTCTTGGTGGGAGCAGGGGTGATGGGCGCCACCCTGGCGACGCTGCTTCAACAACTGGAGCCAGGGCTCACAGTGTTGATTCTGGAACGGCTGGAGCAGGTTGCAGCCGAGAGCAGTGCAGCCCTCAACAATGCCGGCACGGGCCATGGGGCCAACTGCGAACTCAATTACACCCCCATAGGGGCCCATGGTGGGCCCAATCTTCACAAAGCCCTGGCCATCAACGGGGCCTATGAGCAGAGCCTGCAATTCTGGGCCGCGCTGGTGGAACAGGGGGTTCTCAGCGGTCCTGGAACGTTTCTTCACCAGTTGCCCCACTACAGCCTGGTGTGGGGGGAGGAGGAGGTGGCTGCCCTGGCGCAGCGGCAGCAGCACATGGCTGCCCTGCCCCAATTTGCGGGCATGGCCTTCAGCCGGGATCACCGTGCCCTGTGGGACTGGCTGCCCCTGGTGATGGAGGGCCGCTCCGCTGGGGAGGTCATGGCCGCCACCCGCTATGGACGGGGCACGGATGTGGACTTTGGCGCCCTCACCGAGTCCCTGGTACATTGGCTTCAGCGCCAGCCTGGAGTGGAGTTGCGCCTCAACCACGCGCTGCACAAACTGCGGCGCAGGGCTGATGGGGGCTGGCGTCTGGATGTGGACCAGGGGGGCAAGAGGGTTCAGGTGGATAGCCCCTTTGTATTTCTTGGCGCTGGTGGCGGCGCCCTGCTGTTGCTGCAACGGGCCGGGGTGCCAGAGGCGCGGGGCTACGCTGGCTTCCCCGTCAGTGGCCAGTGGCTGATCTGCCAAACGGCGCCCCTCATTGACCGCCATTGGGGCAAGGTTTATGGCAAGGCCCCAGTGGGTGCGCCCCCCATGTCCATGCCCCATCTGGACAGCCGTTGGATCAGCGGCCGCCGCGGCCTTTTGTTTGGCCCCTATGCTGGCTTCAGCGGCAAATTTCTGAAGCACGGCTCCTGGCTGGATCTACCAGCCTCCGTGCGCCCCCACAATCTGTTGTCCATGGTGGGGGTAGGGTTACGGGAACGTCGCCTGGTTGGCTATCTTCTGCAACAACTGGGGCAAGGCCCCAAGGAACGGCTGGCAAGCCTGCGCCGCTTTCTCCCCCAGGCACGGCCTGAGGACTGGCGCTTGGCCGTGGCGGGTCAGCGGGTGCAAATCATCAAACAGGAGCCTGGCCGGGGAGCACAATTGAAGCTGGGCACGGAGCTGGTGGCAACAGGGGACGGCAGCCTGGCGGCCCTGCTGGGGGCATCGCCAGGTGCGTCAACCGCTGTCACCATCATGGTGGACCTTTTACGGCGCTGTTTTCCACAACGCTTCCAGAGCGGCCATTGGCCCCAGAGGCTGGCCCAACTGCTGCCCTACGACCCCGCAACGGCAGGCCCTGATTCCGCCTCTGCCCTGGCCCAGTGCCGCCAGCGTTGTGATACTATTCTGGGTCTGAGGGAGGTGTAATTACGGTGCAGCCCATGTAGGGCTGTAATGCCTGGGGAACGGCCACAGAGCCATCAGGCTGCTGGTACCACTCCAACAGGGCCGCCATAGTGCGGCCAATGGCCAGACCGCTGCCATTGAGGGTGTGGAGGAGGCGATTGCGTTTGCCTTCCTTCATGCGGATGGAGGAGCGGCGCGCCTGGAAGTCCCCACAGGTGCTGCAACTGCTGATTTCCCGATACACCCCTGCTCCCGCCAGCCACACCTCCAGGTCGTAGGTGCGACAGGCGGAAAACCCCAGATCAGCGGTGCAAAGTTCCACAACCCGGTAGGGCAGCTCCAAGGCCTGAAGGACTGCCTCCGCATCGGCGGTCAATTGCTCATGGGCCTCCTCGGAGGCATCCGGATGGCAGAACCAATAGAGCTCCACCTTATTGAACTGGTGGAGTCGAATCAGCCCACGGGTATCTCGGCCATAGCTGCCCGCCTCCCGGCGGAAGCAGGGGCTATAGGCCACATAGCGGCGGGGCAGATCCGTGGCCGGCAAAATTTCATCCCGATGCAGGGCGGTGAGGGGAACCTCCGCTGTGGGGCTGAGCCAGAGATCGTCATCGGCGCAGCGAAAGCTTTCCTCGGCAAATTTGGGCAGTTGGCCGGAGCCGGTGAGGCTGGCGGTGTTCACCAACGACGGGGGCAATACTTCCACATAACTCCGGCTGGTGTGCAGGTCCAGCATGAACTGAATCAGGGCCCGCTCCAGCCGCGCCCCCCAACCCATCAGGGTGATGAAGCGACTCTGGGCAATGCGCACGGAGCGTTCGCTTTCAAATAAGCCCAACGTCCTGGCCAACTGCCAGTGCTCCGAGCCTGCCGCGGCGGGCTTGGGATCGCCCCAGCGGCGGCGTTCCACGTTATCGGCTTCATCCCGGCCATCGGGGCAATGGGGGGAGGGCAGATTGGGAAGCCGCAGCAACTCGTCTCGCAATTTCGACTGGGCATCGCGCTCCTTGGCCTCCAGGGCGGCCACTTCCTCCTTAATTTCGCTGCCCTTTGTCTCTAAGCTTTTCCCTAGTTGATATAAATCCTCTAAATCCTCTCTCTGCTGCCCCTGAGCTACCGTGATGTTGACGTGAAAACCGGGCGCAGACCCTAACTCAGGGGAAAGCTTGTTTCCCTTCTCATTGATCTGTCTGAGCACCCCTCCCACTTGCCGGCTAATCCTCTTGCCCTCAGCTTGCAACTGGGCGCGCCGCTCCGCCAGCTTTTGCACCTGCCGGGCATGATCATGGAGCTCCCCAATATTTACCGCAAGGCCACGACGGCTCAACTGCGCCGCCACATGGTCAGGGTTTTGGCGAAAAAGGCGTGGGTCAAGCACAGCAATGGTCCATTGGCGCTCTAAAGCCTAAGCAAAGCCCGGGGGCCGCTCCCTCTGCCCCGTCTCAGAGCACCTGCACCACATCACTGATTTCCGGGATCATCTCCCGCAGCTTGCGTTCAATGCCCATCTTCAGGGTCATGGTGCTGCTGGGGCAACTGCCGCAAGCCCCCTGGAGGCGCACCTTCACGATGGGACCATCCAGTTCCACCACCTCCACGTTGCCCCCATCCGCTAGCAGAAAAGGCCGCACCTCGTCCAAAACTTTTTCCACATTGTCCTTGGTGAGGGCCATGGTGTCCATGGTCATGGGAAGGGGTAGCAACAGACCTCACCCTAGCGTAAGCCCCCATGGACCATGGGGGAAGCCGTTGCAGAGGGTGGCTTCAGAACGCCAGTGATCCATGGCGGAGAGGGTTGGCCAGGATCATGAACCTCTGAAAAAGTCCTGTGGCGTGATCAATGGAGCCATGGCTGGAGTTTTCCTGGCATGAAGAGCATGGAGAAGCGCTTTGCGGACCTTGGGAATGAACGGGAGGAAGAAGCGGAAGACGGGGCGGGAGAAGTTTCTGGAGCGGATGGATATGCTGTACATGGGATGGTCTGTTGGAGGAGATCAGGCCGTAGGGTCGGGACCCATCATGTGAGGAATGATCCTCTCGGCAGAGAGGAACCCCCAAGAGAGCACCAGGAGGAGATAGGTGATGGCCCAGTTGTTTTGGCTCAGCGAGGAGCAGGTTGATGGCATCCGCCCCTTCTTCCCCAAGGAACGGGGTGTGAAGTGGGTGGATGACAGGAAGGTGTTGAGCGGCATCATCCATGTGATTCAGAAGGGGCTGATGCCCCGTCCGATGTCACAGAGCCAGAGGTCCTGATGATTGACGCCACTGATCTCAAAGCCCATCCCATGGCGTCCAGCCTCAACAAGGGGGCGCCCCCCCCGCCTGATTGGTCGTACCAAGGGGGGCATGACCAGCAAGCTCCATGGGGTCTGCCACAGTAAAGGTGGTCCCCTGCGGCTCCACACTGGGTGAGGGGCAATGCAGTGACTTCACCGGTGCTGATGTGTTACTCAAAAACCTGCCGCCTGCGGCCACGGTGATCGGGGATCAAGGGTAAGGGGGTATGACAGGGACAAAACCCGTAAGATGCTGGCCCAGCAAGGCACCCGCCTTGCATCCCGCCCCGTCGCTGCCGCAAGAAGCCAGTGCATTACAATAAGAGGTTGGGTCGCAAGCGTCACAAAATCGAGACGGTCTTTTCCCGACAGAAGGGCTGGCGGCGTCTTGCAACCCGCTACGACGGCTGCGCTCACGTCTTCCGTTCTGCCATCCTCCTGGCCGCCACCGTCCTCTTCTGGTGATGAGTCCTGACCCTAGTACCCCCAAACTGACCAGGGGAGAGTTCCCGACCCGTTGGAGTCGATGCTGCAGATGCATTGTGTCCAACTCTTCTCCAGCGGTCCCCTCAAAACACACTGGAAACCCCCCTTTCCAGCTCAGTCCTGGCTTTTCAAAGGCCTTGCTGTAAGAGAGGAGTGAGAGTCTGCTGTGAAAGGGCTTTGAAGTTTTCCAGTGTGTCTTGAGGGGAGTTGGGTGGTGATCAGCAACTGCCGTGGTGAACGGCGATACAAACAAACCACGAGATTGGGCAATCGGCTGACCAGGACCGTGTGCAAGCCCAACTCGGGCCCCTCATCCTGCCCCAAGGTGAGACCCTGCAACCCGGAAATGGCAATCTGCAGGGCCTTGCTGATTTTACGGAGTCGGGCATCACAGGGGCGCTGGGGTGTCGTGGCAATGGCCTCAGGGAAGTCAGCCCCGAAGGGACCGTTGCGCCGCCTGGCTGAACGCTCCAGGTCTCTCATCTGGAGGGACAATATGGAAGTAGCGGATGGAGGTCAAAAACTCCGTCAGGGGCCGAAAACCCTGGTTGACCACCACCTGCTCCAGGTGGATTTGCCACAGCCGGTCGGGGTCGGCCTCATCTGCCCATATCGGGTGGCACAGCACCTGAGCACCAGAACCATCCGTCACGATTTCCGCCACCACTTCGGGCAGGTGCTTTCGAGGGTGGTTGCGGACCTGTAACGAGTCATGCCATGGGCTGGCCGGGTTTGTTGTCTACGGTGATGGCCAGGGTAAACCCTGGTGGTTGTCGGGCATGTTGGACTTGCCAGAGGCGTTGGGATCCAGGAAAAACACCCTTGGGACAAAGGCCATCTCCACCCGTCCCGGAAAATTGCCCCAGTGCGTCATCTGCAAAGAGCTGAAAAGAGTGCGCCCCTGTGGCCTTGCCGCTTGCCACGGGGTGCTTCGAAGTGCTCGGGGTCGCTGGCCGCCATGTCTCTATCACCGCGGTGGTCCTGAGGGTAGCTGAGGGCCACTGGTGGCCAGCCGGAACTGTCCGAGCCCCCTGTTGGGAGAAGTCCGGCGCTCCTCAACTAAAGATGTGGCGGCAACTTGGGCATCGAATAGCCGAGCAGCAGTTTCAGGGTCCTGCTCCTGCTCCTGCTTCTTTCCGCGGAAGCGGGAACTCGCCCCACAATGGCCCCATGGTGGATGACCATACCCGAGCGGCCATTACCCATGGCGTTCACCCAGTGGTTGACGCCACAGGCCTCTCTTCAGTTTGGGCACACGAGGAACTGCTTCCGATTCTTCATCGTGCCCTTCAGAATGCCGTAGCAGGGACAGGGGACGACCCCGGCTTGGTCAATGGGGTGGTGGCCTGGGCATCCGCCACATCGCTGCAGGCCCCTTTTCGTTGGGATCAATGTCATCCACCCGGTTGAAGAGTGTGGATATGGTGGTCTTCCTGATGTGGTCGCCTCAGCAAAAGGCGAGGGGCAAAGCAGCAGCAACCATCTGGATTGGCCTTGGGTTCCCGGCATCAGCCGGATGGGTGAAATCCGGGGATGGTCCATGGCCAAGTGGGGCGACGGCCTCAAGCACAATCAACAACAAAGAGATGGGCCCCCAGCCCGCTTCAGGGGTCGGGCTGGAAGAGCACGGCCAGGGGGCACTGTCAGGAAAGCCTCACTGATTGCCCCTGAATGGTTGTGATTTTGGGGAAATGTCCCCACAGTGATCCCAAAGTCTTTCTTTAGAGATGGCTGTTCCCCCCTTCTCCTCCTTGGCCCGCCTCACCCTGAGGCAACTGCGCGCCATTGCCAGCCAACTGGGCGTCAGCCTCTACAGCCGCAAAAGCAAAAAGGCTCTGGTTGAAGAGATTGGCCAGCGTCCAGGTGCGGTGGCAATGGCCTCGCCTGGGGACCCTGAATCCCAAGGGTCCGGCTCCAGGCAGAAGGATATCAGCGTTGCTGCCCCCCAGACCCTGCCCAGCACGGATGCGGTCGAGGAGGCGTCTGCATCCCAGGATGCTGACCGCGTCGTCTTCCTGCCCCGTGATCCTGAGTGGGGCTACGTCTTCTGGGAGATCTCTCCGGAAACACGCAAAACTGCCGAGGCGGCAGGGGCCCAGCAGCTTTGCTTACGGGTCAGTGATGTGACCGGCTTGGGTGATGGCGTTGCCCATCCCCACACCCTTCAGGAGGTGCCCGTGGACCCAAACGCTGCGGATTGGCATGTGCCCATGCCGCTCAGCAATCGGGATTATCGCGTTGAGCTGGGTTTTCGTCTTGAAGATGCCGGGTGGCTATCCGTGGCTTTCTCCGCCAAGGCAAGGGTTCCTGCAGCCAAGCCCAGCGAGCAGATTCTGGATCAGTTTGTGCCGTTTTCCCTGGATACCACCATCCCCATCCCTCTGCCCACTCCAGAGGAATCCCCTCTGGATAGCACCCTCCACGAGCGTCTCTATCAGGTAGCCACTGGCTTCTCCCTGCGTCCTCGTCAAGGATCGGAAGTGTTCCAGCAACCGGGCCAGGAGCTGGGATTGCAAGGGGAGCAAGCGGGCTTCTCCGACTCTGCCGCTGGCATCTGGGCCAGTGGCCGCACGGACTCTGGTGTTGGCATGGCGCGTCAGCGCTCCTTCTGGCTGGTGGCTGATGCCGAACTCATTGTCTATGGCGCCACGGATCCTGCTGCGATGCTCACCATCGGTGACGAGCCAGTGCCACTCACACCGGAAGGCACGTTCCGCATCCAGGTGCCGTTCCGCGATGGCCAGCAGAACTATCCCATCAAGGCGGTGGCCGCCGATGGGGAGCAGAAGCGTGAGGTCACCATGGCGTTCCAGCGCACAACCCCCTGCGACAACACCAACACCGCCGCAGATGCTGTAGGGGAGTGGTTCTGAGGCCACCCCAGCCGGATCAAGGGTGCCAAGATGGGGCAAGTGTCCCCAACTTCCATGAACAACACCTTGTTCAAGCTCCTCCCCGTGACGGGGGTTGTCATCGTTCCCCAGGTGGTGCCACGGTTGATGGTCCACCTGGGGATTGGCGCGGGCGTGGCGTTTGTGGTGGTGGCGGTTTGCTTGTGGTTTGCCCTACTGGTGAACCATGCACAGATGCCTGGGCATGGCTAAGGCTTATTCCCCTTGCCCAGGCTCTCGGGTTGAGTTGGCCGCCCCAGCCTGGTCCGGGTGATTGAGATAGAGGGTACGGGTTGGGAAGGCAAACGCGATGTCCTGTTCCGCAAACATCTGCACCAGCGCCACATTCACCTGCTGCTGGGCATCAAGGGCTTTCACGTAGTCGTTGGTGGGAATGTTGTAGCAGAGTTCAAAATCCAGACTGCTGGCACCAAACTCCACGAAATGGCAACGGTCAAATTCCGCATCCTGCACCCTCTCCACAATTGTTTGCACCATGGCGGGAATCTGCTTCAGCACGTGGGGGGGTGTGTCGTAGGTGACACCAAAGCGGTAGATGCGGCGGCGGCGCTCCATCACGGTGTAGTTGGAGAGGGACTGGTTGGCCAAAGACGAGTTGGTCATCACCACCAGCTCCCCATCCACGCTGCGCAACCGGGTGGAGTGGATGCCCACCTGCTCCACCTTGGCCCAGGTGTTGCTGTTGCCCACATGGAGAAAATCCCCCCTCCGGAACGGCTTATCCAATAGGATGTAGATGTATTCAAAGAACTCGGCCACAGGCTTCTGAAGTGCCAGGCCGGCACCGATGCCGCCGGCGCTCAGCAGGGCCCAGAGGGCGCCGAGGGGCACACCGAGGGATTGCAGGTAGATCACCCCTCCCAACACCCAAACCAATGCCCGCAGCATGGGTTTCAGGGCTGTGAGAATCTCCAGGCTGGTATCGTCAGTCCCCACAACGCGCTGGAACGTACTGGTCAGCAGCCGCACCAGGGTGCGGTTGGCGGCTTGTACAAGAACCACTGTGGTCACCAGGCTGGTCAGGGCTGTAACGACTGCGTCGCCAATGCCCTCATAGGGAATCCCTTCCCAAGCCCAGTTCACCACCAGCATGGAGAACACGGGCACCAGAGCCTTATGGGCTGTCTTGATGACAAAGTCATCAAGGGTGGTGGTGGTTTTCCCGGTGAGCCGTATCGCTGTGGCCAGGACAATGCGCCCCAGCAGCCAGACCACGAGCAGCCCGCCCATCAGCTTGGCCAACGCGATGGACAAGGTGGCAATCAATTCTTGGCTGAGCATGGAATCGCAGAAGAGCCATTGCTCAAACTAATCGCTGCAACGCTTCCCCACCTGCATCTGCTCCGCTGTCCGCAGCCCTACCCGAGCCAGACCCAAATTGGGGCACGGTTGTTGATCCCTTGCCCTGTTACCTGCTGCCGGGGGAAATGCCCGTCAAAATCAGAAGAATTTTTTTAAGCTCATCCCACGTGTTTTGGTCAACTGTCCCTTGGTGTCTTCCCTACTGCAGGCTGAGCAGCCACTGCGCTATGACCACGGCAGGGACTTGCTCTGGCTACTGCTGCGGCCATGGAAGCTGATCAGCCGTCTTGTGGTGTTGCTACTGCACTTTACAGGGCTGGCGGTGCGGCTGGTGACCCAAGGGAATACCATGGATCCCGCGGTCCAGACCCGACTGGCCCGGACGGTATTAACCACCCTCACACAACTTGGCCCCTGCTTCATCAAGGTGGGACAAGCCCTCTCCACCCGCCCCGATCTGATCCCCAGCGCCTGGCTGGACGAGCTCACCAAGCTGCAGGATCAACTGCCGGCCTTTCCCCTGGAGACGGCAAAGGAGATGGTGATGACAGACCTGGGGCACCCTGTGGACAAGCTGTTCCGCAAGTTTCCCCAGGAGCCGGTTGCCGCGGCTTCGTTGGGGCAAGTGTACAAGGCGCAACTCAGCAATGGACTCTGGGTGGCGGTGAAGGTACAGCGCCCTGGCCTGGAGGCGGTGATCCGCCGGGACCTGGTTCTGCTACGGCTTCTTGCCATGGTGTTTGGCCCGGCCCTGCCCCTCAACCTGGGGGACGGCTTGGCCGCCATTGTCGATGAGTTCGGCAGCAAGCTTTTTGAAGAGATCGACTATGACGCCGAGGCCCATCACGCCCGCCGCTTTGCCCAGCAGTTCCGCGACAACCCAACGGTGGTGGCGCCGGCAGTGGTCAGCAGCCACAGCAGCCAGCGGGTTCTCACCACCGTCTGGCTGGAAGGTCCCAAGCTTCGGGATCCAAATGAGTTGCGCCGCCATGGCCTGGATCCCACTGCCTTGATTCGCACGGGCGTGACCGCAGGGCTGGAGCAGTTGCTGGACTATGGCTTCTTCCATGCGGACCCCCATCCGGGCAATCTGATCGCCTTGCCTGGGCACACAGGGGATAAGGGGCACCTGGGCTATGTGGACTTCGGCATGATGGACGAAATCAGTCAGGATGACCGCCTGATCATCACCGACTCCATCATCCACCTGATCAATAAAGACTATGAAAGCCTGACTGACGATTTTATCCGCCTGGGCTTTCTGCGGCCCGATGTGGATCGGCAGCGCATTGTGCCCGCACTCCAGGAGGTGCTGGCCATGAAGCTGGCCAATGCGGTGAGTGACTTCAACTTCAAGCAGGTGACGGACCGCTTCTCCGAGTTGATGTACGATTATCCCTTCAGGGTTCCAGCCCGGTTTGCCTTGATCATTCGCGCCCTGGTGAGTCAGGAGGGTGTTGCCCTGCGACTGGATCCCGGCTTCCGGATTGTTGGGGTGGCTTATCCCTATGTGGCGCGGCGATTGTTAGCGGCGGATACGGCGGAGCTACGGGACAAACTACTGGATGTGCTCTTTGACCAGGAGGGGCGGCTGCAACTGGAACGGCTGGACAGCCTGCTGAGGGTGGCCCGTGGGGGCGGCGGGGATGGGCAAGACGTGCTGCCCCTGGCCAGTTCAGGACTGCGTCTCCTGTTTACGGCTGATGGCCAGACGCTGCGTCAGCGCCTATTGCAAACCCTGGTGCGGGATGATCGCTTGCAGACTGGGGATTTGGCGGGTCTGCTGAGCCTGTTGCAGCGCCACTTTGGCGCGGCTGATGTGGCCAAGGGGCTGGCCCAGTCCCTCTGGAGGCGCCTCAATCCCCTCGCCATCTGAGGCTGCCCCCCATGACGCCCTACACTGCAAACCACTGGAGTGGCACTGTTGTGGGTGAAAATGTTGTGGGCCCAGCGCTCCAAGAGCAACTGGATGCGCTACTGGGGGCCCCGCCCTACTGGCAGAACCAACCCCCCTATGCCCTCAGCGGGATTGGCCTGCTGGTGGCCTTGTTGTGTGGGCTGACCTTTGCCCGCCAAATCAGACAGCGGCTGGAGGATTGGAAGCAGGATCGTCTGCCCCTCTTGCCCTTGGGGCGTTTCACAACGGTGCTTCCCTATGGGGGCATCGTGGTGGGGACCATCCTGTTTATTGGCGCCGGCCTGCAAGTGTTCGGCTTCAGGGCCGGGGGCAGCTTTTTCCTGGCCCTTCTTCTGGCTGTGCCCACCGGCGCCGGGCTCTGGAAACAGTTGGAGGACCTCATGGGGCAAGTGGAGGACGGCACCTTTGCCACCGCGGATTTCGACTTTTTTGAAACCCGCCGCTGATCCCGCAGTCCTTGACTGACACGGCATCAGCGGTGTTGCCGTGGTGACCCGGTGGCCAGGGTCAGGACTCATCATATGAGGAATGACCCTCTCAGCAGAGAGGGAGCCTCAAGAGAGCACCAGGAGGAGATGGGTGATGGCCCAGTTGTTGGGGATCAGCGCGGAGCAGGTTGATGGCATCCCCCCTTTGTTTCTCAAGGAACGGGGTGTGAAGCGGGTCGATGACCGCAAGGTATTGCGATGCCCTGGAGCCAGAGGTGCTGATGATTGACGCCACTGACATCAAAGCCCATCCCACGGCTCCAGCCTTAACAAAGGGGGGGTGCCCCCCGCCTGGTTGGTGGCACCAAGGGGGGCATGACCAGCAAGCTCCATGGAGTCTGCCACAGCAAAGGTGGTCCTCTGCGGCCACGGTGATTGGGGATCGTTAGGGTATGACAGAGACAAAATCCGTACGATGCTGGTCCAGCAGGGCATCACGCCTTGCATCACGCCCCGTCACTGCCGCAAGAAACCAGTGCATTACAGCAAGAGGTTGTATCGAATGCGCCACAAAGTCGAGAATCCCTTTTCCCGACTGAAGGACTGGCGGCGTCTTGCAACCCGCTACGGCGGCTGCGCCCACGTCTTCTGTTCTGCCATCCTCCTGACCGCCACCGTCCTCTTCTGGTGATGAGTCCTGGACCCTAGGCTGATCTCAGGTTGAAGACCACCGTGGCCATCAAATCACCCACTCGGCTGGCCCCTTCCAGGCTTCTCCTGGTGGAAGATGACGACACCATCCGGGAAACCATTGCAGAAAGCCTGACGGCTGAGGGATTTCTTGTGGATGCTGTGGCCCACGGCAACACAGCCCTGGATCATTTTCAGGACACTCTGGAGACCAGCCCGTTTGACCTGATCCTCTTGGATCTGATGATGCCAGGTGTCCATGGTCTGGATTTCTGCCGCTACCTGCGCCGTCGGGGCTTCACCACTCCCATCCTGATCGTGAGCGCCAAGGATTCGGAAACCGACCGGGTGGTGGGCCTGGAGGTGGGGGCAGACGATTATCTGGTGAAACCCTTCGGGATGCGGGAACTGGTGGCCCGCTGCCGGGCCCTGTTGCGCCGCTCCAGTCCCACCACAAGTCAACCTGTCGTGGAGGTGCTCAAGCATGGGAAACTGGCCCTCTACCCTGAAGAGTACTGCGCCAGGCTGAAGGGGCTCCCCCTGAATCTTCCCCCCAAGCAATACAAGTTGCTGGAGTTCTTCATGCGCCATCCCCGCCGTGTCTGGAGCCGGGACAAGCTCCTGGAGCGGATTTGGGGGCCGGACTTTATCGGCGATATCAAAACCGTGGATGTCCATATCCGCTGGCTCCGGGAGAAACTGGAGGACAATCCCAGTCAACCCCAGTTGATCACCACGGTTCGTGGGTTTGGGTATCGCTTTGGCTGAAGGGCTGGCGCTACTGCTGGGGGTGGGTTTGGGGCTGCTGGTCCCACGGCTCTTGCCGCGACGGTGGTCATCAAGGCGCCATTTGCCCGTGGATAACCAGATATTCCAGTGGCTGCGACAGGCCCCCGTGGGGGTGTTGCTGTTGGATCAGCGGCAAATTATCCGCCTGGTGAACAGTAAGGCCTGCGCCCTGCTCCACCTTCCAGGCGGTGGGGCCCCACGGGAACACCGTCCCCTGTTGGACGCCATCCGTTGCCATCAACTGGAAGAAGTGAGTCGTCGGGTGCGCCGCACAGGCCAGCGGCAGCGCATCAAGTGGGTCCTCACCTCCACCAGCGCCAATCCCCACCACCTGGAACCCGTCACCACGGAACAACTGGAAGCGGTGGCCCTGCCCGGCCAGCAGGGCTGGGTGGCCGTCTTTCTCCTCAACCGCCACGCCCTGCTGGCCCAGAGGGAACAGCAGGAGCGCTGGGTCAGCGATGTGGCCCATGAACTGAAAACCCCCCTCACCGCCCTGAAGCTGGTGAGTGAAAGCCTGGTGGAAACCTGTAGTCCCCGCCAAGCCAGGCTGATGGAACGGTCGCAGAAGGAAATTATTCGACTGCAGAGCCTGGTGGAGGATTTGCTGGAGCTCTCGCGGCTGGAGAGCACATTGCTACAACATCACACCACGCCCGTAACGGTGGTGGACCATGTGAACGCCGCCTGGCAGTTCCTGGTCCCCCTGGCGGAACCACGCCATGTGGGCCTGACCATCACCAGTACCAACCCACCAGTAACCATCCCTGCTGATGCATCCCGTTTGCAACGGGCGTTGCTGAACCTGCTGGACAATGCCCTCCGCTATAGCCCCAACCACAGCACCATCCAGGTAAAAGTCGTGGCGGACGAGAATTGGCTCAAGCTGGATGTAGAGGACCAGGGTTCCGGCTTCAGTGAAGCTGACCTTCAACATGTTTTTGAGCGCTTTTATCGGGGTGATGTCTCCCGGGCGCGGGCCAACAGTCTCAGTGGCAGTGGCTTGGGTCTGGCCATTGTGCAGCAAATTGCCACCACCCATGGGGGGCACGTGCGGGCCCTCAATCGCCCTGAAGGGGGGGCGTCCGTGCGCCTGACCCTCCCCATGGATCCACCCGTTTCCCCAGGAGGCACTTGATGGGTGGCCATTGAATCTCCAGGACGGGCTTGCCGAGACGCCCCCTACTATCTTCCTGTCCCATGCCCAACGGATCGACTCTCAACTGGATCACCGGCTATATCTGGAGCATTGCTGACGATGTGCTGCGGGATGTCTACGTCCGTGGCAAGTATCGTGACGTGATCCTGCCCATGACGGTGTTGCGCCGTCTGGATGCGGTGCTGGAACCCACCAAACAAGACGTGCTGAAGACAAAAGCATTTCTGGACAAGAACGGAATCCACAACCAGGACGTCCCCCTCCAGCAAGCGGCGGGCCAGGCCTTCTATAACACCTCCAGGTTCACCCTCCATGCTCTGCGGGCCAGGACCAGCCGCCAGCAACTCAGGGCCGACTTCGAGAACTACCTGGACGGCTTCTCGCCCAATGTACAGGACATCCTGGACAACTTCGAGTTCCGTAACCAGCTCACAAAACTCTCCAGAGCAGACGCCCTGGGGGGCCTGATCGAGAAGCTCACCTCCCCGGACATCAATCTGGGCCCGGATCCCGTGGTGGATACCGATGGCACAGTGCGACACCACGGCCTGGATCACCACGGCATGGGCACAGTCTTCGAGGAGTTGATCCGCCGCTTCAACGAGGAGAACAACGAGGAGGCGGGGGAACACTTCACCCCACGGGATGCCGTGGAGCTCATGGCAAAGCTGGTGTTCCTCCCCATCGCCCACCAGCTTGAATCCGCCACCTACCTGCTCTACGACGGCGCCTGCGGAACCGGCGGGATGCTCACCATGGCCGAGGAGGTGTTGCAACAGATCGCCAAGGAGCAGGGCAAGACCGTATCCACCCATCTCTATGGCCAGGAGATCAACGGCGAGACCTACGCCATCTGCAAAGCCGATCTCCTCCTCAAAGGGGAGGGAAAAGCCGCCGACAACATCAAGGGCGGCCCGGAATATTCCACCCTGTCCAACGATGGCTTCCCGTCGCAGGAGTTTGATTTCATGCTCTCCAATCCCCCCTATGGCAAGAGTTGGGAAACCGACCTGCAGCGCATGGGGGGCAAGAAGGAGATGGGGGATCCCCGCTTTGTGATTGAACACGCTGGCGATCCCCAGTACTCCCTGGTGACCCGCTCCAGCGATGGCCAGATGCTGTTCCTCGCCAACAAACTCTCCAAGATGAAGCAGGGGACCAGGCTGGGAAGCCGCATCGCCCAGGTCCACAACGGCAGTTCCCTCTTCACCGGCACGGCGGGGCAGGGGGAGAGCAATATCCGCCGCTGGATCATGGAAAACGACTGGCTGGAAGCGATCATTGCCCTGCCGCTGAATTTGTTCTACAACACCGGCATCGCCACCTACGTCTGGGTGCTCACCAACCGGAAACCCCCACATCGGTGCGGCAAGGTGCAACTGATCGACGCCACCGGGTGGTTCCAGCCCCTGCGCAAGAACCTGGGCCAGAAGAACTGCGAGCTGGGGAAACAAGACATTGAGACAATCTGTCAGACGTTCCTGGATTTCCAGGAGACGGAGCAGAGCAGGATTTTTGACAACGCGGCCTTCGGGTATTGGAAAGTGACGGTGGAGCGCCCCCTGCGGCTGGCGGTGGTCTGGTGCGAGGCGCAGCGGGAGCCCTTCTTCAATGCCTGCATCGGGGCCGGTGAGGTCCAATGGGCAGACGCCATGCAAGACATCCTGGACCAACTGGGTGCAGGACCCCACCGGGATTTCAATGGGTTCCTGGAGACGGTGAAAACCCGGATGCAACGCCGTGGCATCAAGATGACGGCGAAGCGGAAAACCCTCCTGCAAACCGGACTGGCCCACCGGGACGAGACGGCCGCGCCGGTGGTGAAGAAAGTGCATCGGCGAGGAGCCCCTGCCAACCCCATCAACGGCCTGTTCGAGGTGGACCATGGGGGGCACAGGCGGGTGGTGGAGTATGAGCCCGATAGCGAATTGCGGGACACGGAGCAGATCCCATTACAGGAAGAAGGCGGGATTGAAGGCTTCCTGCAACAGGAAGTGCTTCCCTACACACCGGATGCGTGGTTCCCCCGCCAGGGCGTGAAGATCGGCTATGGGATCAGCTTCAACCGGTACTTCTACAAGCCGGAGCCAATGCGCACCCTGGAGGAAATCCGGGCGGACATTCTGACGGTAGAGCGGGAAGCGGAGGGTCTGGTGCGGGACATCGTGGGCGGACAATACACAGCCCGCCAGTAGCGCCACAGCCTTCCCTGGAGATGGGCAACCCAAGGGAGGTGGAAGCATCCGGCGTCCAATGGGCTAAACTTCAGGTTGCCACTTCAAGCAGTCACGGAGTTGCCCATGAACTTGGAAGTCGTTCTCTTTGGTACCGTGACCTTTGTCTACTCGTTGATTATACTCCTGCCCAGGTTCAGGCGTGAGCTGACTGCCGCAGAGACGGGAAACTGCCTCTTCATTGTGTCGGTATCCGGCCTGGTGCTGACCATCACGTTGATCCAGGATACCCATCCCCAAATTGCCGGACTGCTTGGGCTGATTGAGGTGGGGCTGGTGGTTGTGGTCATTGGCTGGTGGATGCTGAAGCTGGCAATACGAATCCTGCGGCCCAATTGACAAATCAGACAGGAAACCAGGACCTGTGGGGAAGTGATGTTCACGGTGATGGAAGAAGGGTTGCCGCTTCCTGAAACAAGAGGATAGAAGCCCATCTCCCCACGAATGGCAACCCCTTTTCTCCAGAGGTCCGGCCCGGACTGGAGGAAGCTCCAGCCAGATCGCCCGGCATGACCGAAGGCCCTGCCCACACTGTGGGACAAAACCGCAGAGCGCTTGCGCTTTTCCCAGGAGAAGCTGGGGCCACCTCATCTCACCCCATGGTTGCTGACGGCCCATGGCCAGATGCTTCCTTACCCTTTCACCCGGAACGCGCCGGACAGGGGCAAAATCACCCCTTCAGCCATTAGGTTGGTTTCCACTGATCCCTCCACAAGCCCGACCCCAGGCCCATGCAAACCCTGCCCGAGATGTGCGCCGCCAGTCCGGCCCTGGATCGGGGGACGGGAAGGCTGGCATGTGAAATCATGGGGAAGCCTGGCCGGTCAATGGCCCATCGTATTGACCGGGAGGAAGGGAGCTAGCCATGGCACGGGCAGACCTGCTCCTGAAACTGGCCAAGGCGAGCACACAGGGGAATGACGAGCAAGTCCGAAGGGTCATCGAAGCCATGGCTGCAGAGGAGCGCGCCAAAAATCACACCATCCTGGCGGACAGGCTGCTGAGGCATCTGCAGAACGGCAACGGGCGGACACCACAGACGACGCCCCGGACACTGCGGGCATCAGCAGGCCCCCTGTTGGCGGAGATCATGCCGCAGCGCTGCCTGGAAGATTTGTTCCTGCCGCAGGAGGTGGAGGAGATCATCGGTGAACTCATCGCTGAACAGCATCGCGCCGACCTGCTGCGTTCCTACAATCTGGAACCAAGACACCGCATTCTGCTTGCCGGGCCACCCGGCAACGGCAAAACCACCCTGGCGGAAGCTCTGGCCAACGCCCTGTGCGTCCCCATGCTGGTGGTGCGCTATGAAGCTGTCGTCGGGAGCTACCTGGGGGAGACGGCCCAACGCATTGCCCGTGTCTTCGAGGAGGCCCGGTCACACCGTTGTGTGCTGTTCTTCGATGAGTTCGACGCAGTGGGCAAGGAGCGGGGAGACCAGCACGAAACGGGGGAGATCAAGCGGGTCGTCAGTTCGTTGTTGCTGCAGATCGATGCCCTGCCCAGCTTCGTGGTGGCCGTGACGGCCACCAACCACCCCGAACTTCTGGACCGGGCCATCTGGCGGCGTTTTCAAGTGTGTGTGGAGTTACCGGCGCCGAGGCGCGGCCAGGTCGAGAAGTGGTTCCGGCGCTTTGCAGAGCAGCACGGCCATGAGCTAGGCATGTCGCCGCGCAGCCTTGCCCAACGCCTGCAAGGGCTGAGCTTTGCCGAGATTGAGGAATTTGGTCACGATGTTCTGCGCAAGGCAGCCCTGGATTCCCCAAACGGTGACGTCAAGGCCATCATTAACAGTCGGCTGCAGCGTTGGAAAGGGCGTTTCAAGCCAGGGGAAGCTGGCCTGGCGGAGGGTAATCCCTGACGATGGTGGAGAGCAACGATCCCCTGCTGGTTTTCCCTGAGCCAGCGCGGGCAGCACGAGCCAAGCGGGTTGGCGGTGGTGGCAAACTTAAGATTCCCGATGCCGCGAGTCAGGCGAAGCGCTTGGAACCACAGTTCCAACGTCTCCAGGACGCCATGGACAAGCAGCGCATTGCGCTTCAGGATAATCCGCTTGGCATTGTTCCTGAGCAAGTGCTGGTTCTTAAGATTGTGGGCAGCATCCAGAACTTCATCAATGCGGTTGGCAAAATACCAGGGTTGGAGTGGTTGGGTGAGTACGAGCTTAGGGAAACACTGGAAAACCCCTTTCTGGCTCAGTTCCGGCTTTTTAGAAGCCTTGCTGTGAGAAGGCAATGAGAGTCTTCTATGGAAGCGCTTTGAGGTTCTCCAGTGTTTCCTCAGGAGCCTCTGAACAGCCAGAGTCGTCTGCCGTCAGGCTCCTGCTTCGCCTGTCCCTACTGGGCTTCCCAAAAGCTCTCAGAGACTCAAGGGGTCTTAATTCAGAGGTTCCCTTAAAGAGATTGAGCCTGGTTACGGATCTGAAGATGCAAGAAAGCCGGAAAAGGCGCTGAAGGGTCAACTCTGTCATTTCCCTGGCGGCGGCGCCCCAGCGCGACCAGACTGCACGACGTGAGGGATGGCCATTGCCATGGCGGCTCCCGCACGATCTCTCCGGACGGGATCTAGCCGGTCGGCTCACACTTCACTACGGCTCCTTGATACGAATGGGTGAAAGCCACATGACCATCATGCAGTCACGAAGACCAGCCAACACAGTATGACCATACCCTCCACCGCAAGCTGCACACCGGAACCATGAACGCCACCGTGAACGAGGTAAATTGGCAACGGGCCACCTTGTCACGGCTTTATGACATTTGCCTGTGAACACGCAAGTGTAGCACCAATATCGGTGTGGCCAAGTTGCTCAATCGGCTAGGTTGCCTGCCATGGCAACCGTCACTGTCAATCCGGATGTTTTGATTTGGGCGCGGAAAACCGCAAACCTGACCCATGCGGAGGCTGCTGCAAAGGTTGGCATCAGGGACACAAAGACAATGGCTGCCGCTGAACGGCTTGCTGCCCTGGAGCAGGGGGAGGGGGCGCCAACACGGTCCATCCTGGTGAAGATGGCCAAGAGCTACCACCGCCCCCTGCTGACCTTTTACTTGCCAACTCCACCACCACCAGGTGAACGGGGTACGGACTTTCGCCAGCCGGTGGGGGCATCGCCTGTGCTGGAGTCCGGGGTGGATGCCCTGGTTCGCGATGTGCGCAGCCGCCAGAGCATGGTTCGCGCCACCTTGATTGCCGAGGATGAAGCCGCCCCCCTGGAGTTCATTGGGGCATTGGGGAAACGGGCTGATCCGGCAGCCGCCCACAAGCTTTTGCGGCAACTGCTACCATCAGACCTGAACATCTGTTATTATAATGCGCAGAACCCTGGATCAGCTTTTCGTCTGCTCCGTTCCCATGTGGAGCAGATGGGCATCTTCGTGGTGCTCAAAGGAAATCTAGGCAGTTGGCACACAAAAATTGAACCTCGGACCTTCCGCGGCTTTGCCATTGCCGACCCCATTGCCCCTTTTGTGGTGATCAATGAATACGATTCTCAAGCTGCGTGGTCCTTTACGCTCCTGCATGAGCTAATCCATCTACTGCTGGGCCGGACCGGCATCAGCGGCAGTGAAACAGAGCACCACCGTGAGGAGAGGTTTTGCAATCGGATTGCTGGCGAATGGCTTTTACCTGGTCAAGCCTTGGAATCTCTCAATTTTAACCAACGTTCAGACATTTGCAATCAAGTCACCAGTTTTGCAAGGAACCACAATGTTAGTGGAGCAATGGTTGCTTATCGACTTCTGCAAATTGGTCGCATCAACCAAAACACATACAACAAGCTGCACTCGGTTTTCCTTGAGCTGTGGAAGCAGCATCAGAATGACCGGAAAGAGAAAGAAAAGACTCGGAAAGGTGGCCCCAATCCCCATAGAATTCGTGCTCACCGCCTTGGCCCTGCCTTGCTCCAGTTCTGTCAACGCATGATGAACGCCGATGCCCTGTCAACCGCTAAGGTGGGCAGAATCCTGGGCATCCAGCCCAGCCAGGTTGGCAAGTTCTTTCAGTTCCAGGGTTGATGGGGGAGGTGACAGTTGCTTTATCTTTTGGATGCTAACGTTCTCATCGATGCCCACTATAAGGCCTATCCCATTGATCGGATCCCTGAGTTTTGGGGTTGGCTTGTGAACTGTGGAGAACAACAGCGGGTGAAAGTTCCCCTTGAGATTTATCAAGAAATTCTCCCTGGGAATCCAGGGAGAGATGTAGAAGATCTACTCTATAATTGGTTGAAAGAATATAAAGCTACAATCTGTCTTGACGAGGCTGTTGACAATAGTTTATTGCAAAGAGTCATAGAACAGTATGCACCTGATCTTTGCGATGAGGAATTTGAAACTCTTGGCCGTGATCCATTCCTCATTGCCTATGCACTACACGACACTAAACAACGCACTGTTGTGACCAATGAAGTCTCAAAACCCAAGAAAAAACGTGCGAACCGCCATATTCCTGATGTTTGCAAAAATCTCAATATCCGCCACTGCAATACCTGGCAACTCATCAAAGAGCTTGACTTTAGAACACGCTAGTTTTCGTAAAGGCACATCAAAAATCGCCTTCCCCTTGCTTGAAAGCCTGCTAGCCTACGGAATCTCCACCCCACACCCACACCATGCACCCCCTCGGCCAAATCCTCAGCACAGGGGGACGTGTGGTAGGATATGGACCCAATGCTATGCTACGGCACATGGAGCAGATCCCATCGCAAAACAAGGTCAGGGCTGAGGGGTTCCTGCGGCGTAAAGCGCTTCCGTACGCGCCAGATGCGTGGCATGGCCTGGAGCCTGTGAAGGACAGCCACGAGTCCAGCTTTAACAGGCACTTCCACAAGCTCCAGCCGATGCAGGTGGTGGGGAGAGACACGGAGGGGCTATTGGGGAAGATCGTTGACGGACGGCAGCCGTCCATGGCCGTGCGGATGGGGGGTGGCTGAAGATGGCTGACATCACCTTGAAGGTGCCCGCACTCGATAAGCTCCTTGACTACTTGGCCAGTGGTGTTGGTGCAATCGCAGGACCATTGCTTGCTCCCTGGCGCGCTTCACGGGAAGGCAAGGCTAGGATAATTACGGCTGAAATGGGTGCCAAAGTTCGGCAGGTTCAGGCGGCCAAGGAAAACAGCACGTCGCAGTTGATCGCAAAAGCACAGAATGAAGCAAGGGAATATGTATCAACTTCTGATGTTCTAGAGCCTGATGGGGGCATCGAATCCAATATCATACGAAATGCGGTTAAGTTTCAGGCAAAAAAGAGGGTGATGAACGTTCGGGCGATTGCAGGCCACGCCGCTGAAGAATTGAAAGACAAGGAAGTCCTCGATCATGATCCAGACCCAGATTGGATCGCTCGTTTCTTTGATGGTGCTCAGGATGTATCGTCTGAAGAACTGCAGAAATTATGGGGAAAAATTCTTGCAGGAGAGATCAAATCACCTGGGCAGACCTCGCTACGTACTCTTTCTATTCTTAGAAATATGACGCAGCAGGAGGCTAAAAATTTCTCGGCCCTGATGCGTTTCCGGATCTCTGGCCTTATTTTTGACGAGGGCTTACGGATGATGTTGGGTGACCATTCTGATTTAATGAGTCAGATGGTCCATTTTTCACATATCGGTCTTCTCGGTGGACATGGAGAATCTGAGAACATAACACTACGACGTGATGGAAAATTTATACTTGAGCACCACGACCACGCTTTAATGATTGAAGGGTTGCCAGGCCAGCAGATCTGGAGGGATATGGTTCATAAAATCTCCATTTTAACTCGTGCAGGTCTAGAGCTTGCAAAATTGTGTCAACATGAACTAGATCTCTTATACATATCCCACTTCTCAGAATTCTTGGTAAAACAGAATTGCAAACTTAAAATATATACAATTGCAGACCAGGACTATAAAAATTCTCAACCCTACGGGAAAGATATTGTTGAACCATTCGTTGATCCTGAAGAGCGGAACCAACAGGAGCCCGACAATGCCGAATAGCGAGGAATCCCGCCAAAGGAGCCACAAGGCCACCTTGCAACAGGTCGCTGCCAAATCGTGGACTGGCAAACCCTATCCCGCCTACAAGGATTCCGGCGTGGAGTGGCTGGGGAAGATGCCGGCGCATTGGGACTTGCAGCGCATGGCGACAGTTGCCGACATTTGGTTCAGCAACGTTGATAAACACACCAAGGAGGGGGAACATCCAGTTCGGTTGTGCAACTACATTGATGTGTACCACAACGAGCGAATCACTGTTGATATTCCGTTTATGGCTGGAACAGCCAAGAGTAAAGAGATACAGAAATTCCGGCTAGCAGTGGGAGACGTGCTGGTCACCAAGGATTCCGAGAACTGGAAAGACATTGGGGTGCCGGCCCTCGTGGACTATGCTGCAGACGATCTTATCTGTGGATACCACTTGGCAATGCTCAGGCCCAAGAGGGAATCCCTTGATGGTGGATACCTTACCTATGCGCTGAAGGACTCACATGTAGCATGGCAATGCCAGGTGGCAGCAGTAGGCGTGACACGATATGGTTTGTCACAGAATGCGATCAAGTCTATGAGAATCCCCCTCCCTCCTCTCTCCGAGCAACGCGCCATCGCCCACTTCCTGGACGACGCCAACGAACGCATCCAACGCTACATCCACGCCAAGGAAAAACTAATCAAACTCCTGGAAGAGCAAAAACGAGTCATCATCCACCAGGCCGTCACAGGCCAGATTGATGTTAGAACTGGCCAGCCCTATCCGGCCTATAAGGATTCGGGAGTGGAGTGGCTGGGGAGAGTGCCCGCGCATTGGGAGGTTGGCACGGTGAAGCGGGGATATGACATCAAGCTTGGAAAAATGCTTCAGACGAAACCAAACGATGCCAATGATATTGAAGTACCATATCTGAAGGCTAAGGACGTGCAATGGTTCAGTGTTCAGCCGATAAGTGGGACAAGGATGTGGGCAAGCCCAGGAGATATTGAGCAGTTCAGCGTTTCCGGTGGAGACCTGTTGGTGTGTGAAGGGGGAGAAGGTGGGCGCTGTGGAATACTGACAGGTTCAGTCAGTGGTCATATTATTCAAAACTCGCTACACAGAGTGCGATCACATTATGGAAATAGCAATACTTTTCTGCAATACACTATGCGTGCAATTGCGGAGACTGGTTGGTTTGTAGCCATCAACAACAAGGCCACCATTGCGCATTTCACATACGAGAAATTTGGTGCGCTCCGTGTCCCATTTCCAAGCTCTTCCGAGCAACACGCCATCGCCCGCTTCCTCACTGACACCTGTCAACGCATTTCAGCAGCCTGCGCTGCGGTGAAACGCGAAATTGAATTGCTCCACGAATACCGCACCCGTCTCATTGCCGATGTGGTCACCGGCAAGCTGGATGTGCGTGAAGCGGCGGCGGCGCTTCCTGAGGAAAATCCGCCCACCGGTGGGGACAACTGCCAGGATGGGATGGCGTTTGCCGTCCAGGTTCAAAGCCGCTGCCCATGACCACCGACACCACTGAACGGGGCTTGGAACGCCTCATTTGCCAGGCCCTCACCGGCGACCCGTGCGATCCCCCCGCTAGCGGCACCATCGGCGAGCCGGCCTGCACCGATGGGGGCAGCGGCTGGTCCCCCGGCAACCACCACGATTACAACCGCGAACATTGCCTTGACCTGGTCCAGCTCCGCAGTTTTCTCCACACCACCCAGCCCGAAGCCGCCCCCGCCCTCCGGCTGGATGAGGACTGCCCAACGCGCCACAAGTTTCTGGCCCGCCTCCAAGGGGAGGTGGCCAAGCGGGGCGTCATTGAAGTGTTGCGCCACGGCATCAAGCACGGTTCCCACCATCTCCAGCTTTTTTGCGGCACCCCCTCCCCCCGGAACCAGACGGCCCAGCGGCGGTTTCGTCAGAATCGGTTCACCGTCACCCGTCAACTGCGCTACAGCCTGGACGAAGGCCGGCGCGCCCTGGATCTGGTGTTGTTCATCAATGGGTTGCCTGTTTTCACGTTCGAGTTGAAGAACAGGCTCACCAGGCAGACGTTTGAAGACGCCATTGCGCAATACAGAAGGGACCGTAACCCGCGGGAGTCCCTGTTCCAGTTCGGGCGTTGTGTGGCCCATTTCGCTGTTGATGAAAACCAGGTTTATTTCTGCACCCATCTCCGGGGCGAAGTATCCCGGTTTTTGCCGTTCAACCGGGGTTGGAACGGGGGCAGCGGCAACCCGCCCAACCCGGACGGCCTCAAGACGGACTACCTTTGGCATGATGTGCTCTGCCGGCAGAGCGTGGCCGCCATCCTGGAGAGCTACGCCCAGGTGGCGCCGTCCAGAACCGGCAACGCGGGCCAGGGCAGGTCCGTCCAGATCTGGCCCCGGTATCACCAGTTGGACGTGGTGCGCCGACTCCTGGCGGACGCCCGACAACACGGGGCGGGGAGGCGGTATCTGATCCAGCACTCGGCCGGCAGCGGCAAGAGCTATTCCATCGCCTGGCTGGCCCATCAGCTCATTCCCCTGGAGCAGGACGACAAGCTGATTTTTGATTCCGTCATTGTGGTGACGGATCGCCGCATCCTGGATCAGCAGATCCGCGACACCATCCGGCAATACGCCCAGGTGCGGGCCACGGTGGCACATGCGGAAGGGGCGGGGGATTTGCGCCGGTTCATTGCCCAGGGCAAGAAGATCATCATCTCCACCATCCAGAAGTTCCCTTTCATCCTTGAGGAGATCGACAACCGGCAGCGGGGTCGCCGCTTCGCCATCATCATCGACGAGGCCCATTCCAGCCAGGGGGGCAGCGCCAGCGCGGCCATGGCCCAGGCGTTGGGGGAGACGGAGGAGGAGACCGGCGAGGACCGGATCAATCGCTTGATGGCCTCCCGCAGGCTGCTGCCCAACGCCAGCTACTACGCTTTCACCGCCACCCCCAAGAACAGGACCCTGGAAATTTTCGGGAACCCGGAGCCCCAGGGGGACGGCGCACGGTACGCCATCGGCCGTTCCATGTCTACAGCATGAAGCAGGCCATCCAGGAGGGGTTCATTCTGGATGTGCTCAAACACTACACCCCCATCACCAGCTACTACAGACTGGCCAAGACCGTGGCGGACGACCCGGAATTTGACGCCAGGAAGGCCCAAAAGAAGCTGCGGCGCTATGTGGAAGGGCATCAGCACGCCATCCGGCATAAGGCGGAGATCATGGTGGACCATTTCCATGAACAGGTGATCGCCCACCGCAAAATTGACGGCAAGGCCCGGGCCATGGTGGTCACCAACGGTGTTGAGCGGGCGATCCAGTATTTCCACGCCATTCGCAGTTGCTTGAAGGAGCGCAAAAGCCCCTACCAGGCCATCGTCGCTTTCTCGGGGGAGCACAACGACGGCGGCAGGCCAGTGAACGAGGCCACCCTCAACGGGTTCCCATCCGCCAGGATCGCCGACAACATCCAACGGGATCCTTACCGTTTCCTCATTTGCGCCGACAAGTTCCAGACCGGCTACGACGAACCCCTTCTCCACACCATGTATGTGGATAAACCCCTGGCGGGGGTCAAGGCGGTCCAGACCCTCTCCCGCCTCAACCGGGCCCACCCCGGCAAGCGTGATGTCTTCGTGCTGGACTTCCGGAACGACACGGAGACCATCAAGCAGGCGTTCTCCCCCTACTACCGCGCCACCATCCTCTCCGACGAGACCGACCCCAACAGGCTCCACGACCTCCAAAGCCACCTGGACAAGGCCCAGGTGTATTCCCCCACCGACGTGGAGGCGTTCGTGGAGCACTACCTGAACGGCATGGGGCGGGAACAACTGGACCCGATTCTGGAGCAGTGCGTGGCGATCTACAGGAGCGACCTGGACGAGGACGGGCAGGCGGCATTCAAAGGCAAGGCCAAGGGCTTTGTGCGCACCTATGCTTTCCTCTCCTTGATCCTCCCCTACACCAACCGGGACTGGGAAGAGCGGTCGATTTTCCTGCATTTCCTGATCCCGAAACTGCCGGCCCCCGTGGAGGAGGACTTATCCAAAGGCATTCTTGACGCCATCGACATGGAAAGCTACCGGGCCGAAAAGCAAGCCCTGCGGGCCATCCTCCTGGAGGATGAAGACGGGGAAATTGACCCCGTACCCGACGAGGGCAACGGCAAACAGGGGGAGGCCCAGCCGGATCTGCTCTCCAGGATCATCGCAGATTTCAATCACCTGTTCGGTGGAATCCCGTGGGCAGATGAGGATCGGGTCCTGAAGATGATTACGGTGGAGATTCCAGCCAAGCTGCTGGAAGATTTGGCGTTCAGCAATGCAAAAAAGAACTCGGATCCCGAAAATGCCCGTATTGAGCACGACGCAGCGCTTCAGCGGGTCATGGTGGACATCATGAAAGACAATACCCAGTTCTTCAAACACTTCATGGACAACCCGGACTTCAAACGATTCGTCAGCAACTCCAGCTTTGATGTGGCCTATAGGGGGAAGGGTTGAGCTGGGGGTGGTGGCCTCTGCCGTGGGGCCTATGATGGGTTTGTTTTGAGATTGTCCAGGTCTTCTCCAGCCAATGCCTTTCCCCCTGTCACTGCCAAGCATTAATGCCATTGCCGAGGTCATCAGTGGCGGATCTGCTAACTAACCCGAGTTCTGTATAAGGGGATTGTAGGGAAGATTCTCTTGCCTTGGTTGAGTGCTGTGGGAAGCCTGATGGGAAGAGGGAAGAGGGGGAAGAAGCGACCCTGTTGCGACCTGCTTTCAGGCTGTCCAGCTCTTGGGTGGGGGGGAGGTTCCCAAATCAGGTATGACCTGATTCAGTATCCACCTGTACCACAGAAGCGGAAGGCCCCCTCATGACGGATTCTACCATTGCCTTGTTCTGCTGTCTCGATGATTGTGCCAGGCTGGTTGAGGACTGGGAGCCTCACCACTTGATCCCCTCTAATCGCCAGCGCCGACGAGCTGCCAAGCTCTCCCTCGGCGAGATGCTGTCCATCATGGTGCTGTTTCACATCTCAGCTTATAAGGCTTTCAAGCCTTTCCGGCTCTACGGCCTCTCACAAGAGTATGGGGGCTGCTGCGGAGAACTCCCCAGCTATAGCCGGTTTGTGAGCCTGAAGCCTCGACTGCTGCTGCCGTTTTACCGGTTTACCTGCTGTTGCATGATTTCCGTGGGGAGAAGACCGGCATCTACTTTGCCGACAGTACCAAGCTGGCGGTCTGCCACAATGCACGCATCAGCCGGAACAGGGTTTTCCAAGGGATGGCCAAGCGTGGTCCTACCACCATGGGCTGGTTCTTTGGCTTCAAGCTCCATCTGCTCATCAATCACAAGGGCCGGATCATGGCCTTCAGGATGACGGATGGAAGCAGAGA
>JAJDUS010000060.1 GCA_022826535.1 Prochlorococcaceae cyanobacterium jk18x1bzbins.87
GCATCTCGCCGAGGGAGAGCTTGCCAGCTCGTCGGCGCTGGCGATCAGAGGGGATCAAGTGGTGACGCTCCCAGTCCTCAACCAGCCTGGCACAATCATCGAGACAGCAGAACAAGGCAATGGTAGAATCCGTCATGAGGGGGCCTTGCGTTTGTGTGGTACAGATGGATACTGAATCAGGTCATGCCTGATTTGGGAACCTCACCCTCACCCCCACCCAAGAGCTGGACAGCCTGAAAGCAGGTCGCAACAGGGTCGCCTCTCCCCCCCCTTCCCTCTTCCCATCAGGCTTCCCACAGCACTCAACCAAGGCAAGAGGATCTTCCCTGCAATCCCCTTATACAGAACTCGGGTTATTTATCTGGAAGCACAAGAACAAAAGTTTTGGGAGCTTATGACAACTTCCTCCATGGTCAGGGAATCAACTGAATGGTGTCCCCTTATAAGGACTTTCTCATGGTGAGGCAGCATCCGACAGGGGGAACTGCCTGCTTCCCCATGGCACCCTCTATGTCCCCACATCTTCTGCTGCTAGTGTGACTAAAGTTTATAATCCCCTCACTTTTGGAAATCGGCTACTCGACTATGCCTTGCTCACGCCAGGGATATCCCGGACAACCCCTGCTGCTCCCGTCACCGAGCAGGATGGAGGCATGACCAATGGCTAGATTGACAGAGCACTTCCGTGACGCCATGGACAGGCATTGGCAGGACGCTGAGCTTCTCCACAGAAAGGAGCGGCTCGCCAATGCGGATCATCTCTATGGTTTATCGGCTGAATGTGGGCTCAAGGCGCTTTTGGAGCAAGACGGGAACCGGATAGAGGGTCGCACACGCTGTCATATTGATAAACTCTGGGGAGAGTGTGGAAGCCTTGCGGGCGGCAGAGCTGAGTCAACCTCGGATTTTAACCCTGAGAACAACCCTTTTCACGACTGGCGTATTGATGATCGCTATGCTCATCGCAGTAAAATCAGGAGTGGGCAATTGCAGCGGCACCGCCTAGGAGCTGAACAGGTCAGGACCATGATTGAACGTCGTAATGGGATGCCATGATCACCTTTGATAAAATCCTGCCCAACTTGGCAAAGCTTCTCCGGGATCAATGGTCTGACGTGAAGCCCCATTTGCCGCTCTTCATTAATTGCGATCTCAACGGCCGCGCACGAATCATCTTGGACGCCAGGCATGAACCTGACGAGGGTGATGATTTTCCCGACACCCTTCAACGGCTGGCAGCATCGATCCACAAGCACCTGATTCCCCACACCACGACTCCTGAGCGGGTCTGGCTCTTCGGGAATGACCTCGATGTTGTCAGAAAGCTGCCACAGACATTCCCCCTGCAGGATTCAGCAGGAAATGTCATCGATGATGTTTTTGTGGTTGACCGCCTGGCCAGCGAAGCCACCTGGTCCAGCATCAGGCCACAATCAAGCCGTGACGCCATCCCCCGGGTTGTCTTCTACGCCATGAAGGGGGGTGTTGGGCGCTCCACCGCTGTGGCGGCCTGTGCCTTTGCCCTGGCCAGGGCAGGCCATCGGGTGTTGGTGCTGGATCTGGATCTGGAGTCCCCTGGCCTTTCCGCCTCCTTGTTGCCGCCAGACCGCCAGCCGACCTTTGGCATCACCGATTGGCTGGTGGAAGATCTGGTCAACAACGGCGATGCCGTCAGCGGCGCCCTCTCTGCCCCCAGCCCCCTCGCCAGCGCCAGCGGTGGCGAGATCCTGGTGGTTCCTGCCCACGGGAGGGAGCCTGGGGAGTACCTGAGCAAGCTGGGCCGCATCTGGATGCCAAAGTTTGTTGATGGTGGTCGGCGGCAGGTCTGGTCAGAACGGCTGGAGCGTCTGATTCGGGAACTGGAGGAGGAGCACCAGCCCCACATGGTCCTCATGGACTCCCGCGCCGGCATCGACGAGGTGGCCTCCGCCTGTATCACCGATCTGGGCGCCAGCCACATCTACCTCTTTGCCCTGGATAGCCAGCAGACCTGGTCGGGCTATCGTATGCTCTTCCGCCACTGGCAGCAACACGGCGGCGCCCAGTTGATCCGGGATCGCCTCCAAATCGTAGGCGCCATGGTCCCCACGTGGCGCGACGGAGCACATAAGGAGGCCATGAACACCTTGTGCGAGCACGCTTACAATCTTTTTCTGGAGACCCTCTATGATGAAGCGCCGCCACCGGGCGAGGCGCCTGACGACGCTGTCGACGACAGCTTCAATCGCTTCAGCTTTGACCTGAAGGATCAGGAGGCCCCCCACAACCCCTGTTCCATCCCCTGGGCGCAAGACTTTGCGGCCATTCAGTCGCTTTACAACCGGCTTGATGACATGGACTCCCGCCTGGTGGATCGGGTCTACGGTGCGTTGATCGATGACCTGAATTGTTTGTTGAGGCCAGCACCATGACCTCTTCAGCCGTGCCCCTTACCGAGTTCCGCCGGGATCTGATGGACGCACTGCCGGCTGATGTGGCCCAGGAGAATGAGGAGACCTCAGCCGCTCAACTCTATGTCCCCTGGAGCCACGGCAAGGCTCTGCGGCTGGAAAGTTCGCTGGTGATCGGTGCCCGCGGCGTGGGCAAATCGGTCTGGAGTCAGGCCCTGCAGGATCCGGAGCGATACAAGGTCCTGCCCCGCAATTTGTTCCCCTATCCGCTCCAGGTGAGCCCTGGCTTTGGCACCGCCCCCAAGCGGGCCCATTACCCGCCCCCGGAAACGTTTGAAGCCCTGCTGAGCCAGCACAACCACCCGGCCTACGCCATCTGGCAAGCGGTGCTTTGCCGCGCCCTTGCCGCAGCCATGCCGCAGGACAGCCATCAAAACATCCCCATTGCCAGGTGGCAGGACACGGTGGCTTGGGTGGTGGCGGGTCAGGGGGAGTCTGTAGCAGCGTTGATTGAGCAGGCTGACAAGTGGTTTCAGGAGTGCAACAGGGGGTTTCTGCTGGTGTTTGATGCCCTGGATCGGGTCAGCAGCACCGGCCGCTGGCAGATTGTGGATCAAGCCATCCGGGATCTGCTGCGTGTGGTGCTGCAACTCAAGGCCAGCCGCCGGCTGCACGCCAAGGTGTTCCTGCGCACTGATCAATACGAACGGGGCAATTTTGCCCACATACCGGATATATCCAAGCTGCAGGCCACCCGCGTGGAACTCATCTGGTCCAGGATTGACCTGCACGGCCTGCTCTGGCAGAGGCTCACAAACGCCCCCTCCAGCACGTCCACAAGGGACAGGTTCAGAGCCTGGTGCCAAGATGAGCTTGCTGGTCAGCGCTCCTTGTTTCAAGCTGATCTGTTCAGGGATCCCTTGCCAACATCAACGGCCAGTCAAGGTGAGCGTTGGCTGTTGCCCAGAGTGCTACAGCAGGATGATCAACGCCAAAGAGCCCTCTTTGAAAAGCTGGCAGGCCCCTGGATGGGTAAGGACCGCCGCCGCGGTGTGCCCTACCTCTGGATTGTGAATCACCTTGCCGATAGCCAGGGGCAGACCAGCCCACGATCCTTCCTGGCGGCCATTCGCCAGGCAGCGGAGGATTCCCTGCACCGCCATGGAGACCACCCGCTGGCACTCCACCATGAAAGCCTCAAGCGGGGTGTCCAGGCTGCCTCCGGGATTCGCATTAACGAGCTTGCCGAGGACCATCCCTGGATCAAGGCGTTGATGGGCCCCCTGCAAGGGCTCTCCGTTCCCTGCACCTCGGATCAGATTGAAAGCCGTTGGCAGGCGCAGTTTGGCGAGATCCCTGGCCAGGTGCCTGATCTACCAGGGCGGCTACCGGAGCGGCTCAGCAAACAGGGGATCACGGGAGTGATGGACTATCTGGAGCAGTTGGGGTTGATCACCTTGATGCGGGATGGGCGCATCAATATGCCCGATCTCTACCGTGTGGGCTTCCGTCTTGGTCGCAGGGGCGGCATCAAACCAGCCTTACGGAGTTCCCAAGCCACCTGATGGCTCCACCGTAAACCCTACGTCCCGATTTGCTGTAATCTTTCCCCATCAATACAGCAGCAACCCCATGGGCAAAGTGATCCTGATCACTGGAGCGTCTTCCGGCATGGGCCGGGAGGCCGCCATCCTCCTGGCCCGGAAGGGTCATACTGTCTACGCCGGCGCCCGCCGGATGGACCGCATGCAGGACTTGGCAAAATACGGTATTGCCCCCGTCGAGATGGACGTCACAAAACATCAGGACAACCGGCAGGCGGTGGGCCGGATCATTGAGGGGGAGGGACGCATTGATGTGCTGATCAACAACGCGGGCTTTGGCCTCTATGGGCCGGTGGAAGACATCCCGCTGGATGACGCGAGATACCAGTTCGAGGTGAACCTTTTCGGGCTGGCCCACCTCACCCAACTTGTTTTGCCCCACATGCGCCAGCAGGGATCCGGAAGGATCGTCAATATCTCCTCCATGGGAGGGAAGATTTTTACCCCCTTCGGGGCCTGGTATCATGCCACCAAGCATGCGCTTGAGGGCTGGTCAGACTGTCTCCGCATCGAGACTGCGCCCCACAATATCCAGGTTGTTCTCATCGAGCCCGGCATCATCAAGACGGAATTTGGTCAAGTTCTGGGAGCTGGCCTGGGCAAGTACGACGGAGAGACGGCCTATAAGGCTCAACTGGAGGCGTTTATCAAAGCCATGTCGGCTCCGGGCGCCCGGAATGGCGGCACCGCAGCGAAAGTGCTTGCTGAGGTGTTTGTCGAGGCCGCCACCACCCCCAAGCCCCGCCGCCGCTATGTCAAGGGGGCCATGGCGGGCCCATTGCTCTTGATTCGCAAGTGGTTTGGCGATGGAGTCTACGAGTTTGTACTTCGCCGAGCCTTCGGATGAGGGCCCCGGATGGTTTCTGTTCTCACGAGGACCCTGCACCGGCAAACACCCAGCATCCGGACACCAGAGCCAAACGAAGAGCAGACCCAGTCACCCCAAACCTGATTTCAAGCCTCCCGCAAGATCGATCCTGCTTTCTGGCCACTACCCTGGCTTGTGTTCCAGTCACCCGTGAGCAGGTCATCCGCGGATGGAACAGGACAGGCGGCAGCGCTGGAACCCTGTGGCTTTGGAGAAAGTTTTACGCGGCCGAAGAGGATCTTGCAGGAGGTGTTCCAGCTTGAGGGACACACCGGGAAACCCCTTTCCGGCTCAGTCCTGACTTTTGAAAAGCCTTGCTGTAAGAGAGGGGTGAGAGTCTTCTGTGAAAGCGCTTCGAAGTTTTCCAGGCTTTCCTGAGCGTGGCGACCTGGATTTTGGTTCTTAGCATGGCCCTGAAGGCGGGGAAGATTGAAGCATTTCCAGAGCAGCAACTGCTTCCTCAGGTGAGACGTGTTTGACAAGGGGTCTCCCATGGGGAAAGAGTTGAACTGGAGAAGCAGCCAGGGCCTGTGGACAAAAGGATTGACCTTGAGGCAAGAAGGGCTGCCACCAGGTTCCAGTTCGCAGCATCACCGCTGTCGATTTTGTCATAACGGATGGCACTGCCCCGGTACTCCTTGATGCTGGCAAAGAAATTCTCCATCAGGTGGCGCCCCTTGTAGGCTTCCTTAAGTTGCCAGAGCTGATCACTGATGACAAAGCGGTGATGGGGTCATGCTAAACCGCCTTGCTCAAGGCCCAACCACAACGCCACGCCCATGGCAACCCCTTTTGCCCACAGATCCTGGTAGTGATGACCAAGGAATCCAGTGTCCTCCTGGACAACCGTGACCTTTACAGGAGGAGTCAAAAGTCATTCCACTGGGGTTTCCGGCGTGGTTTGGTGCCTCAGGCCCACTTGGCGCTGTTAAGCCACCCCTGCGCCCCCGTCGTCCTAAACCGTCCCTACAAAGGATGACGTGGTCCAGTCAACCCTTCCCCACTCCTGGTGTCCTATCGCCAGATGTTGTCTGCAGGAAGTGTTCCTGAATTTGTCGAAACAGCCAGGCCGGTGGTTCCCAGCCAGAAGTTCAGTGACGATGGTTGAATGGTCGTGGAATCGCCCCCATGACCAACGACATGTGCTGTTGGCGTGGCTGGGTTACTTCCATGCAAAGGCCAGACAGGATGTTCTCGTTCCCACGCTGCCGCCTTTGAGCAGTCACGGCTCTCATTGGTTGCGGGAGAGTGGTCCCATGGGGATGGTGCATTGCCTTGAGTTGAGATCAAACTGATGCCGGAGCAGCCGACCGTGCCCCCAGTAAACGACAGGAGCAACGGGGATAGCAACAACCCGTCTCTGCTTATTAAGGGCATGATACGTCAAGCTTCTCCTGATGCTCACAAACCGGCCCCTTTGCAGAAAACAGTCTGTCGGTAACACAAGCAACCTGACACAGGCGGCCCTGGGAGTTTTGCAATGGGGGGTGGTTCTGGTGTGGGCAAGGGGGCGACCCCCTGTTGGGTCATGGCTTAACCACTGGAAAAACAACAGGTCTCAAGGCTGACAACGCCTCCTTCTGGCGTTTCTGACCCAAGGCACTCACATTCCCCAAGGTCAGCACTGGGCTGTTGAAAATGCCGCTCCCGCAACCGCAGCACATCAGCCAGCCGCAGCCGCCGGCGACTGCCGATCATCTACCAGGGGATTGGCCCAGGGTCCAGCCGCCGATTGAGAGATGCACGGGAGGCATGGGGAATCCGGGGCAGCCTGCCGGGTGGCACTTGCCCTGGGGACCCACAAGCTGGGCTCCCCCAAGAAGCGGTGCTCTCTCCAACTCCTTCAAGGCTTGCGGCGCCATGGGCTCGGGCATGGGTCCGCTTTGCAAGGTTCTGTGTGCTAGGCTAGGCCCGCGAGTAAAGCACAGCCCACCATGGATGCAAATTTGGAAAGGCTAGAGGACGGTGAAGGCACAGGGTTGGTGCAGAAGAGACAAGGGGAAGAGAGCAGCAAAAACGGTGGTCTGGCATGGGAAGAGGAGAAGGAAGAAATCCCCAGTGGCTTTTCCTATAACATTACAAGTTATGGGGCAGATTACACGGTTGATGGCATCGTCCGTCGTTTCCAGCAAAATGATATTTTTGTTCCTGATTTTCAACGTAGGCCCGTTTGGAAATGGCCCCAGTCATCAAGATTCATTGAGTCTCTTTTGCTGGGTTTACCAGTTCCAGGAATTTTTCTTTACAAAGAGAAAGATTCAGAGAGAATGCAAATCGTTGATGGACAACAAAGGATTTTATCTCTTGAGAAATTCTATTCTGGTGGGGAGGAATCTAGAAAGTGTAAACTCAAAGGCGATCATGAACATTTCCGCAATCAAAGCTATAAGGATCTCACACCAGAGTCTCGTCGGAAATTGGATAATTCTATTTTACATGCTACCATTTTTGAACAACGCTCACCGGAAAATAATTGTAACAGTATCTATGAAGTTTTTGGGCGTATTAACACTGGAGGAACTTTACTGCACTCTCAAGAAGTTCGATCCTGCTTGTATTATGGTAAATTAAGTCGCTGGTTGCGAGAGTTCAACTCTCAAAATAAAGAGTGGAGAAGATTCTTGAATAATAGTAGCTCAGATTCCCATGGTGAAGAACTGATTTTACGTATCATTGCCCTCAAGCAAAATTTAGATGACTATAATTATCCTTTAAAACATTTCCTGAATGCATTCATGGAATCCAAGCGCAACCCCTCTCAGCAGTGGCTAGATTCCATAGAACAGTGGATTCATTGTATTTCTAAATTTGCTGGAAGAAACATTGATAAAGAGATATTCTTTAGAAATCATCGTGTTGTTCCTGTGATCGCAGAAGCAATTTTAATTGGAATTTGGAATCGTATTGAAGAATTAAAAGGAAATGACATCTCAGAATTTAACTTTTCCAAACCGGAGATCCTACAAGATTCTGCCGCAAGGCTTCTCAAGGATCCTGGGTTTCAAAAGCTAACCAAGAATAAGACAACCAGCCTTGAAGCGGTCAGAGGGCGCATTGAAAAGGCAACGGCAGCCTTCAAGGAGGTTGTGTAAATGACTTCCATTGCCCAAGAAAAAAGAGAAGAAATCATTGAGATCTTAAAACGGGAGAAGGAATCAGAAATTCCTGATTATCTGAAGTCAAGTTTAGACCATTATATTTGCGTTTTGATCAGTAGCTATCTTGAAAATTCATTGAGAAATATTATCTTAGATTATGCTGAAAGAAAATGTTCTAACCAATCTATTTGTAAATTTGTTAACTCATCTTTAGGAAGAATGAGAAATCCAAATTATCAAAATATAAAAGATCTTTTGGAGAAATTTGACTTGAAGATTAAGTTAGAAAATAGACAAAGAGAAGCAATCGAGAGTGTCTACACCAACAGGAACGGAATTGTTCATAGTGAGTCCCCAAAAGGCCTATCCTTGTCAATGGTAAAGGAATACTTTGAGACGATCTGTAGGGTTATCGATATCATCAATCAAACTTTTAACGACTGAGGGGAGTCAGGGAAAGGCAGGGAAACCCTTCTTCCTTCACCTTTTTCCCACCGCCTTTGCACGGCTTGCAGCTCCCATGCCTGTATGGGGAGTGGTCATGCGCTAAAATCACTTCACTGCCCTCAAGCAAAGATTGAATCGATGGCCAAGGAACCTGCCCTCCCGTCAAACCGTGACCCTCATGGGAAAAGCCTGTTTCTGTGGGGCTTCCAGCGTGATCTGGCGCCACAAGCCTCCCTCCAAGGCTCGCAACCACCCCTTCGCCCTCATCCTAAACCATCTCAGGGACACAAGGCGATCAGGCTAGTGGCTCCAGGCCAGAAGGCCAGTAGTCGTGGTTGGTGATTGATGGTGAAAGGAAGCGGATGGGTAGGGACTGGTTGCCCCCATTGGTAGGGCTGATAGAATCAGGGTAACCATGCTTGCACCATGCAACTTGACCATGTCCATCTGGAAAACTTTCGAGCAAAGCAGGCTGTCAGTCTGACGCTTGGCTCCAGGCTAACCCTGCTTATGGGGGAAAATGGCTCCGGGAAAACCACAATCCTCGACGCCATTGCCCTTGCCCTTGGTGCTGTCCTTACTTATTTGCCAGATCAGAACGTCAAAGGAATCAAATTGAGGGACAGCGATATCCTTCAACAAGACGGACGAAAGTTTCCCTATACCCTTATTCGAGCCAAATGTACCAGTAATGGACCAACATGGGATCTTTTGCGCAAACGTGACTTGACTCAATTGACAAAAAACAAGATTCCACAACAGCGAAAGGGAGTTCGTGAGTTACGTGAATATCTGAATACGGAAATAATTAAGCCATGGTATAAAGGAGAGAATTTCGACTTACCAGTTATTTCTTATTATGGTGTCAGTCGCGCACTTGTTGATGTGCCAGAGCGTCGCAGGAACTTTCATCGGGATTCGGGCAGGTTTACAGCATTAGCTGACTCTCTCAATGCCACCAGCCGTTTTCGGTCTGCCTTTATCTGGATCTGTGAAAAGGAAGATGAAGAGCGCCGTCTTCGCTTGGATGAGAAGAAGGATATTAACGCCAGGCTACCAGAATTGGAGGCTGTACGCCGGTGCATCTACAAGCTTTTGCCTGGCACCAGCAATCTCCGCACAAAGACCAGGCCACTCCGCTTTTTGATCACACACCATGGTCAGGAGCTTGAGATTGCTCAGCTTAGCGATGGTTACAAGACAATGCTAGGCCTGGCCATTGACCTCGGCTCACGAATGGCTTCTGCCAACCCTCATTTGCCAGATCCCTTGGCAGCAGAATCAATTGTTTTGATTGACGAGGTGGACCTTCACCTTCACCCAACCTGGCAGCAGCGCGTTATCAGTGATCTCCTACGCACATTCTCCAAAACACAATTCGTCCTGACGAGCCATAGTCCCATACTGGTTGAAAGCGTCAATAACGTATTAAAGCGTCATGCCATTGATCATCTCCTGGAAAAAGCACCTCCCGAAGCACTTCAACCCGAAATCAAGAATCTCTATCCACTTGATCCAAAGTGTACAAGAGTCTATAGCATGACGAAAGATTCCCATGGGGACTTGCTGGATCCAGAGGAGGGCTTGACAGGGGATACTCTCATTGAATCCTTCAACGAAGTGTCTACTATATTCGAGCATATGGGCGATTTTGAGGACGAGAGAAGACAGTCCTCCTCACCAAAGGAGGATACCCCATGAATCTGCCACCAAACGTCGCCCGCTGCGTCTGTTTAGATCACGACAATCCCCACCGACTCTGCTTTGGCAACAATGGTTTCAAAGAGAAAAGGCAACAAGTTAAACTCAATGTTCAGAGAAGTGAAACTGTCAAAGCCCTTGTTCTCGATGGCTGTCTACTATCTGATCGGACCAGAAAGAGTTGTGATGGTCTTTTCCTCTTTTGCAAAAACAACAAAAGGGAGCCACGAAAAATCGCCCCTTCCTCGCCTGGAAAAACCTGCTGACCTGGGCAATCCCTCTCCAGGACTAACTTTCTCATGGTGAGACAACGTCCTACAGAAGGGGTTGCCCAATTTTTCGTGGTTCCCAAAACTTACATTCTACTTATTGAACTCAAAGGCACACATGTTGAAGATGCTTTTGAGCAGTTGGCTTCTGTGAAAAATGAACATCAAGAATATGCAGATCTTTGCAGATATATCAGAGAAAATACGGAAGGTCAGATTATTGAAAAATGCTTCGTTATTATCAATGGAACAATGGAAAAAACAGTTAAAGTTAAACTAGAAAGAAGCTTGAGAATTAAAGTTGGAATCATCACTCAACAGAAGACAAAGCGTGATGCTGCCACACCAGATTTACGCAAGTACTTACGAATTTAAGGAACCCCTGGCCCCCCAGTGATCTGAAACCCAGCCCAGCCGCAGTTCCTGCCCGCCAGTGGGGCTCACCATAGGTACCATAAGTCACAGTTCCAATCCTCCTCCAATGGCTCAGCGTGGTCGGCCCCTCCAGCCCTCACCCAATGCTAAAAGGCGGCCCCTTCGTCTCCAGCCTAAACCGGCTGACGGGACTGGAGCGCAGGACAATCAGACTGGTGGTTGCAGGCCAGTGGATCAGGGATGGCCTTCCTGCACAGGTGTTGATATCCGCTGTTGCCACCTCATCTTGGCGCTCTTCAACCTTAGGCTGTTCCGTCAAGCAGCCGCAGTTGCCACGGGTATGGCCATGACAGCGTGACCTGTGATAGAGTTGTTGAGGTAGTGCTTCCAGGAGTTGCCGGATGACCAAGCAACCCACCGTGACATCGGTAGGCTGGGGTGAGCCTGGGAGTGGCCAAGGCTTCCCAGGCTTTTCGTCAGCAGGCTGGGGGACGACCCCATCAACCTTCAACTGATGCTGTGGAACTTGGCATGGGGAAGGCAACCATGGCGGAGATGGCAGAGACGAATGTCCCAAACTGTGCTGACGCTGTGCGTAAGAGGCTTGCCAAGCAGGGGATTTCCCAGGGTGATGTGAACGACGCCGTTGCTTGGGCTCGTTCGTCCATAAATGCATGAATGGCGCCATTCTGCTTGGTCTTTGATACAAAAAATTTAGTATCAATCCTTAAATAAGAAACTTTTAATCAGTGAGCAGATGTTGAGTTACCAGTGATCGAGTAATCATCTCACCACGTCTGGAAAGTAGTTGAATGTTTTCTTCAGACATTGCAAAGAAATTGACTGGATAAGCAATCACGTCATCGCGGTCAATCCAGTTAGCAGATTTAAGAGATACATTTTTATCAACTTTATCAATCTGACCAAGATGGACATAGACAAAATCATCAATACGTCCAGCTCTTACATAGTCATGTAGGTGTTTCTTTGTTGCATCTTGGACCTTGCGCATAATTGCTGAGACGACTTGGAGCATCCGATTTGGCAATCTTATGGGCATGTCATGACCAGTAAACTGTCCTGTACCAGCATCGCTTACAATGATAATATTGGGATCAAAGCTAATCTTACTGATCTTAGGATCCCGTCCAGGTTCCATAACACTTACACCAAGATTGTCAAATACGCCTCCATCAGTAATAATCACGCGATGTGCTTTTGTTTTGACTTGATCATTTTCTGTCTTCTTAAAAGTGATTCTCCAGTCGTATGGCGGAAGCAGTGGCGGATAGGCAGCAGAAGCCATAACTGCATCCGCTACCCTCAGATCACTAGCTGGTGCATAGCCATAACGCCAAGAGCCAAAGCATTTATTACTCATTCGGAACGCGGTACCAGTTCTGAGCTCGCATGCATTGAAGACAATGGACTTGTTCTGGCGTGTGGGTGCATCGCAGTTCTGAGTACCTACTAAATCACTAACAGCATCAGCCATAACATGCGTGCGTGAATAGTCGTTTGGTATGTCAACCGCCATAAGATTCAATAGGAATCGAATGAAGCGACCAGGATGAAGAAGCTTTATTAGTGCAGGCTTGAACAAACCACGACGAAGGAACTTGAGAGCATTTCTATCAATCTCTGCAAATGGAGCGTTAGTATAACCAATTAAACCTGTCATTACCGACCCGCCAGACACACCAGAGATGACATCAACATCATTAAGTAACTGGAGATCTTCAAGAGCACGCAATGTGCCGAGATGGAAGGCAACAGCGCGGGATCCGCCACCGGATAGGGACAGTCCAGTTCTCTTGCCAAGGCGCGCTACGGGGGGTGGTATCGTCACTCCCCCACGAGGAGCTCTGTTGATTCCAGTCTGCTGTGAAGCTGATTCGCGCCTCTCGAACATGTAAGCCCCAATTTGTGGTTGTTGTTTGGCAGCATATCCGACAATAATCATCAAATGGAAGCCATCGACATGGGCGCCAGTAAAGATGGAGTCGATGGCTTTATGGTCCATGGCACTGGGCTGAGGAGCACTGGTTGGATGGGAATGCCAAGTGCCAATGTAGCACACGATCTCATGGGTTTTTTCTTTGTAACTTTTGCACAGATCTTCTGTACCATTAGTTCCACATATGAAGTGCTCTTCAGAGAATTTACTATCTTGTGGCGGGCCACTAACATTATTTATCCATACGATATCCAGAGTTTCATCAAAGTATCCAAATAGCAGACCACCTGTTTCATGATTTATAGATCGTTCGCGGGCTCCAGTACGAATCCAGCCGGTCATATCTCGCCAAGCATGTTGTGACATTCGGAAATCCAATCCATCAGCAGTCCAGCGAATATCTGGACGAAACTTGAAGTGATGTTCGCGGTGCTCAGGTATTTGAGAAAACAGAAAACCACTTGCGTCATTATCTTTCTCAGCAAACGCCTTAGCAAAAATATTGAGCGCTCGTGCTGAAAGCGCTGCAACATCAGCGTGCGAACCAACAAAGGTTGGATCAGAGCAGCCAGGTTCTGGTTGCCGAAGCCCCTGCAAGTTATCTGACATCCAGAAAGCCTTGACCCAATCGCTAAGCCAGTCCCGCTTCATTGCTGCCAGTCCAAGACGCCGAAGCACATCAAGGGGGCCAGCACGGAACCCTGCAGGGATTGTTACGGCAACCGCATGTTGTACGTTGGCGCTAACCATCACAGAGGCGACTGGAATCTGCGATACGCTCTCTTTGAGGATAGATTCAAGCTTTGTTCTCACCCTCAGGGAAGCAGTCGCATCAATCACCACATCAATACCAGTGCCCCAATCTGATCTTGTTAGAGTCTCAGAAATAATATTCTCAATTTGTACTCTAACTATTATGTGAGGGTAAATTCGTTGAATTCGACATGCAAGTGCAACAGCTTTCGCATCGTTAATGTCAGACGTTAAGTAGTTTTGGCGCACCAGCAAACCCGGAGTTACTCTAGCTTTATCATAAAGAGAGAGTTCAGCAACTCCCGCTCGTGCGAGGTGTTCAGCGATAAGCCCTCCAATAGCTCCACAGCCCCAAAGGGCTACACGCTTACCGCGAAACCAGTCCATCGCGCTGTCTTTATCACGCTTGATTATGATCTCTGGACGATTTTCGATGACATGACACCAGCGTACACGCGCTTCCTTACGCCATTGCATTAAAGGATTAAACATGGACTGAATAAGTCTCTCGATTTCCTCTGGAGTATCTTGGCCTTGATAGTTGCTACTAATTTCGCAAGCAATAGATGCATTACGCAGCATGGTGACATCATGCGCTTCAATTTCCCAAAATGTGAGATGTTGCTGACGTTGCGTGAAATCTCCAGCAATACCACGTGAGGGTGTGCCAATGCCAATATACAAAGAAGTATTCTTGGCAATGCGCTCGGATACAAGCATGAGGTGTACAAGGAAGCGGCTGCTTGCAATGCCCTTAGATTCAAGATAGAGAAGTAAAGAATCAACAGTTCTTGGATACTCAAAGGGAAGCTCAAAATCCAGCAGCAATGTTGGTGCAAATAGTTGATTTTCTTGTAAAGAATATGTAGATTCCCAGGAATTAACCTCAAAAAGGCCAAGCCTAGATTGAGTGAGTATCGCAGCACCAAACCATGGCCATTGGGCACGACTGGGCGTGTCAGCATTTACACAGATTGATACTGGGGCAACTGTGTAGGCAACGGGAGGATGGAGTGGACCTTCTGGATGGTCAAGCTCGTTGCGTGCGCCACGACGAAGCCAGCTATCAAGCTGCTTGATAAATCCGAACATGCCCTGGGAAGGATTCCATTGGGCGTCTGGGGATAAGTATAGGCACAATTGCTGTCCCCATTGCACGTGAGGAAACCCATGAAATCGGCTATGGACAGTACGTGCTATGGGTGGGCTAAAAGGGAAATCTGCTGATATCAACAGTTTAATACATTCGCTATCATTCAACGGCAGCCCATCTTCAAAACATTCGTAATGAGTGCAATCAATCGAAATATAGATAGTCAGCCAACTTCCAGAGTTCTCACCCTCCTCAATCTCAACGATGTAGAGGGGAGAACGATCAGTTTCTGCGATCCTCTGTAGTTGATCGCGTGCAGTTTTCTGGCCATCAGTGAGTGCCATGGCCAAATCCAACTGCTGTTGAAGGTGCTACGGCACCACCAGAGGCCTTGAGCGCATCCTGCATTGACTTGCTGGATTTGCCGCTGCTACCGACATAGGAGAATCCAGTCTTTTTGACCTCAAAGATGACAGGTTTTGGATTCTCCTTGTCAGGATGCTCGTGAGTGCAAATAAATTCGTTAGGGACGATACTTTGGTACCGCTTCTTCGCCTTAGCATGTGGTGGGTTGTCTCCAGAACTATTGGACTTTGGCACTGGCTCAGAGCTGGAGACAACATATCCAGGATTGAGTGCAGCATCGCCGATATCACCGACAATATCCTCTTTTAGCGTCTCTTTCTCTTCGTCTTCATTTTTCCAATACATGACGGACTTTGAGCAATGATGGGGTGCTAGAAGAACATTCCAGGTCAATGTATCAGCCTTGCTGCGGTTAAAGATCCGTCGGATAATTGGATAGCTGAGATCACCCATGAGTAGCGCATTGCCACTGGCTTTGCCGTTAAATAGGGAAATCTGGAATGCAAGGCTGCAGTCGTTACGATCACCGAAGCTGTCATCCTTGAACGGCGCATGCACAAATGCCTTAAAGACGTGAGAGCAGTCAGTGCTGTCAAGAGTTGTGATTGTCTTTCCTGGAGTCGTTAAAAGCTCTTTTGGAAAGTTTTTGAAGGGGTCTTCATTCAGCAGGTCATCATAGCCGATGATGCGAACCCGATCACCGCTACCGGGATTACCATCTGCTTTGATAGTTAGTTTGACACGTCGAATTGCCTCGTCATAAAATGCTTTTGCGTCATCACAGAGGTCATTGTTTTCCTGGAACTCACGGAATATGCGCGGTGACATCCAAAGCTCAGAGATCTTTACACGACCATTCAAGTCCTTGAAGCCTTGACAGTGGTCCTGATCGGGATGCGTGAGTGCGAATACTGACAGGTATGGCTTTCTGTCAAGTGTTGGCAGGATCTTGATTAGCTCATCAATTACTGGCCAAGCTGGATCATCCTCATCTTCAGACTTGGCCATGTGATGCAGATCTACCTGTAGGTAGACTTTCTTGTCAACACGGATGGTCGTGCTGTCACCGTTGCCGACTGGCCAAAAGATGAGTCCTTGTTCAGGGGGTTGAATGGACATGCTGGCAGCTCAATTCCCTCAATCATAACCGTTGCGCAGGAGCAGGACCACCCCAATTATCAGCTATTTGGTACGAATGACCGCACATGCACATACGGGTGACCGTACATATACATGCAGAGTCATACGGGCCTGGGGTTAGGTAGATGGGTGAAAGCGCCAAGCTGACTGGCATTCCCCCAACACCCCCCCAATCCGCCTCGCTACACCAGCAAAGTGCAACACCTCCTCAGCCAGTAGGGGACGCCCCAACACCCCCTGCTCCCGATAGGAGAGCCATTTCTTGAGCACCTGGTACCCCCCCAGCTTGTAACGCCAGACGGGAAGCGGCACGTTGCGCCAGAAGGCATGGTCGTTCAGGTAGATGTCCAAGGTGGTTTGGCCAGTTAGGGGAAGTGTAGCATGGCCCCTTGCCATGGCGCTGCGCTCTTCTGGGGTGAGGGGCCGCTCCACCACCCGCCCCTGTCCAGGCATGACGGCATCGCCTTTGCCGGTGTGGCCCCATCCTGCCGTGACGGCAAAATCCCCACTGGCCATGTTGTGGCCATCGCGGGTGGCGGGCACAGCGATGACGGCCATCTCAGGGCGCAGGGGCGCTTTGGTGACGCCAGGGACGGGAGCCTCACAATCCAGCAAGGCCGCCAACTGACGACCACGGGCAGCGGAACGGGCCAACGCCGCAGCATTTTCAGCCGCGCCCTTGGGCCAACCGGGCAGGGGGATGCGGGGCCAGCCCATGCGCAGAGCGCCAGCATTGGCTGGCCGGTAAGCGGGATCATGGAGCACGGCAAGCACATGGTGGAATAGATCTTCCACGCTGGCGCCAAGGGCAGCGAGATAATTCTGGGCGGCGATTGAAAGGTTGGGACGGCAGGCTTGGCCATTGGGGTTGGTGATGTCGTCATCGCGAAGCCACATTGGAATACACGTGGCACTCCGATCCATCAAATCGATGCAGCCCATGCGTGAGATCACTTGCGGCGGCAACCACCCCCGGCGGGGCTTCTGCTGTGCAACTATCCACAGATTCCCCTTGAACACATGTGGCCAATAGTCAGCCCGTTTTTCATCCAGTAGTTTGGTCTCTGCTTCCCAGTAGAGGTAGCGGTTATCGAAGGGCCGATAGGCAAAGCGGACAAAACCAGCTTCGTTGAGACCACCACGCTTCAGCAGTGTGTCTCGTACTGGGCGGGCATCAAACCGGGCTGTTTTTTGCATGACTTTTGGGTAACGCTGTGCAATCTCTTCATGGCTTAGGGTTGGGTTAAAGTAATCAGCCACCCGTGCCTGTAGCCGCTCCAGATCCACGTCAACAAGAAAACTGTCACGGCTAGTCTTGACACCTGGAAACGACTTCGGAAATAACTCAGGCAGCGAAGGCCATTCAAAATAGTCCCGACTAATCTCCGTTTGAATAAAGGGTAGGCCAAGCGGCAAAATCGGTTGGATTTCTTTGTAGGTGGTATCTGGCGCCGCTTCTGTCGTTTCCAGCAGTTCTTCTCGCTTGGTCTCTGGCTGGCCCCACAGTTGACGCAGTGCAATGGTATCAGTTGGCTTGTGCTGTTGCTTGCGCACCAGGGTGGCAATGGCTGTGCCCACCTGGATGCCTACGGATTCTCCATCCACTGTGAACACACTGCCATCGGGTTCTCCCTCTGGTGTTTTTCCACCTTTACGCACATCCCCATTCAGACAGTCAATCCGAACCGCATCAAACACCTCCAAAAACCGTTCCCGCATCCCCGTGAAGGATAAACCATCCAACCAGGAATAATTGGAAATGAAGCAGATCACCCCCTGCCCGGTTTTCTCGGCAATGCGCCGTTCCGCCATCCGAAAGAAACGCACGTACAAATCATTGAGCCCTTGCCCTTCCGGGCGGCGTACCCGGCGGGTTTGGCGGTAGGCGTTGGAGAGGTCCCGCTCCTCCGCCACGGCCATGCCGGCAAAGCCGTTGTAGGGGGGATTGCCCAGGATCACCAGGATGGGTTGGGCTTGTTTCACTTGCTCGGCCCGGTCCCGCTCCTCCTCCAGTTCGGGGAAGGGTAACGGCTTGTTGGTGCGGGGTTCCCAGCCGGTGAGGGCGTTGGTGAGGAAGACGCCTGCCCGTTCCTTGCCGGTTTCCCCCAGGGGGGCGTCCAGCTCTTGCAGGGTGAGGCCCACTTGCAGATGGGCAATCACAAAGGGCGCCGGCATGATCTCGAAGCCAAACACCCGTCCCGTGGCGGCGGCTTTCACCCGCGCCCCTGCCAACGCTCCCAGGCCTTGGCCCGTCAGGTTGGCGGCGATGCGGCGCAACACCTCCGCCAGATAGGCGCCGGTGCCACAACAGGGGTCCAGCACCACCACGTTCTCGGCTGCCAGACCGTCCGGGATGTGCAGGTCCTGTTTCAGGGCGTTATCCACCTGGGCCACCATGGACCGCACCACCGCCGTGGGGGTGTACCACACACCCAACTCTTTCCGCAGGGCCGGATCAAAGGCTTCCAGGAAGGGTTCATAGAAGTAGGGCACCGCCTCGCCGGTGTTGAAGCGGGAGAAGAAGGCGCCCCGGTCCACCCGGGCCAGGGCCGCGGCGGTCCAGTCCAACACCTCCACCAGGTCCAGGGGTTGGAGCCGACCCGGCTGGGCCAGTTGTTGGAACAGGGCCGCCAACACCGGCGAGCGCAGATGCCACACCGCCGTGCGCCAGTCGAAACGATCTTCTGCAGTTCCCCCTTGCCGACCCCATAACACCCAGGCGGAAAAGATGCCGTAGAAGAGGGTTTGCACCAGGGTGGAGCGGAAGAAGCGGACGCCTTTTTCCCCGTCAAAACGCACCCCCAGGGCCTCCTCCAAGGCGGAGCGCACCGCCGCCAACTGGGGGGCGTCCCCCGCCGTTTCCACCCGGGCCAGGCCGTCCCGGGCATAGGAGGCCAACAGCCAGGCCAGATCTTTCGGTTCCGCCAGGGCGGCGCGGTGGCACAGGGCACGGGCCAGATATTCCCCCAGCCCGGCGCCGGCGGTGCGGGCAAAGGCCTGTGGTGTGTCCAGGCCGTGCCAGAGGGCCTCGGCGCTCGCCGCCAACTGGAAACTTTCCAGCTTGCCGGGGCGGCCTGCGCTGTCCTCCCCCACCAACACAAAGTGGCGCAGATTGGTGACCAACACCAGCCGGTAACGCTCCCAATAGCGGCTCACCTGGTCGCTGGTTGCCGTGAGCCATGCATCATCATTGGCCCTTTTCACCTCCACCACCCCCCGCTCCGGGATTTGACCCTCCCGTGGCGCCCCTCTTTGCAGTTGCCTGGCCCCATAGAGGCCAAAATCAGGATGGCCCGCCCCCTGATTGGCCAGCTCCCCCACACAGAACACCTTGGGCCTGAGGGTCGCCCCCACCCCATTGAGGAGGGTGGCCAGGGGACCGTAGCTGGAGCGCTCCCCCATGGCGCCACCGGAAGCGTACACCTGCTGGAGCTCGGCGCAATAGGCGGCCACCGCCGTGGCCAATTTGTCGCTGGTGGCCGTCATGGGCTGGGGTGGGGGCCAGCTTGAGGCTACCCTGGTTGAGCCAGGGACGCAGACCCTGTCTTGAGGATTTACATGGAGCGAAGCTGAGCCCACTCCGGCATACAGCCAGACACGATTCCGGGATGATGGGCAGCAGGGAGTTCTGCCCAGAACCTGGTGGCTTGATGATAGTCACTTATGCCAGTTTAATTTCTGGCACAGATAATGTTGATAACCTGGAGTTGATGCCTTGAAGAACATTAGCGTTAAGTTGCTTTGAGTTCATTGGACCAATTTAGCTTGTGGCACACTCTACACACATTCCATGGGCATAGAGTGTGTGACTTCTATGAACATGCCATGTTCTGCCTATGCACGTGTTACGTCGCGCCATTTCTGCCACGCCTTTATCGACCCTTGACTACGCTTGCAACTTTTCCTTAGGGGCTGAAAATTTTAATTCTTAAATAAGGTGAAGATTTACTTCAAACGGTAACTTTACCATCATTATCTTTCTAGTCACCATGCCCTTACTTCCAAGCCCCACAAACCAGCAGTATACGCTGGTGATGAACCCTGAAATGGATCATGACATAGAGCAGCTTGAGAGACGGTTGGGAAAAGACCGCTCAGAAGTATTTCTTTCTGCTCTACGCCTTTATGCTACAGTAAAAGAACAGCAACTCCAGTATAGCTCTTGTGTGATTCTCCAAGACCCTAGCGGCAAAAATAAAAAAGTGATTCCTGATGTCTGAATAATATCTGAATCCGATCAATCATCATGGAACTTGTCGGTGTTCAAGACCGTCTGCGAAGAAGATCGGAAGTATCGCGACCAATCTCATAACTATCGTAAGGATTGGGCACTCTGCTTTAGCTGTAATGACCATGGTCGTTGCCATTAGACATCAAGGAGAATTGCGAACTGTAGCGTTAAGTTAGTCAAAACCAGGCGCAGGCTCAAAGCCGTCACCATGCCCGAAATCAATCACCCATTTGCCCGACGGGATGTCATAGGCAAGATACCGCTTCTTGTCGGTATAGTCTATTTTGATCCGAGACACGACGTTTTCCTCCCCCTTCAATAGGGCTGCCGCGCAGTGGTAATCTGCCAGACCCGTAAAATCATCCCAGGCAAAATAGTACACGAGGGGATCGATTACCATACCCGTGCGATGCTTGGTGACCTCAATACGCACTTCGTAGTACTTTTTGACTACTTCATGGAATTTCCTAAATTCAGGGAAAAGCCATAAGCATTCACTTTTGAGGGATCTGGCACCAGCTCGCCGGGCAGGGGTCCAATCAGGGGTTCTTTCAGTTGAAACAACCACAAGCAAAAAAACGACAAACGCGGCTAAAGCCACTAGCTGTGATTGCTTAGGGAACCTCTGAATAAGTCTCCTTAGGGTCTGATGAGCTTTTGGGGAGCCCTGTGGAGGCAGGGGAAGTGAGAGTCTGTTGGTGGATGACTCCGACTTGTTCAGAGGTGCCTTAGTCATAGGATTAATGCAATGGAACACCCTCATTCTACACTCCCGCAAAACCCCCGTGGATTACTGGCACTAAAAAACCGCCCCGAAGGGCGGCTAAGTGCTGCTACTCTTTCACGGCGTTCTCCACGATCTTGGCCCAGCGCGCAAAGACCCATGGGATGGCCCATCCTGGGTCTGAAACACCAGAAATGTCCAGAACCAGTATCGGCAAAAATGCCAATATCTCCTTTGTATTGCCGTAGTCTGCCCCCCAGCCAATACCACAGCCATGGCGTTGCCCAACCTCTGGAGGCCCTACAACCTGCAATCTCCCCCTACTGCCTACTGCCAAGCCACCCTTCACCAGGGCTCCAAGGTGACGCCAACCAGCCTGTTTGTGGGGCGGGAGCAGGAGCGGCAGCAGTTGTTGTCCACCATCGGCGGCAGCCGCAGCTCCGGACAGGCCGTTGCCGGTCGCCCTGGCCTCGGTAAAACCACACTGGTTCAGGCCGTCAAAGCCGATGCCTTGGCGGCGGGCTACTGGGTGGCGGATGAGCTGATCTCCATCACCGCAGAGAGTAGCAGTGAGGTGCTGCTGGGGCAGTGACTTGCCGGTGCCTACGATGCCGTCCTGGCTTGCAACCCCGACGCTACAGGCCCGGTGGTGGAGGCGGCACAACAGTTGGTGCGCAGTTTCCGACTCCAGGGCGGGGGCGCCCATCTGTCGGTGGCAGGTTTTGGCGGTGGCGCCAGCCGCTCGGCAGTGATCTCCAACCCTCCCAGCGCACTGATACTGGATGGCCCCCGTCTGCTCCGGGATCTGCTCAATGATGCTTTAACGAAGGGATCCCAAGGGGTGCTCCTCCATCTGAACAACCTCGAAAACCTCACCGAGGCGGCCACAGAGCGGGCAGCGGATGTGCTGAGGAGCATCCGGGATCAGGCGTTACTGCTGGATGGGCTGCACTTGGTTGTGGTGGGCACCACCGATGCCGTGGGCACCGTGGTGCAGCGCCATACCCAGATTCGCTCGGTGTTTAGTCACCCTGTTGTGCTGGACCCGTTGCCGTTGCCCGACATGTACAAACTCCTGGATCGCCGCTATCAGGCCCTCCAACTGGACCCCACCCGGCCATGGCGGGCACCCATCACGGATGCCGTGGTGGAACAGTTATATGGCGTTTTCCGTGGAGACCTGCGGGGCCTGTTGAAAAGCCTGGAGGATGGAATGCAAGCCTTGCTGGGGCTTGCCGCCATGGGTGATGCGGCCATGCCCATCAGCCTGGATGATCTGCTGCCAGTGCTCAAGCGGCGAAACCAGTTGGAGTTGCAGAGGCGGTTAGGGGCCACATATTGGGAGCGTGTCCTGTGTTGGGCCGCGACAGATCCAGCCGCAACACAAACCCAGGCTGAACTGGCAATGCTTTGGCGCATCCAACAACCGTCAGTCTCCCAAACATTGCAACAACTCACTGTCGCCAGGGCCGTGGAAGCCTTGCCGCGGTGCGGTCGAGAACCCATCCAATACCTGCTCACAGGGACAACAAGACTGGCAACTTGATCGGGGGGTGCTTCAGGGTCGGGACACAGGGCGCCAGCGTTGCATCAAGCTGTGCCACCGGGCTGGGCCGCCTCGGCCACCGCGGCAATGGCATCCAACTTGGTGGTCACTTCCGGGTCAATGTCTTCCGGTGAGGGAATAGAGGCCACCAGTTTATACAGGTCTTTCTTGCTCATTTCATTATGCATTCCTAGTCTGTGTGAATAGGCCTTAAAGATAGGCACAAGCACATCGTCACTGGCTTTGGTCTTGGCGTCCCAGGGTGAACCCTTACCAAGGGAGCGGAGGGCATTGGTGATTTCCTCAATCGCTTCGTTCATGGCATTGCGTTGTGTCTCTGCCTGAATGGTAAGCTGTTGAAGTTTTGCTTGGCTCCCGGCTGTAGGACTCACATGGGACTGAAGGATTTCCTGGGTACAGAAATAATTTTCAATTTCATTTCTTTGCCACATGAGAACCTGTAAGGTTCCCTGGGGAGACTCTCCGTTGTCATGCTGCAGAAGATGACTGTCCTCTTCAAGGTAGTCAAAGAGAGCCAAGCCTCTGAGGGAAGGACTGGCTTCCCGGAGACCATAGTAATGGCGCCGCGCTTCCTTCACTGTATTGCCCACATACTTGACAAAAGGCTTGGCAAGAGCCTCCTGGGCAGCGGTGTGTTCCAGTTTCTCGGCAAAGGCCTTGAGAATGAGGAAATCCGTTGAACCTTCCAGATACAAAATCCAGCCGGTTTGCTCCGCCTGGTAGTAGTCCTCAAAACCCAGAAATGTCAGCGCTTTGAGAACTTCGCTTTTTTTCCCCTGGGCCAAGGCGTGGGGATGGCCAACACAGGCAATAATCTGATCCTGCCCTGTGGCCGCTTCATTCAATAACACCTCTGAATGGCTGGCAATCATAATTTGACTATTGCTTTTCTCAGCGAGCTCCTTAATGCATGTGTAGATCTGCCGCTGGCGAAGAATCTCCAGATGGGCATCCGGCTCATCCAAAAGCACCACTGCCCCAGGATTGGAATACATATAGACCAGGATCAGCAGAGTTTGTTGTAGACCTCTTCCGCTGGAGGAGAGATCCAGTTCCAAGGCTTTCCCCTTCTTGCGAGAATGCTTCTGCTGGTATTTCATGGTGATCTCACCTCTTTCCTCCAGATAACGAGGCGCATTGAGCTGCACCCCAAAAAGCGTGTCAATCTGGTGTGTCAATTCAGCCCATTCCTTGGATTGTTTCTGATTCACAATATAACAAAGATTCCGCAACACCTCGGCGGTGCGGCCTTCACCGATGCGCACATTGAGGGCACCTGGATCCAGACGGGTCTCAATGGCGGCCAGGCCAGACATGGGCGGCAAGAAGGCCACCTTCACCCCAGCGGCCTGCTCAGGAACCGGCATCCGCTCCTGGGGGGCATCACTCCGTCGCAGGGGACGGCAGTAAAACGATTCCGGGTTGGCATAGTCGAATTCCAAACCACACTCCCAGGGGCCTTGGTGATCCACGCCACTGACAATCAACTCAATGCGAATGTTTTTGGTCTCCTGTTTGTCGTCTTCGCTGCGACTGGTGAAACGGGTTTGCAGATCTCGCCAGAGGAGGTTGGCTTGGGGATGGGGAATGGTGAGCAGGTCTTGACGGTTGATGGTCACCCCAGGTCGTTTGCGGGCCTGGCTCTGGCGCTCTGATCGCTTCTCCTGCCAGCGTTGTAGACCAATGGTCCACAGGGCCAGCGCTTGCAGGAGGGTGGTTTTGCCGGAGTTGTTGGGGCCAATGAGCACCACGGGGTTCCCCAGGTCAATCTCCACATCCTCAAAGCACTTGAAGTTACGAGCTCTCAGCTTGGTGAGCATGGCAACAGGCCTCCCTTTAGCCCGGAGTTTGGCTTACACTAGGGCCGTGGAACGCCTAGAGCCATGGCGTTGCTCCACCAACCCGGCGCCCAGTTCCGTCACCAGCATCTGCTGCGTCAGCGCCTGGAGGGATTACTGCAGGAGGGCAGGATCACAGATGAGGCAGTGGCGTCCCTTTTGGCGGGGTCGGAGGACATCTCAGCAGATATCAGGGCCTGATCAACCTTCCTTTCTAAGGTGTTGGCTGCTGAGGGTAATGCCGGTCTGCTGAGCAATCACCTGCAGAGACTGACTGGGTGGGTCCTGCTGGAGAGTTGGTCACGGCTGTAATACATAGGTTCTAAAGTGTTTAAGTTGACTTGCCGACACAGAAAAACGACCATGGGCATCGATCCAAAAACGCCGCAACTCCCTGGGTTTAATTTCCCGCACCGCACCTATGGCCACTCTCTCATGGTGCATGCCGACTGCTTCCATTGGTTGAGGAAGATGCCGGAAAACTCCATTGACGCCGTCGTCACTGACCCGCCCTACGGCGTCCGGGAATACGAAGCGCGGGAGCTTGAGCAACGGCAGTGCGGCAAGACGGGCATCTGGCGCATCCCACCCTCCTTTGACGGCAATAAGAGGGCGCCGCTGCCCCGTTTCACAGCACTGGATCACCAGGAGCGCCAGGCAGTACGCCATTTCTTCCGTGAATGGGCAACCATCCTGCTGCCCAAGCTGAAACCCGGAGCCCATGTTTTCGTTGCCTGCAATGCCTTCATGTCCCAACTGGTGTTCTCCTCCCTGATGGACGACGGGCTTGAATTCCGCACCCAGATCATCCGCTTGATCCAGACCCTGCGCGGTGGCGACCGGCCCAAGCTAGGGGAGCAGGAGTTCCCGGACGTGTGCTCGCTCCCCCGGGGCAGCTATGAGCCTTGGGGTCTTTTCCGCAAGCCCCTTCCCAAGGGAATGCCCCTGCGTGAGTGCTTACGGACCCATGGGACCGGGGGACTACGGCGCAGGATGGACGGCAAGCCGTTCCTTGACGTGATTCCCAGTGAGAGAACGCCTCGGCGCGAGCGCTCCATTGCCAACCACCCCAGCCTAAAACCGCAGTCACTGATGCGTCAACTGGTGTGGTCAGCCTTGCCTTTGGGTGAAGGCATCGTCGTGGATCCCTTCATGGGCTCCGGATCCACCATCGCAGCAGCAGAGGCAGTGGGCTACCACTCCATTGGCATAGAACGGCACAGGGACTACTACACATTGGCTGGCAAGGCGGTCCCCCAACTCCATGCACTGCCAACCAATGGGCCAACAGGTGGGTTGCCCTCCTGCAACGGGCAGGCGCAGCTAGAGTTTGGGGCCAGAACTCCTGTAGAGCCAGTTGCTCACCATCTTGCCGTAGCCACTGGGGTTGATGGCGGCTGTGATCGTGCGGCGGCTGGCAGTTGAACGACCTGAAAATGTCCAGTCCGTCTTCTCAAGACGAGCACCAAAAACTCCTAAATAGTGGAATGGGAAGGGCTGGATTCCTTTCTCCTTATCACCGGGACGGTTCGATGCAAAGTAGAACACCATGAGCCATACACTCTCTGGATTGTGCCCTTGCCAACCCCGAGGATAGCGTGAGCCCTTGACTTCTATTCCTTCCTGGGTATATTGCACCGTGTCGTTGGGGAAGATTCCCTTCGGCACCAGATCTGGATGGCCATTGTGATAGCCATTCTTGACAATTGTCGGGCAGTGCTTTGGAATGGTAGAAACCATGAACTCTCCAATGATTGAGGAGAAGGTTGCAGGCATCAGCATTGTCTCTAACCGCGGGATTCTGCGATCATGGAGTTGTTGGTTAATAAAACCAATGAAATCAATGAATTCGTTCATCGCCCCGCAGAGATGCTCAATGGTGAGCCCGTAGGGCATACTCGCTGCTGGATTAAAGCTCTCTATGGCCACGGGCTGGGGATGGCAAGCGCTCTGCTCAAGGGAAGACTTCATACTCACCCCCCACTCGGCGTATTGAGTCTAGTTTATTGGCAGGGAGAAACATCAGCCAGCGGCGTGACCGTGATCCTCCAGTTTGCGCGAACGGCTGGCCAGTTCTTGTCCTGCCGCCTCGTCGCATTGCCCCAGCAATAAAGCACTTGAAGTTACGCACTCTCAGCTTGGTGAGCATGGTGATACAGGCCCCACTCACCCCAGCCCCAGCCCCCGCCCCAGCCCCCGCTTCAACCGCTCCGCCACGCTGTTCACGTCTTTATCTCCCCGGCCAGAGCAGTTGATCACCACTTCGGTTCCCGATGGGAGGGTGGGGCAGAGGGTTTCCAGCCAGGCCAGGGCATGGGCTGTTTCCAGGGCGGGGATGATGCCCTCCAACTGGCTGAGCCGCTGCAGGGCCGCCAGGGCATCCTCATCGGAGACGGCCACGTAGTCGGCCCGGCCAATGTCTTGCAGGTAACTGTGCTCCGGACCTACGCCCGGATAGTCCAGGCCGGCGCTGATGGAATGGGCTTCCAACACCTGCCCCTCCCCATCCTGGAGCAGCAGACTCATGGCCCCATGGAGCACGCCCGGACGACCAGCGGTCAAGGTGGCGGCATGGCGGCCAGTGGCTATGCCCTCACCGGCGGCTTCCACCCCGATGAGCCGCACCCGCTGGTCTTCTACAAAGGGATGGAACAGCCCCATGGCGTTGGACCCTCCCCCCACACAGGCCATGAGCACATCGGGATGGCGACCAAAGGCTTTCCGGCACTGCTCCTTGGTTTCCTCCCCAATGACCCGGTGAAAATCCCGCACCAACCGGGGATAGGGATGGGGGCCGGCCACGGAGCCCAGAATGTAATGGCTGGATTCCACAGTGGCGACCCAGTCGCGGATGGCTTCGCTGGTGGCTTCCTTGAGGGTGGCCGTGCCTGCCGTGACAGGGCGCACCTGGGCCCCCAACAGGCCCATGCGGAACACGTTCAATGCTTGACGGCGCATGTCTTCAGCGCCCATATAAATCACGCACTCCAGCCCGAAGCGGGCACAGACCGTGGCGGTGGCCACCCCATGTTGACCGGCGCCAGTCTCCGCCAGGATCCGCGTTTTGCCCATGCGACGCGCCAGAAGCACTTGACCCAGGGCGTTATTGATCTTATGGGCGCCGGTGTGGTTGAGATCTTCCCGCTTGAGCCAAAGGCGCGGACCACCGTCGGGACGTTGGTAGTGCTCCGTGAGCCGGGTGGCCTCATAAAGAGGGGTGGGCCGACCCACATAGGTGTGCAGCAGGTGGTTCAGTTCCTCTGTGAAGGCTGGATCCCGCCAGGCCTGAGCTGCTGCCTGCTCCAACTCCTGCAGGGCAGGAATCAGGGTTTCCGGTACATACTGGCCTCCGAAGCGCCCAAAGCGGCCCTGACGGTTGGGTCGCTTCGGGGGGGATAGGGCGTCTCCGCTGATGAGGCCAGGCTGGGGGAGGGTCAAGGTGGGCAAAGCGATGGGTTCAGTTTAGCTGGCCGTGGACAGGGCAGCCCTCAAGATGGGGAGAGTGCCATGGGCTGAATACGCATCTCTGATGACTGTCACGTATCTGAACCCTACAGATCCATAGGGGGGCTTTGCTTGCGGTAGGCATCGTCAATGGGGGCAGAAATAACGATTTCAAGATGTGTCACATTAAAACCGTCAGACTATGCCTGGTTAGTGGAGAATTTCTGGCCATTCCTAAGGAATCGCTGGAGAACCGTGCGAGCCAGGAGGATAATTCAGTGGAGCTGCTCTCTTTTCTCTCAAGGCGCTTTCTGAGGGGCAAAACAGTCTACTTTGCCCTTGGGATGTCCCTTCTTGATCTTGATAGCGGTCTCAGAACAGTGGGTTGACACACTGCTCCTGTGTTGCCAAGGCTAATAACTTCTTCCTGCCCAGGAATAAGTTGGTCAGGGTGGCTAATATCGTCACCTTGCTGTGATTTTTGGCCAGGCCCCGTCCCCTGGTTTTCCGTAATCCAAACTGCTGCTTGAGCACACCGAAGGGGTGCTCCACCTTGGCCCACTCCATCCACTGTGTACTGTCTCTTCCTCATCTTCAGGTCAGCGGTGGCACTTCCCATGTCTCATGGCGATACGACAGTCCACCTCTGGTCCTGCCATCTCCTCTCGCTTCTCAAGGCCTTGGTCGCCTGCATCCCCATAGACCACCTCTCTTCTCCATGCAATAGCCCTGCTGCCACCACCCCATCACTGACGTGAGCCACCGTGGTGGCCACAGAGTGGATCAAGCCGGAATCCTTATCCACCCCAAGTGTACTTTCATGCCAAAGAACCACTGGTTCCCTTTACGGGGTTGGTGCATCTGTAGATCTCGTTCCCTCTTCTCATTCTTTGTGGAGATGGGAGTATGGATAATGGTGGCATCGACTACCGTTCCCTCCCGCAGCAGCAGGCCTTTCTCTTCCAGGTACTGCCCCACCGTCTTGAAGATCTCCTTGGCCAAGTGATGTTGTTCCACAACATGGCAGAACGCCAAGATGGTAGTGGCATCCGGGATGTTGTCTTTGGCAAGATCAATCCCTGCGAGGCGGCGGATGGCGCCGTTGTCAATCAGGGCGTCTTCCATGGCTTCGTCCCTCAGGGACCACCAGTTCTTGTATCAAGTGAAGCCGCACCATGGTCTCCGGCCCATAGGCGGTCTTCCTCTTTGAGGGCCTCCTTGGGGATAGAAAGGCTCCATCAGCTTCAGCAACGCTGAGAAGGGCAGCGCCGCCCCCATCTTCTGGAGGAACTTCTCCTTCCTGGCTTGCTTCTTCACGCGGCTACACTCCCAGTTGCTGGAGTCCCACTGCTGCTCCTTCCCTCCTGTGCTTCCCAAGCCAATTCACTCCTGGTCTAATCCCTCTGGAACACTGGAGGGGTTCTCCGGTCCTCCCTTGGCAAACCCGGGTTCTGGATCAGGGGCCATCGGGAGAACAGTGATCAACGGGCGGGCCTCCACCATTCCAAGACACTTGTGGAGTCCTGTGCAGAGGGTCTGGCAATGGCCCTTTCATGGTGAGGGGTGGCGGAGTCCCGCTTTCATGGAAATGACGGGGAGGGGCTTGTATGCCAGGACAGCCAGTGGTCAGCCGGCGAATCGCCAGCGTTCCACGCTGATGGAGCCATCAAAGCCAGGGATGGGGGGATGACATTTGCGCAGGATGAGACGGACCGGGCATGGTCCACACATCTCCCCCACCTGGTCCAGGATCTGCTCGGAGAAATACTCCACCGTGTGGCACACCATTCGCTCGGCACAGGCTTGGATGGCAGCCACGGCCTGGCCGTAGTCCACAGTGAGGGATAGGTCGTCGGACCGGCCCGCAGGGGCCAGATCAAGCCAAATGGTGAGGTCCATGACAAACCACTGCCCCAGGCTGCGTTCCTCCGGTAATACCCCCACCCGTGCCCACATCTTCAGGCCCTCCACGTGGATTGCATCCCCAAGGGCGGCAGGCGGGTTGTTGTTCATGGGTCTTCAGCTTGCTGTTGAACTGCATGGTGTTAGCTATCTATGGGCAGGCTACGCAGCCGTGAAGCACCTTGCAGGTGTGAAGCTGGCGGTGGCTGGGGATTAGCCCCTGGCCTTCAGAACCAACGGGCGTGTTGCTGGGCCCAGCTGATCCCGGCTTCGTTCTGGAAAGTGGGGCGGTGTGGAGCGAAAGAAACTCCGGTTCCGGATCAGGTCAGGAGAGATTGGGGATGGCGACTGTGTCGATGTTGACTTTGGGATGGACCAGGGAGCAAGCCACCAGGCGGGAGAGGACCATGGACGAAGGCATTGGGGGGGAGGGCGGTGGCGGCTGTGCCCCAGTCCCATCTCTGACTTCAGCGTGGTCAAGAGGGTTTCAATGGTGGATCGTTTTCTCGGCAGCAGCTTGTCCAGCAGGGGGAGGAGGAGGTTCTTCATGGTGCGGCAATGCCAGTGAGCAGGTGGAGACCCTGCTGCCATAGGCGCTTCGTGGGGGAGTTGGCAATGGATCCCCTATCGCCGACTCCCTTGCCCCGCAGAGCAGCGGTCATGGGCTCCAAGGGTGGGTGATCATCCGTATCGTCCCCTGTGATCTTGAGGGCCATGATCTGGTCCTGGTGGTGGATGAGCAGGTGGAGCTTGCAGCCAAAGAATCAGCCCATGGAGGTGCGGCCCCACTGGGCCAGCCCTTGGAACACCTTGTTCCGCCTGATCCGTGCATTACAATGAACTTCCAGCTTGGTGCTATCGGCAAAGTAGATCCCGGTTTTCTGGGCACGGTAGCAATGGAGCAGGAGGTAGAAGGGAGCACCGGGAGGATGGGTGGTGGCCCAGTTGTTTTGGCTGAGGGAGGAGTAGATTGAGCCCATCCGCCCCTTCTTCCCCAAGGAACGGGGGGGCCTGCTGCCGATGGACCCCACAAAACCCCCTGCAGGTGCAGCCCCCCGGCTGATTGGTCGCGCCAAGGGGGGGGGCATGACCAGTAAGCGCCATGGGGTCTGGGACAGCAAAGGGCATCCCCGGCGGCTGCACCTGAGGGAAGGGCAATGCAATGACTTCGCTGGTGCTGATGGGGGGTGCTGAGGGACTTGCCACCCGTGGCCGCGGTCATTAGGAAGCAAGGGTATGGCAGGGGCAAAATCCGTAAGATGCTGTCCCAGGCGAGGATCTCATCCTGCATCCCACCCCGGCTACCCCAAGAAGCCAGTCCACGACCACAAGAGGTTGTAGCGAATGGGTCACGCATCGAGACTCTCTTTTCCCGACTGAGAGTACTGGCGGTGAATTATAACCCGCTATGATTGCTGTGCTCACAGCTTTCGCTCTGCCATCCTCCTGACCGCTATTGCCCTGTTCTGGTGATGAGTCCTGACCCTGGGGTGCTGGTAAGCTGGAGTTCTGCGGCAAGATAACTGGACAGAATGAAACCAATGGCTGATCATACCTTGGCCAGGCTGACCCGCTTGCATTGTGGTCATTGCGTCATGGTGGCCACTGCTTTCAGAGGCTGGGCCGTAGTCTAAGGCCCGGTCCACACCAAAATCCACCTGAATTGTGAACCGGACGAGATCCATTGCCCTGCTCTGCGCGTTTCTCGCCCTGCTCAATGATCGTGTTGGGGACAGCATGGTCTTTCCCTTGCTGGCGCTTCTGGTGGCGCCTGTGGTGGATGCCCGACACGTGGGGCTGATGGTGGGACTCCTGGGGGCAGCTATGCCATGTTCCAATTTTTGCTCACGCCGGTGATTGGCTCTCCCTGAGTGACCCTTTTGGGAGGTGGCCTGTGCTGATGATCTGCATCACCGGCTCTGCCCTGAGTGTAGGCTTGTTTGGAGTCGGCGCCGTCTTGGGCGCTTCCATTGCCGATGTGACGGACTGGGGTGCGGCTGCTGGTCTGGCCCTGATGTTCATTGGCCGCATCCTCCATGGGGTGACCGGTGGAACTGCCGCTGCCGCCCAAGCTATGATTGTTGACGTTACCCCGCCGGCACAGCGCACGCAAGCCTTGGGTCTGGTGGGCGTTGCCATCGGCCTGGGCTTCGTGATTGGACATGGAGCAGCAAGTTGGCTGATGGAGATCCACCTGTCGCTCCCCATCGCCATTGCCGTTGCCGTTGCCGTTGCCATTGCCTTGTTGAACCTGCTGTTAACCCTGTTCTTTTCTCGGGAACCCTTGCCATCACAGCACGTCAGCCCTCATTCAGCCTGGATTCCCTCAATCCCTTCCAGAACATGATTCAAACCTTGAGTCACCCACCCCCGGGTAGGGCCCTTGAGCTTGGGATTTGGCTTGTTTTTTATTGTTCTCTACAGTTGCGTGACGATTCTCGTCCCGTTTGTGAGCGTGGAGCTTGGCGGGCAGCCAGGGGATGTGGGTCAGGTCTGTGCCCTGCTGGGGGTGATGGCCATTGTTGTTCAGGGTGTTCTCCTTGGGCCGTTAGCAGATGGCTGGGGGAACAATGTCTTGCCCCCATGGGGATTGGCCTGGTGGTGCCTTCCGTCAGGGCCATGATTTCCCGGCGGCTGGATGCTGGCAACCAGGGGCAGTTTGCAGGCCTTGCAAAGCCTGGGAGCATCCGTTGGTCCCATCACTGCAGGGATTCTGTTCACCTATGTGGCGCCCCTTGCCCCGTTTCTGGTTGCCCTGCTGACCCTTCTGCTGGCGGGCCGGCTCATTATTGGACCCCTGGTGAAGAAAAACCGGCAAGTGGTAGCCTGAATGAGTTCAAGAAGGCTGGAGCGCCAGCGGCTGGTCGTCCTGAATGATGGAGGGGGTCACCAGGATAATGAGTTCCGTTTTCTCCCGTGTCTGGCTGGACCCGCGGAACAGCTTCCCCAGCAGGGGGAGGTCACCCAACAGGGGCAGCTTGCTCACCTGCTGCCGGTCCGAGTCTTGAATGACCCCACTGAGAATCAACGTTTGCCCATCCCGGAGCCGCACACTGCCGGAGGACAGGGCCCGTTCAGTGATATTAAAAATGGGCACGCCATTTTGGATACCGGCGGGGGCGGGGACAGATACTTTGGGGCTCACCTTGAGAGAGATAAATCCATTGTCGTCAATTTTGCTCACATCAACCTTCAAGCTTAAGCCTGCCTGCTCCCGTGCCTGGCTGGTCTGGGTGATCCCCGATGCACTGGTGGTGGTGGTGTTTCCGGTAATCACGCTGGTGGTGGTGTTAATGCTGGCTGATTCCCCCTCCTGAACCAGCAGCGTGGGTTCCGCCAAAAGATTCACCTCAGAGGAGACAATTGCAGCTTCAAGTTGGGAGTAGAAGGAATACTGTGGATCATGAAGTCCTGACGGATTGGACACACCACTGGCCGTCTCCTCGGATGATTCCATCCCTAGCAACTCTGCTGATTTGGAAACACCAAGATTGAGCAATGCCTCCCCCGGCTGACTCAGAATGAACGTCTTCCCGATCCGTGCGGAAAAACTGTGGTCCAGGGCCTCATTCCGGTTGAGATCCAGATTCATCATGCGCACCTTCACCGCAACTTGCCGTTTGCGCCGGTCCATCTGCTGCAGATAAGCCTGGGCAAGATCCACCAGGTCGGTTGGCCCCACAATGGTGATGGTGTTGAGCCGCTCATCGGTGGTTCCCCGCAATCCCCGCAGGGGACCATGCTGCCCTCCAAATTCAGACACCGCTGCGGTGACGGTGGTTCTGGCAACCTGGCTCTGATGACCGACGTCAACGGCGGTGGCAGTGCCCTGGTCCGGGGCGAGGGATTCGGTGGCGGTGGTGGTGACCGAGTGGGTCACGCTCATGGTGGCGCCCAGGTTGGCCAAAAATCCCGCCGCTCCCGCGGCATCCACCTGATTGAGGCGGATCACCCTGGACACCTTCGATCTGAGATTACGGCCCAGCAGACCGGGGCCCACCACCAATGTGCGGCCCTCCAGATAGCCTTCCAGCCCGGAACTGAGCAACACAAAATGAACCGCCTTCTGCAGGGATTCATCCCGGAAGTCCACGGTGACCCGTGGTTCCATGGGGGATCCCTGGGAACCTCCCAGGAAGGTGAAGTTATAGCCGGTGCCCTGGAGAAGGCCCATCAGCACGTCCTGGGCCCTGGCATCCCTGGCGGCCATGGTGATGGATTGGCTGCCGGGTAGGGGGATGAACGCCGGGCCAGGCAAGGGGACAGTGTCCACCGCCATGGCCCCCAGGGGTGGCGGTGCCGCCTGTTGCCCCATGGCGGTGCCTGGAAATTGCACCATCAGCCGGTCCCCCATGTTGACGAGTCTGGGGACGGGGAGGCTCTGTCCTGGGGCCGCCTCCACGGTCAGTTGACCCACGCCGTCCTGCTGTGGATCTGCGGCCAGGCGCACCATGGTCATGGGGGCCTGGTCCACGTGAAGCCGCTGGGTCTTGATGGGGTGTTCCAGACCTGTCAAGCTGATGCGCCAGGCGCCGCCATCCACCGGCTGGGCCTGGCCCCGTACCTGGGGATTGACCCCCTCGACCACAAGGGTGGCAGCACCCGGGCCGCCCCGCACCTGGAGGGACAGCCCACCGCCAGGGCCTGGCTCCTTGGCGACGGCGGCGGCCACGGTACAGACCAAGGCCACAGTGCAGAGGGACCGGATGTTCACGGGGCATCATCATCTGAGGCAAGGCTATGGCCGGCAATTCCTGGGGCCGGAATTTCTGGTCAACCTTCTGTTCTGACCGCGAACCCTGCTCCAAAACCAATATCTGGGGAAGACTCGCCCCTGTCCAAGGACTTAACAGCAGAGGCACGGGTGTGACCTGGTGTAGGCTGCCGCTCGAAGTACCAGGAGCTGGGGCGTGCGTGATACACCAAAGCAAAGGTGAGGGTTAAGCATAATCCAAGTGCAAGGAGCACCAAGTGATCAGGAAGGGGTTCAGGGGCGCCGGTCATGAAATTAAGCTGGGGGGACTAAATCTTCCATAGCCGTTTACACTGAAGTTTTGACCAGCCATAATCAAGTTCCAGCTTGTCGTCCCGCAGCTCCACGGTCACCCGGGTTCCCGCGTATCGTTCAGCAGCAGTCACCGTGGGATCCCGAAATAACGTATTGTTGGGCTCAGCAAAATTTTCAATTGACGCTTGATGCTCATTGCGGCGTAATTGGAGCACAATTTGATTACTGCAAAGATAATCTTCCCGCTCCCCATAATTTTCCCACCAGGGGGCGGCTTGCAGGGGTTGCCAGGAGAGTCCAGCAAGCAGTGCAACCAGGGCCAGTTGCAGAGATTTGGGCATCATGGGGTGATCTTGTGGTTCCACCCTACTGCCGAATCCCCCTCCCTGGCAGTGTCAATCCCATGGCACTGGAGGGGGATGTGTTGCCGTGGCTTGCCCTGACAGCCGCCAACCGCTAGAACCTGGGCCACACATGGCGCAGCGGTCACCCATGGATGGTGTTGAATCCCTGGTTTCCCAGGCGGAGTTGGCCCGGCGTTGGAGGGTCACCCCCAGGACCGTGAACCGCCGCCTGGCGTTCCTGGGGATCAGGGCGCTACGGCAGGGCCGGTGCCGTTGTCTGACCCTGGAGCAGGCCGCATTGGCGGAGCGCTTCCATCAACACCTGAGCCAAGGCAAGGGCAGCAGCAGTTTCAATGTCCAGGAGCAGAACTTGCTGGAGCCACAGGTGATCCCGGCCCAACAGCCCACCGGGCCCATTCCCGGCCCCGACCCCCAGCAACTGGCCGCCATGGCCGCCACCTTCCTGGCCCGCTGGGCTCCCTTGCCGCCCCCCGTCGATCCACTGCAACGGTCCCGGGCCCTGGCGGAGGCGGCAGATGCCCGGCTGGTGCTCACCACCAGGGAGTTGACCATGGTGTTGGGCCATGGCATCGGCGGTTGGCGCAACAGCAGGCATGACTATGGATTCCACTTCACACGCCACAAACAGCAGGGCAAAATTCTGTGGACCGTGGAGCGTTCCCCCTGGTCCACCTCCCCGGACAGCAAGCCCCCCCCAGCGGAGCCGCACCGGACTTCAGGGCCGTTCCTGGGACGGATGGGGCAATACCGGATTTAACCCCCGGTTCTGACCCTACCCGAAGAGCCAGCTTCAGGGAAATCGGGTAAACATGGCAGAACAGGGGGACAATGGAATTCTCCCATGAGGGGGCTTCCCCTTGGGTGGAAGCTTTTCCCCATGCTCTGCGAGCAGGGTCAGGACCCATCATGTGAGGGGTGATCCTCTCACCAGAGAGGGGGGCCCCAGGAGAGCAGCAGGAGGATGGGCGATGGCCCAGTTGTTGGGGCTCAGCGCGGAGCAGGTTGATGGCATCCGCCCCTTGTTCCCTAAGGAACGGGGTGTGGAGCAAGTGAATGGCAGGAAGGTGTTGAGCGGCATCATCCACGTCATTCAGAAGGGGCTAAACTGGGTGGATGCCCCCAGGTCCTGGATTGCCGCCACTGGTCTCGAAGCCTGCCCCCCGGCGTGCAGCCTCAACAAGGGGGGGACCGCCTGATCAGCGCGCCAAGGGAGGTGTGACCAGCAAGCTCCCTATGGCCGACAGCAAAGGTGGTTCCCTGTGGCTCCACCTGCGGAGGGGCAATGCAGTGACTTCACTGGTGCTGATGGGGCGCCAAAAGACCTGCCGCCTGCTGCTGTGGTGATGGGGGATCAAGGGATACAATGGGGACAAAACCCGTAAGATGCTGTCCCAGCAAGGCATCCCGCCTTGCATCACGCCTCGTCGCTGCTGCAAGAAACCAGTCCATGACCACAAGAGGCTGGATCGCAGACGTCACAAAATCGAGGCTCTCGTTTCCCGATTGCAGGATTGGCGGCGTCTTGCAACCCGCTACGACCGCTGCGCCCACGTCTTCTGTTCTGCCATCCTCCTGGCTGCCATTGGCCTCTTCTGGTGATAAGTCCGACCCTAGGGTCAGGACTCATAATATCAGGTAATGACCCTCTCAGCAGAGAGGGAGCCCCAAGAGAGCACCAGGAGGAGAGGGGTGATGGCCCAGCTTTTGGGGCTCAGCGCGGAGCAGGTTGATGGCATCCGCCCTTTGTTTTTCCCAAGGAACGTGGTGTGAAGCGGGTGGAGGACAGGAAGGTGTTGAGCGGCATCATCCACGTCATTCAGAAGGGGCGGCGCTGGGTGGATGCCCCGGCCGCCTATGGCCCCCACAAAACCCTCTACAACCGTTGCCGCCGCTGGCGAGACAAGGGTGTTTTTGGTCTGATCTTTTCTGAGTTGTCAGCATCCAACTCCGCAGAGCCGCCCGATGCCGCAGAGCCCAGCGGTCCTGATGATTGACGCCACTGACATCAAAGCCCATCCCATGGCGTGCAGCCTCAACAAGGGGGGGCCTCGCCTGATTGGTGGCACCAAGGGGGGCATGACCAGCAAGCTCCACGGGGTCTGTGATAGCAAAGGTGGTCCCCTGCGACTCCACCTGAATGAGGGGCAATGCAGTGACTTCACCGGTGCCGATGTGGTGCGCAAAGACCTGCCGCCTGTGGCAACGGTGATGGGGGATCAAGGGGATGACAGCAACAAAATCCGTAAGATGCTGTCCCAGCAGGACATCACGCCTTGCATTCCGTCCCGTCGCTGCTGCAAGAAATCAGTGCATTACAGCAAGATATTTTATCGCAAGTGTCATAAAATCGAGAATCTTTTTTCCCGACAGAAAGACTGGCGGCGCATTGCAACCCGCTACGACCGCTGCGCCCACGTCTTCCGTTCTGCCATCCCCCTGGCCGCCACCGTCCTGTTCTGGCGATGAGTCCTGACCCTAGGGCCTGTGGACAAAAGGGTTTGCCATTGAGCATGGCGTTGTGGTTGAGTTGTGAGCAAGGCGGTTGGGCATGACCCACCACCGCTTTGTCATTAGTGATCAGCTCTGGCAGCGTATTGCCCCACTGCTACCGGGCATGGATGTCCAGATTTTTGGGCCACTGTCCCGTCAATTTGTTGCAGGAAGGGGAGGAGCTCCTGATGTCGATGGCGGTGCTTGCTACGCCAGTACATTGCCGGTGGCCACAGCCAGGGCAGCGAACAAGGACATTATCATGGGTGACCCCTTCCCTATGGGGCAGCATGGGCTGGGTTCGCTCCAGAGCCTGGATTTGCTTCTTCTCATCCACGCAGAGGACGACGGCATGATCCGGTGGTCTCAGGTAGAAACCCACCCTCTCCTGTACCCTATCTACAAAATAGGGATCGTTGGAGATCTTGAAATGCCGTCGGTGATGGGGTTGCAGATTGAACAACTGGAACCACCGATGGACGGTGGACCTGGAGATGCCCGTGTGCTGGGCCATGATAGGGATGCCCATGGATGGCATGGGATGGCCTACTCTGCAATGCCCTATTGAGCACCTGGGCAACAGGCTGGTCACCATGGGTGCGGGGGCGGCCATGGCGCTGTTCGTTCTGAAGTCCTTCAATGCCGTGGTCATGGTGGCGACGGCGCCACCTGCCAATGGTGGCGGGGCTGATGCCCAATCGCTTGGCAATAGCCAGGTGAGACTCTCCCTCAGCGCAGGCCAGAAGGATGTGCCCACGCTGCACCATGCCGTGCGGCAGCGGGGGGGATTGGAGGGCGACCACCGCCTGACCTGGGCCTACTCCTTGAACCGCCATCCCTCTACTCTACTTCTAGGGAACCTCTGAACAAGTCCCTTGAGACCCTGAGAGCTTTTGGGAAGCCCAGCAGAGACAGGGGAGGCAGGAGCCTGATGGCGGACGACTCTGGCTTGTTCAGAGGTTCCCTAGGACGCTACGCTAGAAGAAGAAGGAGAATCCAAGTTGAAGGGAATAGTCAGGGGTTGTGGAGGTGTTGTACTGCTGCCGCTCCCCCTCCAGGGAGACTTCCCATGGTTCTGTCTCAGGTGGGGCATCAAGCCGGAGAATGGGGAGAAGCTGAAGCCCAGGCTGGTGATTCTCCTCCCCGGAGAGAGGATCTCCATGCCAGAGCAGGGGAGACGGTGACGTGGTTGTTCTGGACGGGGAAGCCATAGGCAAAGCGTGCCTCAAACTGCTGCTGGTCTCCGCTGGGGAAGATGGTCTCTGTCACCTCTTCCCAACCGGGACCCAGGAAAACATCAAGATCACCGTCGACTGATGCACCAAGGCCGTGGTCCACCGAGAGGGCTGGGCCACGGTTGGACGATGGGGTGGAATCCCAGGAGAAGGAGAGGGCCAGACCCTGATCCCGGAAGTCTTCTGCTGCATGGATGAGCAAGGTGCGGCCCTTCAGCGCACCGCTGATGCCATATTCTGGAGATGTCCAGAGGACGCCGGCTCTGAATGTCGGCGCCAAAGCCGGTTTCTGCATCACCCCCGTCCTGCCTGATGCCCATCTCCATGGAGGGGGTGAGGGAAGCGCCATGGGCCAGGGGGAAAGGTCTGGTGGCTTCGACCCACCCGCAGGCTGGAGACCGTGTCATCGCTCAAGCCGAACAGACCAGTCTCTTCGATGTGCATGTCCAGAAGGAGGGCATCAGCGGTGGCGGAGAGGCTGAGCCCGTCGCTGCCCCCGTTCAGCAGGATGCCGTCCATGCCTCGGCGCCCATGGTCATGGTGATGGGGTTGGTCTCCCCGTTGCCCTCTTCAGACTCGACGGACACATCACCCCATCCATGGCCAGCGGCGGCCCAATCCCCAACTGCGGTGTCAGAGCATAGCGGCCATAGGGGAGCAGACCCCACGGGGTGGTCTTGATGGCGCCATCAGTCAAGTCGTCATTGCCGTCATAGAGGCCATTGCCCCAGGAGTAGGAGAGGGCGGCGCCAGCCCGCCAGCGCAGTTCTGTCCAGTCCGCCCCCAGCAGCAGGCTGGTCACATCCCCCTCGAGGAAGACATCATCCTCGTTGCCACAGAAGAAGGAGAGGGCCCCTCGCCCCAGAACGCAAGCTGTGCTCCTGTGCCCTGGCCTGCTGCCGCCAGGCTGAAGGAGGAGTCTTCCACAACTCCTGGGTGGTAACGATCTCAAAACCCAGCACCTTGGACAACAGGCTTGCATTCTCCAGCAGCGGTGGGGCGCAGGTGAGGTTTTCCCCAGCCATGGTCAATTCCGCGCCAACAGTGGGTGATGCACGAAAACGTCCCTGAAGTGCATCGATCACATGACGGGCCACGATGCTGCCAAAGCGGTCCAGCCATGAGCGACGCCCTGCGTTCTGGATGGTGTCTCCCTGGAGAAGCCCGACGCAAAAATCAGGGGGTTCCCCCCTATTCTTCTTGCCAAGGCATAGGTCAACTTGGGAACATCAGCACTATCGCTGTCATCCGCCAGGTTGTCATAATGGTACCGGACAAAATCGCTGTCTGGGCGTCTGCCATCCAGATTAGCCAGCGCCGCCTGAATGATCTGCGGTATAATTAGGGAAACCCTGGAAAACGTCGCAGTGCCTTGGGGAAGAGGTTAGAATGGTGAGGAATTGAAAGAGAGGCTATGTGGAGCAAGGAGGGTCAGCTGGATTTTGGCGATTATGAGCGCAGCTTTGTGAAGAAGCAGACCAGGC
>JAJDUS010000061.1 GCA_022826535.1 Prochlorococcaceae cyanobacterium jk18x1bzbins.87
GCATCTCGCCGAGGGAGAGCTTGCCAGCTCGTCGGCGCTGGCGATCAGAGGGGATCAAGTGGTGACGCTCCCAGTCCTCAACCAGCCTGGCACAATCATCGAGACAGCAGAACAAGGCAATGGTAGAATCCGTCATGAGGGAGCCTTCCGTTTGTGTGATACAGATGGATACTGAATCAGCTCATGCCTGATTTGGGAACCTCACCCTCCCCCCCACCCAAGAGCTGGACAGCCTGAAGGCAGGTCGCAACAGGGTCGCCTCTTCCCTCTTCCCTCTTCCCATCAGGCTTCCCACAGCACTCAACCAAGGCAAGAGGATCTTCCCTCCAATCCCCTTATACAGAACTCGGGTTAAAATAGGGCAGTTTGTCCATGGAGACACTGCATCAGTCCGGCCTCATGCCAAGGGCCAACCGCCGTGAGCGGCAATGGTCTTGTCAATGCTGGCCATCAGATAGGATGTTGCAGCCAGGGCAGCGCAGATGCGGCGGTAGTGGCGGATGTCTGTAAATGAAAGCACATGGCCCTTACGGTCCTTCAGCCACTTTTCTGCAGGGCAGTAGCCACCGATGGTGAAGGTCCAGGTTTCAGGAGATACACCGTGGAAGCATTGTTTGGCGTTAATCCACACTTGGCCGGGATGGTGATGGTGGGGCGGCCTATAGGATACTGCCTCAACATGATTATGACCGCTGTGGGGAAATTCAGATGCTTCTTCACATTCTTCCGCTTCAAGACAATGATGAGTAACCAACTGCTGACCCAAGTGAACGAGGGCTGCAAAAAGGGCTTTGCTGCTGATTAGGGGCAAGAGGGGAAAGTCTGATTTCAAATGGTCTTGATAGCGCTGGCGATAGGCTGGGCTGTGGAGAACGGCATAGATGCTGTGGAGCACATCCTCCGGGCCAAAGCTGGTCACCAGATCCCCTGGTCCATGGGGGACAAATTCCAGATGGAGGGCGGCAGAGCTGGCATTGATGAAGTCTGGATTGAGATTATGTTTCCTGGTTGAACTAACTTTAACATCCTCTTCAGCCAGGTACCGATAGAGAGGAAAAAGGCGATTGCCCCCCCGCCGGAAAAGATTCAGATCGGTTGGGTTCCGTGAGACAAACGCAACATCCCATTGCTTTAAGCCGATGACCTGGCCAGCACGACCGATGCAAAGCGCAAGGTTTTGGTCTGACAACATATGCCTCATTACATGCTCGCGCCTGTTGACAGCAACATTGCGATTAAATACGGTTATTCTCTTATCAAAGGGACGATAAAGTATGGATCTAATCTGGCGACGCCACAGTCCACTGGCAAGCTCCCTCTTGGCACGTTCATACTGCCATTGGTTTTGGGAACACAAACGCCAAATCCGACGGGCCTCCTTTTCTGATGTTGTCTTCAGAAAACGCTCCACCTTATCGATCATCTCTTGCCTGGTCCAGGAAATTGCAAGTTGGTCATGGGTGGTGACAATTCCTGTGGCTGCCGATGTGGTTACAGATAAAAAGATATTAACGATTGACCAGAGCTTCTCATGGTCTTTGTTGATGGTTTGATTGCGTGGTACAAAGAGGTAGAGGGGCGCCTGGGGCGTTAAAGGGGTCCATGGCGTGGTCTCCACAGTGTTGGCTGCAAGCCAGCCATACTTCCCGCCACCGGGGCCGGCTTCCCGCTCACCCCAGAGCTCCCCATGGAACACCCCTTTGCCCGTTTTGCGGGAGTTTTTGCCATGCTTGACAAAGAAACCAATGGCAACACCCTGTTGAATGTCAAACACATTCATATCCTTGCCGCCATCAGGGGCTTTCTCCCGTCTCCTGGTATTGCCATGGAGGTCCAGCAGGTAGATCTGATCAAAAGTCTCCATCAGACTACGGCGCATTCCACGGAATGTGGAACTATCAAGATAGCTGTTATCCGTGACAAACGCTAAAATCCCCTCACCAGTCTTTTCAATGCGCCATTGGGCAAAACGGATAAATTTTACGTAATCATTATTGAGCCATTTCGTATTTCTCTCCTGCAGATCCTGACCGTCCACATGGAAATAGCTTCCCCTGGAGCCGTCACCACTCCCACCTCTAAGCAGTTGGTTGATCCAGGAATTCTTATTAGCTGAGTGACCTGAATAGGGTGGATTACCAATGATCACCATCACGATTTTTTCCCGTTTAATCTCATCAGCACTGCCAGCTTCACGAGCAATGGCATGGTCCAAGAGGACACCTTGCATCTGTTGATGGCCACCCTCTAAAGTGTTGGTGAGAAAGATATTCAGGCGTTGGCCAGGCGCAAGCCGAAGGGCTTGACCTTGGCTTTGATTCCCCAGTTCCAGGGCCAGTTTCAAGTGGCCGATGACATAGGGAGCCATCAGCAACTCGAACCCAAACAGTCGCGGTAACAGATGCTGCTTCACATACTCCGGCCAGGCCCCAGCCAGCCCTTGCCGCTCCAGGGTGGCGCGAATCTGAACAATCACTTCCCGCAGAAATGTTCCTGTCCCAACGGCAGGATCCAGAATTAACACACGGTGTTTGTCACTGGGGCTTGGCATTTCTGCCAAACCGGAAGACATCCCGAACTGGCACTGTAGCAGCCGGTCCACACTACGTACAATGTAAGATACTACGGACTCAGGTGTATAATAGACACCGCGTATCTCTTTTAATTCTGGATCATAAGCTTTCAAAAAATTCTCGTAAAAATGTATAATAGGATCTTCTCGCTGACTCCGTTGCCCAAAATCTTCCAGCACTGCCGTCATATCGGCTTGGTCCAATAGACGGGCCAGATCATCCACAATCCATGCTATGGATTGATCAAGACCAGGTCCGGCAATGCGCCCGAATATGTCTTGAAGAAATGGGGTGGTTTTGGGGAAAGCTACTGATTGGCGCGTGAATGGTGCTCCTGTCAAGTGACTGCAGCGGGCGGCAAACAGACCATAGGTTGCAGTTTGCGCTTGTAGATCGGCAAAGTCTGCTGCGGATAGATCCGTGATTAACACTTGGCGGTAGACTTGCCACAGGTCATGCAATGGTCCTGTGCCGTTCTCTTGTGCCAGGATGCGGGCCATGGTGTCCCGTAAGAGACGGGCCTTGGCAGCCATGCGCTGAGCCAACTCCTCGGAACGGCTAATGGCCATAGGTGCAGCGCCAAAGAAATCCTGAAGAAGGGCGCATGTCTCTGGGAAAGCATCCGGGTTGAGCCGGATGACATCACACTTGTCCAGGTACCCCAGGCATGCTTGCCTGCGCTGTTGACCCTCCAGATACCAGCGGAACTCCAGATGGTTGGTCAGGATCAAATTGGCCAGGCCGTGCCGATACCGCTCAAGCTGCTCGGTCGACTTAACCTGATCCAGAGGAGCGTCTACATCCTTGCACTCCACATAACCGATGGTCACCCCATCCTGCTCCACAACCAGATCCGGGGCACCACAAGCCACCCGCTGGGGTTCATTGAGGACCCGCAGGCCCTTGCCCCCCATGCATTCCAATGCTTGTTGAAGTGGCAAGCGATAGCTGTGTTCTGTAGCCTTGCCATGGGCTCGGACAGCCTGAATTGCTTCGCCATAGGATTGCAGTGCTGCTGCGGCACGATTATTCAGCATTGGAACGCCCTTGTCTTGCCCCATGGTGTCACCCAACCCATCCCCATCCCCGTCAGATGCCACTGCTCCGGCGCTGCCCCAACGGCTGGTGGTGGCGGGCACGGATACGGGGGTGGGCAAAACCGTGGTCTCGGCCCTGCTGGTGCGAGCACTGGCGGCTCGCTATTGGAAACCCATCCAGGCCGGTTTGCCGCCCCTGAGTTCCGAGCCCAGCGACAGCCAGCAGGTGCAAAGGCTCAGCGGCTGCCCCAGCACCGCCGTCGTGCCGGAGGCCTATGGCCTTCGATATCCCGCCTCTCCCCACTGGGCTGCTGAGCAGGAGGGAATCACCCTAGAGCGCCAGCGCCTCTGGCCGCCGGAGGATGGGGAGGACAAGGGGCTGGTGGTGGAGTTGGCAGGGGGTCTGCTGGTGCCCATCACCCGCCACCTGTTGCAGATTGACGTGATGGCGGAATGGGCGCTGCCGGTGGTGCTGGTGGCCCGGGCCGGGCTGGGCACCATCAACCACACCTTGCTGAGTCTGGAGGCCCTGCGTAGACGCCGCATCCCGGTGTTGGGGCTGGTGTTGAACGGGGATGGCTTTGCCGATAACGCCACCGTGTTGCCCCAGTTGGGTCGCACGCGCCTCCTGGGCCAGGTGCCCCGGCTCCCTTGCCTGGCTCCGGGGGCATTGGATCAGGTGTGGCGTAGCAGTGGCATGGCAAGCTGGTGGCCGGCAACGGTATCCCCTCCCCATGGCTGATTCCCCACGCCTGGAAACCGATAGCCTGGGACCAGTCACTGTGGAGGCCCGGCACTATTGGGGCGCCCAGACCCAGCGGGCCATCCGCAGCTTTGCCATTGGTCCGGATCGGATGCCCATGGAGATCATCCACGCCCTGGGGTGCATCAAAAAGGCGGCGGCCCTGAGCAATGCCCGGCTTGGCGTGCTGGATGAACAACACTGCCGCTGGATTGTGGCGGCCTGTGATGAGGTGTTGGCTGGCCGTTTTGATGATCAATTTCCCCTCAGTGTGTGGCAGAGCGGCAGCGGCACCCAGACCAACATGAATGTGAACGAGGTCATCGCCAATCGGGCCTCGGAGTTGGGCGGTGGGCAACGGGGCCGGAAGTGGCCGGTCCACCCCAATGATCATGTGAACCGCTCCCAGTCCACCAACGACGTGTTTCCCGCGGCCATTCACCTGGCGGCGGGAGACAGTGTGCAGCAATTGTTGTCCAGCTTGGCGGAGCTGATCGCCGCATTGTCCGCCAAGGCGGCCCAGTGGACGGATGTGGTGAAAATTGGCCGCACCCACCTTCAGGACGCAGTGCCCCTCACGGTGGCCCAGGAGATGGGGGGCTGGGCCGCCCAACTCCTGGATGCCGAGCGGCGTTTGCGGGACTCCCTCACCGGGCTCCAACCCTTACCCCTGGGGGGTACGGCGGTGGGGACAGGCTTGGGGGCGCCAGCGGCGTTTGGGGAGCTGGTGTGTGAGCACCTGCGCCAGTGGAGTGGGCAGAACTGGTATGTGGCCCCCAATCGCTTTGCGGTGATGGGGTGTCATGACGCCCTGGTGGACCTGATGGACCGCAGCGGCCAACTGGCCATGGGACTTCACAAGATCGTCAATGATATCCGTCTGCTGGCCTCGGGTCCCCGGGCCGGTTTTGGTGAATTGCGGCTCCCTGCCAATGAACCGGGCAGTTCCATCATGCCTGGCAAGGTGAACCCCACCCAGTGTGAAGCCGTGGCCATGGCCACGGTGCAGGTGCTGGGCCAGAGCAGTGCGGTCACCATGGCGGGGTGCGGCGGCCATCTGCAGATGAATGTCTATAAACCACTGTTGGGATTCAATGTGCTCCATGCCATGACCCTGTTGCGGGATTGCTGCCATTCCCTGCGGGTTCACTTGGTGGAAGGGCTGGAGGTGGATGGTCCACACATCAGCACCCTGCGGGATCGTTCTTTGATGCTGGTCACAGCCCTGGCGCCGGAAATCGGCTACGATGCCGCCGCCCGTGTGGCGCTCCACGCCCATGCCCACCAGCTCAGCTTGCGGGACGCTGCCCTGAGCTTGGGCGTCATCACAGCAGAGCATTTTGACCACGTGGTGAATCCCCATGCCATGGCTCACCCCCATGGGGAGTAAGTCTTGAGGGTGAGCGGCAGACGGAAAACGATCAAGGCAATGCAGGGTGTTCCGGTTTGATGGTGAAGGGTCAGGAAGAGTGTGGAGAAGGTCAGTTCCAGGGAATGCTCCACCGGCGAGGTGGTGGTGTTCCGCTCCTGCTGCTGGCCCGTCAGGGAGAGTTCCCATGGTTCCCCCTGGAGTTGTTCAGCGTAGGGCGCCACCGACCAGAGGAGGCCATAGTTCCTGCTGGTGGGGGAGAATGCCAGTTCCAGAGCAGGGGTGAGGGTGACGTGGTCGTCATGGGCGGGGAAGCCATAGGCCAGCTCTGCTGCAAATCGTTGCCCGCTGCTGGGGATGGTATCTAAGGAACCTCTGAACAAGTCCCCTTGAGACCCTGAGAGCTTTTGGGAAGCCCAGCAGAGACAGGGGAAGCAGGAGCCTGATGGCGGACGAATCTGGCTTGTTCAGAGGTTCCCTAACCTCAATTCTGGATAAGATCAAGAGGAGCTTGTGATGCTGGGCATGGTGTTGGGGATGCCGATGTTGCCAATGTTGACCTTGGGTTGTGCCAGGGTGTAAGGGAACCTCTGAACAAGTCCCCTTGAGACCCTGAGAGCTTTTGGGAAGCCCAGCAGAGACAGGGGAAGCAGGAGCCTGATGGCGGACGACTCTGGTTTGTTCAGAGGTTCCTAAGCCGCCAGGGATGAGAG
>JAJDUS010000057.1 GCA_022826535.1 Prochlorococcaceae cyanobacterium jk18x1bzbins.87
AAGAGGATTGCGAGTGCCCCAGGAGATCCTGGAAGTCCCTGGGGGGAATCATGGGAGTTCCATGCTCATTTTACTCACCTATTCCTATAGCTACTTTCTCTTCTTGATTCCTTATCTTGCCTTTTTTCGTGGTGCCCTAGTGTGGGTAGAAGGGTGAAAATGGGTTTCCACCTTCGCGGGAATGGCGGTTAGGGGCTGATTCTCGGCTTCGGCACTTTGGGATGTAAGTCCGAAACACTGGAAGCCCCTTCTAGTTGAGACCCGACTTTTTGATCAACCTTGGGGAGAAAGGGAAGTGGAAGTTTTCTGTAAACCCACGAGTTTTCCAGTGTTTTCCTGGGCCGGCCGTCTGAAATCACGTAGCCAAGCATAAAAGATAGACCACTAGCCAAAGCCAATTTCAAAATACAGTATCTAGTTTTGTGTATAACTTTCTTAAAGCTCTTAATTGGCTGAGGCTTATGATCGAAAAAGTAATAAAACAAATTAACTTTATCTGGTAATTTGCTGATATGAAAACATTCAGATTCATTCAGACTCCCGTTTTTCACATTATATAATTTGAACATATGAAAATTATTAACAAGAACATATTTTGGATGATTTTTCTCTTTAAGCATATCAAAATATTCTTTTACTTGCTGATCAAATGCCCTATTCAAATTTTCCCCAGAGCTTTTATTTTCAATCAGAATAACACCAGGCCAAAGAACATCAATTCGCTTCTTGTTCTCATTCTTGGAAAGATCATACTCAAAATGGATATTGCTAGCAAAACGATCAATATTAAAAATTCCAAAAAACTCATTGATAAAAGTTTGAGACTCCCTGGACTCTCTTATATTATACTTTCTTGTCCATCTTTTTACAAATTCCTTGGCTTTTTTGTGAATCCTCTCCCTGTGCTCAGAGCTTAATTCCATGGTGCAAAAGGCAGAGTCTCAGTCCCCAGGAGGAAAAGCTGCCTGGTCGCAAAGAACCAACACCTCCCCCTTCGGGGCCACCAGCTTGGCGGGGGTGCGGGCCGGATCTTCCTGGGGATCCAGCAGCCGCTGCAGCGCTTGCCGCTTGGCGGCGCCAGCCACCAGGATGATCACCTGCTGCGCGGCGCTCAGCAGGGGTGCAGTCATGGACACCCGCGGCAGTCCTTTCCCCCAACCCACGGTGGTCCACCGATCCTTCACCTCCACGGCAGTCGTACCGGGAAAGAGGGAGGCCGTGTGACCATCATCCCCCAGGCCGAGGAGCGCCAGATCCAGTTGGGGCGGTTGGCCGGGGCAGAGTGTTTGCAGGAGGTCCCCATAGGCCCTGGCGCCGGCCTCCGGACTGGGCATCATATGGGTAGGAACAGGGTGGAGGCAGGCCCGGTGGGCCCGGCTGCCGCTCAGCAGACAGCGGCGCACCATGCCGGCGTTGCTGGCGGGATCCTGGGCATCCACCCAGCGCTCATCCCCCAGCACCAGCTCCACCCTTTCCCAGGGCAGGTCCTCTTGCCCCAGATGGCCATAGGCGGCTTCTGGCGTGCTCCCCCCTGCCAGGGCCACGACACAGCGGGGTTTCCGGGTGGCAGTGGCGCGGATCACCGCGGCCATGGCGGTGGCAGCGGCTTGGGCCAGGGTTGCTTTGTCCGGGCTGCTTTGGAGACGGTAGTGGGTCATGCCAGCCACTCCGTATGGAAACTGCCCTCCCGGTCCACCCGTTCATAGGTGTGGGACCCGAAACAATCCCGCATGGCCTGCACTGCGTTCTGGGGGAGTCGGGGGGAGCGGTAGCTGTCGATGTAATGGAGAGCCGCTGAGAGGCAGGGGAGGGGAATGCCCCCACGGCCCCCCAGTTGCACAACGGTGCGCAGATTGTCCAGCCGGGCATTGATCTGCTGGGCAAACCAGGGATCCACCATGAGGTTGGGCAGGTGGGGATTCTCCTGGAAGGCATTCTGAATGCGGCTCAGGAGCTTGGCGCGGATGATGCAGCCCCCTTTCCAGATTCTTGCGATGCTGGTGAGGTTCAGGTCATAGTTGTGCCGCTGTGAGCCGCGCCGCAACAGGGCAAGCCCCTGGGCATAGCTGGTGATGATGCTGAGGATGACCGCATCCCGCAGGGGCGCCATGGCATCCTCCACCCTGCCCAGTTCCATCGGCGGGGCAGATGGACCAGCCAGAATGGTGCTGGCCTTCACCCGCTCCGCCTTCAGGGAGCTCAGCACCCGGGCATTGACGGATTCATAGATGGTGGGCACAGCCACCCCCATTTCCAGGGCACTGATCACCGTCCAGATGCCTGTGCCCTTCTGGCCGGCCACATCCAGAATCTTTTCCACCAGGTGGGCGCCACTCTCCGGGTCTTTTGTGCGCAGACACACCTCTGTGATCTCCACCAGATAGGAACTCAATTCCTCCAGTTGGTTCCAGGTGCCAACCACATTGGCCATGGTCTGACCATTGAGGCCGGCGCCCCGCTTCATCAGGTCATAGGCTTCCGCCAGAATCTGCTCGACGCCGTATTCAATGCCGTTGTGAACGGTCTTGACGAAGTGGCCGGCCCCACCGGGACCCATGTAGGCCACACAGGGACCGTCCTCCACCTGGGCGGCCATGGTTTCCACCAGGCTGGCAATGGCCTGGTAGGCCTCCCTGGTGCCACCGGGCATCATGCTGGGTCCCTCCAGGGCCCCCTTGGCCCCTCCGGAGATGCCCATCCCGATGTACCCGAAACTGCGGCTTTCCAGGACCTGGACCCGTTGCTCCGTGTCCATGTAGAGGGAGTTGCCCCCATCAATGAGCAGGTCCCCTTCCTCCAGAAGGGGGGCCAGGGCGTCAATGGTGGCGTCAATGGGGGCGCCCGCCTTGATCATCATCAGGATGCGGCGGGGGCGTTCTAGCTTCTGGACGAATTCCGGCAGGGTGTAGGCCGCTTGAATGGCCTTTCCCGATCCACGACCGGCCATGAAGGCATCTGTCTTCTCGCGGGTGCGGTTGTAGACCACGCTACTGAAGCCATTGCTCTCGGCGTTGAGGATCAGGTTTTCTCCCATGACGCCGAGGCCAACCAAGCCAAAGTGCGCCTTGCTCATGAGGTGTTGTTGGACTAGGGACAGTTTGGCCCAATGGGCCTTAAGGGATTCCTAAGAGCCCCCTGCAGCGGGCGGCTGGACCACCCTCAGATCACCATGTTGTTGGGAATGGTGGCGTTTTTAATCACCACCACCAGATTGCTGCGGATGTAGAAGCCCAGCTCGGGGCGATCAGCATCCGCGATGCGGTCCTTGTTGATAATCTGCACATTGCTGCCAATGCGCACGTTCTTATCCAGAATAGCCCCCTTCACCGTGGAGCCGGCGCCCACCCCCAAGGGGATGCCCCCCTTGGCCCGCACAGCCTCCCGTCGGGTGTTGGACTCGTAGCAGTCACTCCCCATGGTCAGGGTGTCTTGCAGCACGGCGCCGCTGCCAATGCGGCTACGCACCCCCAGCACACACTTGTGAATACTGCAACGTTTCAAGATGGAGCCGTCCCCAAGGATGGACTCGGTCACCTGGCTATCCAGCAGCTTGGTGGGGGGCAGGTAACGGGGACGGGTGTAAATGGGGAAGGCCTCGTCGTAGAAGGAAAATGCTGGCAAAGGCTGCTCGGTCAGCGCCAAGTTGGCCTCATAAAATGCCCGGATCGTGCCAATGTCCTCCCAGTAATCATTGAACAGATAGGCCCGTAGATCATGGTCCTGCAATGCCGTGGGGATGATCTCCTTGCCGAAGTCCGTTGCTGAGGGATTCTGATCCAACAGATCAAACAGGGCCTTGCGGCTGAAGACGTAAATGCCCATGGAGGCCAAGTGGGGCTTGCTCTGGGCTTCCTCTGCCGGGAGTCCATAGACGGAGGTGTCCACCCGCATCTGGGCCAGGGCCTCACCCTGGGGCTTCTCGCGGAACTCCAGGATGCGCCGTGAGGCATCCGTGCGCATGAGGCCGAAGCTCTGGCCTTGCTCCGGGGTGACCGGCAAGGCCGCCACGCTGATGTCTGCCCCCAGGGCCCGGTGGGAAGCCACAAAGGCACCGTAGTCCATGCGGTAGAGCTGATCCCCGCTGAGGATCAGATACTCATCCACGTCCCATTCCTGGAAGAGCCACTTGTACTTGCGCACCGCATCAGCAGTGCCTTCAAACCAACTGGGGCTCTCCGGCGTCTGCTGGGCCGCGAGAACCTCCACAAAACCCTGACCGAAGCCTGCCGAGAGGTTGTAGGTGCGGGAAAGGTGGCGATTGAGGGAGGCACTGTTGAACTGGGTCAGGGCATAAATTTTGTTGATGCCCGAATTGATGCAGTTGCTGACTGGAATGTCGATGAGGCGGTACTTGGCAGCCAGGGGAACAGCCGGCTTGGCCCGCATCTTGGTGAGGGGAAAGAGACGGGTTCCGGCGCCGCCGCCGAGGATGATTCCCAAGACCCGCTTCATGGACACGCTGCTAACAGACTCACTCTCCTTGATGGAGGGTGCAAACGGCAAGACCCCCCGGCGAATCAAGGGGCCTCAACCTGATCCAGATCAAACAATTCACACACAACCTGGAGCTGTTGCAGTCGCTTCTGCCGCTCCATGGGCCCCCGCAACCGGGTCACAGGGCCATGGAGCACCTTGTTGAGAATGCCCTTGCTGAGGGCTTCCACCACATTCTTCTCCCGGGCCGAGAGATCCGGACCCATGCGGCTGAGGGCCTTGAGCAACTCCTGTTCACGCACCTGGTCCAGGGTGCGCCGCAACCGGTTCAGCACAGGAACAGCTTCCAGGCCGTCCCACCAGACGAGGAAGTCCTCAGCATCCTGGCGCAAGAGGGCCTCGGCCACCTTGGCGGTGGCCTGGCGGGTCTCCCTGTTGCGGGCCACCACCTCCTCCAGGTCGTCCACGTCATAGGCCGCCACCCCATCCACAGCCACCACATCGGCGGTGATATTGCGAGGCACACCAATATCGAAAAGCTTGAGGCGGCGGATGGGGGGCAGCTGCTCCAGCCGTGCCCGGGTGAGCATGGGCGTGGTGGCCGCTGTGCTGGTAAACACTATGGAGGCACTTCGCAGTTCTTCATCCAACTGCTCCAGACCGACGCAGCGAATGGTGAGCTGGGGAAAGTCCTTGGCCAAGGCCTCTGCCCGGGCCGTGGTTCTGTTCACCAGGGTGAGTGCTGTGCAGCCCTTTGCCGCCAGGTGTTGCACCAGCAACCGACCCATTCGGCCACAGCCCACCACGGCCACCGCTTCCTCACCGAGGCCAACAGGATGCTGTTCACCCCGCTCCTGGCCGCACTTGAGCTGGGCCAGTTCCACTGCAGCACTGCTGATGGAGACGGCCCCTGTACCCAATTTGGTTTCACTGCGTACCCGCTTGCCCGTGCTGACCGCCTGATTCAGGAGCCGCCCCAAAATGGGGCCGGTGGATTTGTGCTCCTGTCCCAGGCGGGCCATTTTCTTCACTTGCGCCAGGATTTGCCCTTCCCCCAGCACCAGGCTGTCGAGGCCAGCGGCAACCCGCAGCAGATGGTCAATGGCCTCAGCGTGATGAAGAACAAACAGATGGGGCCTCAACGCTGTGGCAGGCAGGCCGCTGCGGTCGCTGAGGAAGCGGGCCATGGCGGCAATGCCTGCATCGGCGTGGCGCAGGAGGGTGTAGATCTCCAGCCTGTTGCAGGTGCTGAGAATGGACGCCTCCTGCACCTCCTGCACCGCCATCAGACTCCTAAGGGAGTTGGGCAATGTCTCGTCCGTGATGCTGAGCCGTTCCCGCACCTCCACTGGCGCGGTGCGATGGCTGAGGCCAATGACGGCAATATGCATGGGAGGAGCCGGTTGGGAGAGGGCGCTGCTGGCGTCTCAGTGCAACGACACCTTGGTGGCGCCTGCTTTGATGTGGACCGTGTTGGTGAAACGGGCTGTGTGATCCAGGGAGGAAATCACCAGGCTGCTTGTGCGGGTGCAGTCCGGCTCAAACTTCACCCCATGGAACAGGAGACCATCGGTGATGCCGCTGGCAGCAAAGACTACATTCCGGCCATTGGCCAATTCCTCTGCCCCATAGACACGGTCGGGATCCGTAATGCCCATCTCCGCCAGTCGCGCCAGGTTGCCCTCCTTGGTGAGGTTGGCCCATTCTTTGGTCATGGCGACCGCGGGATCATAGACCAGTTGCCCCTGGAAGTGGCCCCCCAGGCAGCGCAACGCCGCTGCGGAGATCACCCCCTCGGGCGCTGCGCCGATGCCCATGAGGCAGTGGGTGCCGGTTCCTTCAAAACCACAGGCAATGGCGGCGCTCACATCCCCATCGCTGATGGGTTTGACGCGGGCGCCGGCGCTGTGGATCTCGGCGATCAGATTTTTATGGCGGGCACGATCCATCACCACCACCACCAACTCATCAATGGCCAGCCCCAGGCAGTCCGCCAGGATCTTGAGATTGTCCGTGGGCGATTTGCGGAGATCCACTTTGCCCTTGGCGGCTGGCGGTGCAGCCAGCTTGTTCATGTAGAAGTCCGGCGCATTGAACAGTCCACCACGGTCACTGGCGGCCAGAACTGCCATGGAGCCGGGCTGGGCGTTGGCGCAAAGATTAGTGCCTTCACAGGGATCAACGGCGAAATCCACCCCGGGTCCGTGGCCACTACCCACCTCCTCGCCGATGTACAGCATGGGAGCCTCATCCCGTTCCCCCTCGCCGATCACAATGCGGCCCTGCATGGGAATGGCGCCCATGCGCTTGCGCATGGCTTCCACCGCAGCAGCATCCGCATCATTCTTGCGGCCCTGACCGGTGAGCTGGGCTGACGCAATGGCCGCCTGTTCGACAACTTCCAGCAGTTCCTGAATCAGGTTGCGGTCCACGGATTCTCAAGCAAAGGTCTGATGCACGCCCCCAATGGAGGTCGAAGCGCAGGCGAGTCTATCAGCGACATGCCCCAACTGCCGGTTAGGCTGATGGCGGCCCCCTAATCCACTCCGGCAGCACCATGTCCCCCAAGCCCCTTGTGATTGCACCGTCCATTCTTTCCGCCGACTTTGCGCGGCTGGGGGATGAGGTGAGGGCTGTGGACCAGGCTGGCGCAGACTGGATCCATGTGGATGTGATGGATGGGCGCTTTGTGCCCAATCTCACCATTGGCCCGCTGGTGGTGGCAGCCCTGCGCCCGGTGACGGAAAAGCCCCTGGATGTTCATCTGATGATCGTGGAGCCGGAGAAGTATGCGCCGGATTTCGCCAGGGCAGGCGCTGACCATATTTATGTCCAAGTGGAAGCCTGTCCCCATCTTCATCGCAACCTGGCGCAGATCAAGGACTTGGGTAAAAAAGCGGGAGCTGTTCTCAACCCCGGCACATCCCTCAGCACCCTGGAGTACTGCCTTGAGCTCTGCGACATGGTGTTGGTCATGTCGGTCAATCCTGGTTTTGGCGGGCAGAGCTTTATCCCTTCAGCGGTGGAGAAGATCCGCAAGCTGCGCCAAATGTGTGATGAGCGGGGGCTGGATCCCTGGATTGAGGTGGATGGGGGTGTCAAGGCCAGCAATGCCTGGAGCGTCATCGATGCTGGCGCCAACGCATTGGTTGCAGGCTCAGCGGTTTTCGGAGCAGGGGACTATGCCACCGCCATTCATGGCATCCGCAATAGCCGCAATCCCGCACTGGCTGCAGCCTGATCCAGGCAAGGCGCTCAGAGTTGGAGAATGGCCTCGAACACACAGGCCAGGCGGTTCTCTTCGGTGAACGCCTTCAGATCCTCCAGAGAGGCCGGTGGTTCCCCCAGGGCGTCCACCCGTTCCTGGAGACACCGGCACGATGCCTGAGCAATGGCTTCCGGGGCCCCCTGATGGCGGGCCTCAACCCGGCAAGCCTGTTGGTAGGACTCCATGGGATTGGCGTCCATGGGCTCCACCACCTGGGCCGGCTCAGCTTGAGCGATGAGCACAAATCCTGTGGCTGCGCCCAGCACCACGGTGGGGATCAGGAGCTGCCAAGAAACCATCCGTAACTGTGCAGGCCAACGCCAAGAAGATTAACGCCGATGTAACAGATCACCACCACCACAAATCCGGAGGCGGCCAGCAGCGCTGAGCGACGACCATGCCAACCCCGATTCAGGCGAGTGTGAAGGTAGGCAGCGTACACCAGCCAACAGATGAGAGCCCAGGTTTCCTTGGGATCCCAACTCCACCAACTGCCCCAAGCTTCATTGGCCCACACTGCACCACTGATGATGCCGATGGAGAGCAGCAGGAAGCCCACTGTGATGGTGCGGTAGCTCAGGTTGTCCAGGCGTTCGGCTTGGCTGAAGGTTTCACTGTAGAGACTGGCGAGTTTCTCTCCCATGGCCATGGTGGGGGCGCGAAATCCGCCGCTGCCGATGGAACTCCCCCGAATTGCCACGGCCTGATCCCGATTCGCCAGCAGCACGCCCACCGCCAAGGCAGACCCCACCAGCAATGCCCCATAGCTGGCCATGATCACACTCACATGCATCACCAGCCAACTGGAGCGCAGGGCTGGCACCAGGGAATTGGCCGCCTGCAGGGAAGAGGGGAGGGCAAAGGAGGCAAAAGCCAAGGCTCCCAGGGCCAGGGGTGTGGTCAGAGCAGGCACCCAGACATGGGGGGAGATGCGCATCAGCAGCAACTGGGTAAAGCTGGCACACCAACTGAGGAAGCACAGGGACTCATAGAGGTTGCTCACCGGAAAGTGACCCGTGTCCATCCAGCGGCGCAGCAACAATGCCGCCAGGAACAGATTGGCTCCCGCCACGAATACGGTGCTCAGCCGCTGGGAATGGTCCCCTGCCATGAGACCCCAAAACGCTGCGGGTAAAGCCATCAGCAGCAACAACAGGGCTGCCAACTCCAGGGCTGCGATCAGGTTGATGGGCGTCAATAATAGAGCAATGGGCATCACCGATGCCTTATGGGAGCCTTCAGGTTAGGGTCAGGATCTTAAGCCCTAGGGTCAGGCCTCGTCACCAGAAGAGGACGGTGGCGGCCAGGAGAATGGCAGAACGGAAGACGTGGGCGCAGCCGTCGTAGCGGGTTGCAATGGGCCGCCAGTCCTTCTGTCGGGAAAAGAGCGTCTCGATTTTGTGAGGCCGGCGATCCAGCCTCTTGTGGCCATGGACTGGTTTCTTGCGGCAGTGACGGGGCATGATACAAGGTGTGATGACCTGCTGGGCCAGCCTCTTGCGGATTTTGTCCCTGTCATACCCTTGCTCCCCAATCACCGCGGCCGCAGGCGGCAGATCCTTGAGCACCCCATCAGCACCAGTGAAGTCACTACGTTGCTCCTCACACAGGTGGAGCCATCGGGGACCACCTTTGCTGTGGCAGACCCCATGGAGCTTGCTGGTCATGCCCCCCTTGGCGTGACCGATTAGGCGGGGGGCATCCCCCTTGTTGAGGATGGACGCCGTGCAATCCACGTTCCTTGGGGAGCAAGGGGCAGATGCGATCAACCTGCTCCTCGCTGAGCCCAAACAACTGGGCCATCACCCATCCTCCTGCTAACCTCATTGGGCCTCCCTCTCTGGTGAGAGGATCACCCCTCACTATGGGTCCTGACCCTAGTGGCTGGAACGGTAAAGAAGAGCCAGGCCTGCCGTGAGTCCAATGGCAACAGGGATCCAGGCAGAGAGGTGGGGGGAGAGAACCCCCTGCACACCCAAGGAACTAAAGACAAACGAGAGCAGATAATAGCCAAGGATGATGATGATGCTGAGGCCAAATCCCTTGCTGCGGCTCCGTGTTTTGCCAACGGACTGGGCGCCGATGCTGGAGCCCACAAGAGCGAACACCAGGCAGCTAAACGGAACTGAAAACTTTTCCTGGAGGCGGACACGCAACTTGCGCGCTTGGCGTAGATCGCCCGTCTGCTCCAGCAGGGTCAGGGACATACGGGTTTGGGCAACGGTCATGTTGGCGGCATCCGTGGGGATCTCAGCCAGGCGCAAAGGGGTATCTCCAATGGGATATATTTGTTCCTCAAAGCGCATCTGGGACTGGGAGTTGCCGTCGTCAGCCAGGGAAACGGTCTTCCCGTCAAGAAATAACAAGCTGCCCTGATCCTGGTCAAAGTAGGCTTCCCGGGCCTGCACCACCTGAAGCATGTCGGGGCGGCTCATGTCCAGGACCGTGATGCCTTTCAGGTGGCCGTCCACGGCCTCCCGTGCGTAGAACAGTCGCGCCAAGCCATGGTGAGAACCACCATCTGCCTTGGGAATTCTGGCGAAGTGGGGATAGATGATGTTCTCGCCGCTGCTGGTGGGCATGGACCGCCCCAAGGCGGTTTGCAAAACCACAAGGGAGTTGTAGTTGCTGCTGGGCACCACCAGATCACTGACCACAAAGCTCATCACGCTGAAGAAGAGCCCCAACACCACTGCGGGCAGCACATAGCGCCTGCTGGGCACACCGATGCTGCGTAGGGCAATCAACTCATTGGAACTGGAAAGTTTGCTGTAGGTGAGCAGTGTGCCCAGCAGCATGGCCATGGGAAAGGCATAGACCATCAAGCCCGGCACCTGCAGGATGAGCACATGAAGGGCTGGTCCAATGGGCAAACCCCGCTCCACAATTCTGCGCACCAGGTCAAACAGCACATCACCGGTCACCAGCAGCACGCTGAAGATGCCCACCCCAAACAGCAGTGGACCCAGTAACTCCCTATAGAGCCAGCGATCCAGAAGGCTCAGACGATGGGCCGGAGGGGACAGTGAAACCATCAGATGGTGAAGCTTTCGCCCAGGTAATGCCGCTTGACCAACGTATTACTGGCCACAGCTTGGGAAGAACCGGATGCCAGAATGGTGCCTTTGTTGAGGATATAGGCACGATCCGTAATGGAGAGGGTTTCCCGCACGTTGTGATCGGTGATGAGTAGCCCCACCTGATCCTGCTTCAGGTGCAGGATCAGGGTCTGTAAATCATGGACCGCCAGTGGGTCCACGCCGGCAAAAGGCTCATCCAGCAGCAAATAACGGGGGCCATGGGCCCCCACCGCCAGCGCCCTGGCCACTTCGGTCCGGCGCCGTTCACCACCGGAGAGTTGGGTGCCGCGCCGCTGGAGGAAAGGCTCCAGATGGAAGTCTGCAATGAGTTGATCGAGCCGGCGGCGGCGTGCAGGTGCAGGCAGCCGGGATTGCTCCAGGCTGAGCAGTAGATTCTCCTGCACTGTGAGGGAGCGGAAAACGCTGGCCTCCTGGGGCAGATAGCCCAATCCCATCCTGGCCCGCTGGGGCATGGTCAATGCCGTGATGGAGTGGCCGTCCAGAAGGATATCGCCATAGTCCGGCTGCAACTGACCCGTGATCAGGTTAAAGGTGGTGGTCTTTCCCGCCCCATTGGGGCCGAGGAGACCCACCACTTCACCCAGTTCCAGATGCATGTCCAGTGCTTGAATCAACTGGCGACCGGCCAGGCTCAAGTTGACATCCTTCAACTCCAGGCTCATGGAGTCAGGGCCTCCTGGGTGGGAGAGGACAGGTCATAGGTGGTATGCACTTGCTCACCTGGCTTGGATTCCACAACAAATGTCTGGGACTGGGTGGTGTACACCAGTTGCTCACCACGAATGCTGTTGCCCCCGTTTTGCGTGACCTCCACGCTGCCACTGAGGATTAGTCGTCCCTCCCGGGTGAAGTACTGGGCGTGGTCAGCCCTGGCGGTGAGGCGATAGGCCGGGTAAGTGATCTGCACCCGCCCCTTTGCCGTGAGGATGCCTTTCGCCTCGTTCATCTCCTGCTGGTCGGAGCGGATGGTGATCCGGCTGCCGCCTGGCTGTTGCCCCCCATCAGGGCTGGCGCCAGTGGTTTGCGCCACGGACGGGAAGGAGGCGGTGGATGGGGGATGGGGCGGTTGAGCCCTGCTGGGCCAGGCTGTTGTGATTGCCAGAGCCATCATCAACACCATCCGGGTTGGCCCCAGCCAAGACAGATTGGTCACCAGTGGCGTATGGGATGGCCTGAGTCCCTAGTCTGCCTTACGAGGCGTACCCTTGGGGGGCGGTGGAGACAACCGGGGTGGTGACGGTGGGGCACCCCCTGGAGGGGCCTGGAGGAAGCGGAGCCAATGGCGGCCTTGATCATGCAGGTGGACCAGGTCCACCCCGTCCAGCTCACCACAGCAGCGCAGGCGTGCCACGGCTTCTCCCCAGAGCAAGGCTGCGCCACGACGGTTGCCTTGCTGCCAATGGACCATGGCCACGGCAATCTGAACCAGGGCCTGAAGGGGTCTACGGCGCGGCTCCAGGCTCTCCTGCCAGAGGGCCTCCAGGGCATCATGGCAAGCGTACCAGTCCTCCTGGGCAAAGAGGGCCAGGGCCGCGGCAAGGGCAGGGTCTGGACAGGCCGCCATGGAACATGGGAGGCGTAAGGGGAAAGGGATCTAGCGTTTTACAGGCTTGCGGCTGGGCAGCTTGCGCAGACGAATGGATTCAGGCGTCACCTCCAGCAACTCACCGGGACCAATGTATCCCAGGGACCGTTCCAGAGTCATATCCACCGGACTCTGCAAGGTGTCCAACTCTTCCGCACCGGCCGAGCGCATGTTGGTGAGCTGTTTGATCTTGCAGACATTGATCTCTAAGTCCTGGGGCCGGGTGTGTTCCCCCACAATCATTCCTTTGTAAACCTTGGCGCCTGGACGAATGAAGAACTGGCCCCGGTCTTCCGCATTCTTGAGGGCGTAGACGGTGGCCACACCCGTCTCGAAGGCAATCAGCACCCCGGTGTGGCGGGCTTGGAGATCCCCTTCCATCTTGCGGTAGTCCAGAAATGAGTGGCTCATCAAGCCCTCGCCACGGGTCATGCGGATGAAGTCGCTGCGAAAGCCCACCAGGCCGCGGGCAGGAATGATGAACTCCATTTGATAGCGGCCATCCCCGGAGGCGGCCATGTTCTGCATTTCCCCCTTGCAGGTGCCCAGGCGCTCAATGCAGCCACCCACCGCCCCTTCCGGCACATCCAGAACGATGGTCTCGTAGGGCTCACAGATCTCCCCATCCATGGTGCGGAAGATCACCTGGGGCTGGGAGACCTGGAACTCATAGCCTTCCCGCCGCATGGTCTCAATCAAAATGCCCAGGTGGAGTTCTCCCCGTCCGCACACGGTGAAGCGGTCCGGAGATGTTGTATTGCTGACCCGTAGGGCCACATTGGTGAGCAACTCCTTCCTTAAGCGGTCCCCCAGTTGACGACTGGTGACAAACTTTCCCTCCTGGCCCGCAAAGGGGGAGTCATTCACCATGAAGGTCATCTGCAAAGTGGGCTCATCCACCTTGATCAGGGGCAGGCCCTTGGAATTGGGGCTGTCACCACAGGCAATGGTGTCCCCGATATTCACCCCGTTAAACCCGGCCACCGCAACAATGTCCCCGGCGGTGGCGCTCTGGATCTCCAGGCGCCTCAACCCCTGAAACCCCAGAAGTTTGCTGATCCGGCCCCGCTTCGTCGTACCGTCACCACAGATCAAGGTTGCCTGCTGACCGGTCTTGATGGTGCCATTGTGGATGCGACCGATGGCAATGGTACCCAGGAAATCACTGTAGTCGAGGGTGGTGACTTGCAGTTGCAGGAGCTTGTTGGGGTCGCCCACGGGGGGTGGCGTATGGCGAAGAATGGCCTCGAACAAGGGCTGCAGGGTGTCACCGCCCCGGGCTGGCTCATCCGTGGCAAATCCCCCTAGGCCACTGCCAAAGAGGTAGGGGAAATCGCATTGGTCATCATCAGCCCCCAACTCCAGGAAGAGATCCAGCACCTTGTCCACGGCCGCATCCGGCATGGCTTGGGGCCGGTCGATTTTGTTGATGAAGACGATGGGCCGCAGGCCCTTCTCCAGGGCCTTTTTGAGCACAAAGCGGGTCTGGGGCATGGGGCCTTCGTTGGCATCCACCACCAGCAGACAGCCATCCACCATGCCCAACACCCGCTCCACCTCCCCGCCAAAGTCCGCGTGACCTGGGGTATCCACAATGTTGATGCGGGTTTGTCCGTAGTCCACTGCGGTGTTCTTTGCCAGGATGGTGATGCCCCGCTCCCGTTCCAGCGCATTGCTGTCCATCACGCAACTGGGCACAGCTTCACCCTGGCGAAAAATGCCCGATTGGGCCAGCAGGGCATCCACCAGGGTGGTCTTGCCATGGTCAACATGGGCAATGATGGCAATGTTCCGGATGGGTCGGCCCATGGCAGGCGAGGCATCAATCAATGGTTATGTTGCGGCATGGAAGCGGCGTGTCTGCTCAAACAATTCCAGCGCATGGCTGCTGCCTTCCCAACGCCAGTGCCATGGTTCGTAGGCCACGCCCTGGGGATTATTCGCCGGGAAGGACAGCCGGAAGTGATAGCGGGATGCGTGCTGCTGTAGCCAGGTAAAGGCAGCACTCTGGTCAAAAGCTGCGTCCAGGTCCAATTCAGGATGGCGGGCATCCCCCAGATCCAGGGCATAACCAGTGTGATGCTCAGAGTAGCCTGGGGGGGCGCTGACTTGTGCCCGTTCCTCCGGCCGTTGACTCCGTTCCACCATGATGGAAAAAAACAAATCGTGCTGGGTCTCCTGATCCCGAAAAGCGCTCAGCAGCCGCAGTTGCACGCCGTCTACCTCAGCATCCTGCTGCATGGCCAGAAATGCCGCTGCCGCATCCCCGTGGAGTCGGCGGCCAGGAACCACCTCCACCAGGTCTGCCTCACGGGCAATGGGATAGGAGAAGTGCCCCAAGAGGCGGCCATCCGCCTCCGGGGGGGGCATGAGTTCTGCTGAAGGAGGGAGAAGGGGAGACATGTTCTGGTTGGAGCGCAGAAAAACGACCGTCCCCGCCAAGGTACTGCCGGCCAGGAGCAGCAGCAGCAAAAGACGGGCCGACAGGCCCTGCTGCTGGGAAACAGGTGGTGTCAGGCGACGGGCAACAGGGATCTCGTCCAACTGGGTTGTCATCTTTAGGCGCGTCCCCCCAGCTACATTATTGCTCTGGAGCACCCTGCCCTGCAACCTCTTGGCAACACCTTGCCCACTGCCTGTGTCCCGGTTGTTAGGTTCAGAAAATCACTCCCTGCCAAGTCTTGAGGAGAGTTGCCATGCTGCGCGTTGCCGTTGTTGGCGGAGGCCCCAGTGGGTCCTGCGCTGCGGAAGTGTTGGCCAAAGCTGGAATCAAAACCTGGCTGTTTGAGCGCAAGCTGGGCAATGCCAAGCCCTGTGGCGGTGCAATTCCCCTCTGCATGGTGGAGGAATTTGACCTCCCCAACCACATCATTGACCGCAAAGTGCGCAATATGCGGATGATTTCCCCTTCCAACAAGGAAGTGGACATTCGTCTGGACCCCCTCGGGTATCGCCAGGATGAATTTATCGGGATGTGTCGTCGGGAGGTTTTTGACGCCTTCCTGCGCAATCGGGCAGCCGAGTACGGCGCCACCCTGATCAACGGCCTGGTGCAATCCATCACCGCAGGACCCCAACGCAAAGGTCCCTACACCATCCGTTATGTCGCCCACGGCGAGGGGCTCAAGGGTGATTGCCAAACCCTGGAGGTGGATTACATTATCGGCGCTGACGGGGCCAATTCCCGGGTGGCCAAGGCCATGGATGCAGGGTCCTACAAGGTGGCCATTGCCTTCCAGGAGCGGATCCGTCTGCCCAAGGAGGAAATGTCCTACTACGAGGATTTGGCGGAGATGTACGTGGGCACGGATGTGTCCCCCGACTTTTACGCATGGGTGTTTCCAAAGTACGACCATGTGGCAGTGGGTACCGGCACCATGCAGGAAAATCAGTCCCTGATTAAGTCCCTGCAACGGGGCATCCGCCAGCGGGCCAGTAAGCGCCTGTTCCGCGGTGAGGTGATCAAGGTGGAAGCTCATCCCATTCCGGAACACCCTCGCCCACGTCGGGTGGTGCAGCAAATGGTTTTGGTGGGCGATGCCGCCGGCTATGTGACCAAGAGTTCCGGCGAGGGCATTTATTTTGCTGCCAAGAGTGGCCGCATGTGTGCGGAGGCCCTGGTGCAGGTGAGTCAGCATGGCAAACGCATCCCCACGTCCGGGGAGATGAAACGCGCCTACCTGCGCCAGTGGGATCGCCGCTATGGCGCCACCTACAAGGTTTTGGACATCCTCCAGCGGGTGTTCTATGCCAATGACGCAACCCGTGAGGCCTTCGTGGAGATGTGCGACGACCGGGACGTGCAACGGCTCACCTTTGACAGCTACCTCTATAAGCGGGTTGTGTCCATGAGTCCATGGCAACAAGTGAAGATCACGGCATTGACCGTGGCGAGTCTGTTGCGGGGTCAGGCGATTGCGCCGAAGAGCTACCGCCCGGTGGATACCGCTGTGGGGCGCTCCCAGGAAGATTTCCTCAATCCCGGCGCTGTGCAGGTGGAGATGACCCCCCGGGGGCATACGCCAGCGGTTGACCCTCAGCCGGATAACCGGGAAAAGTCTGCAATGACAAGGGCCTGATTGCGCAGGATGGCCAGCAGGTTGAGCCGGTTGCGGCGCACATCCGGATCGAGGGCCATCACCATCACGCTGTCTTCCCCATCAAAAAAGGCTTGCAGTTTGGGTGACAACCTTCCCAAGCCCATGAGCAAGCGTTCGTAACCGTGGTGATCCCTGGCCCTGGTGAGGGGTGCCAGGGCTTCCAAAGCAGCCAATACGGCCCCCTCCGCTGGGGAACTGAACAGGGACGCGTCCACACAGTCCTTGGGGTTACACTGATGACGCTGCAGATCCCCCTTCTCCGCCAGCCGGGCAGCCCGCTGGACCACCGTCTGGATGGGGGCCAACGCCCCGGCGTCCCGCAGCCGCTGCAGCAGCCGCCCACGGCAGACCACATCCACCGGATCCTGCAGCAAGGCCCCAGGCTCCTGTGCCTCTGCCGCCACCGCATTAATGATGTCGTAATCCAGTTCCAGTTCCGCCAGCATGGTGCGTAATCGTTGCTGCAGAAAGGCCAGCAGTTCCGCCAGCAGGGCGACGGGGTCCACCGTCAGGTTGGGAAAGTCCTTGGCGGATTGGCTGCAGGCAGCCTCCAGCAGGCTCACCAGGTTGAGGGACCAGCCACAGTCCACCAGGATGTGGAGCAGTCCATTGCCGGCCCGCCGCAGGGCAAAGGGATCGGAAGAACCAGTGGGCCGCTGACCAGTGGCAAAGATGGAGACCAACAGCTCCAGCCGCTCGCTCAAGGCCAAAGCCCGACCCAGGTGGGAGGCGGGCAGAAGATCGTCAGCGCCACTGGGCAGGTAGTGCTCGCGGATGGCCTCAGCCACTTGCGAACCTTCACCGGAGGCCACGGCATACTTCGCCCCCATCACCCCTTGGAGTTCAGGGAACTCGCCAACCATCTGGGTCACCAGATCCGCCTTGCACAGCAGTGCCGCACGGCTGAGCGCCTGCTGATTCATCTGCAGTGTCCCGTTCTGCTGCTGGAGTGCCATGGCCACTGCCTGGGCCTGGCGCACCAAACGGTCGGTACGGTCCCGCAGGGAGCCGAGCCCCGCGGCAAAGGTGACCCCTTCCAGACGGGGCAAGTAGTCCTCCAGGGGTTGAGACCGGTCCTGGTCATAGAAAAAGGCCCCATCGGCAAGCCTGGCCCGCAGCACCCGTTCATTTCCTTGGGTGATGAGGGCCTCATCCGCCAGGGGGCTGGCGTTGGTGATGGCCAGAAAGTGGGGATCCAGCACCCCATGGGCATCCAGCGCCAGGGGATCCGCCGGCGTCTGCAACAAAGGCACATAACGTTGGTGCGTCACCATCTCCATGGCGCTCACCTCGGCTGGCAGGGACAGAAAACGTTCCTCAATGCGACCAACAATGATCCCCGGCGCTTCCACAAGATCCGTCAGCTCCTCCAACAGTGCCGGTTTGAGTTGGGGGACAGCCCCCAGCGCCGCGGCCCTGCTCTCAATCAGGCGGCGGATCTCCTCCTGGCGTTGCTGGCGGTCGGGAATGATGCCGGCCTTCCGTAGAATGGTCCCATAGGCTTCAGCCGTGGCAATGGGGAGGGGATCACAACGCCAGCCCCGGCGGGGACCATAGGAATTGGCCTGCGCTGTCACAGCGGGACTGGTCTGCTCCAGCCGCACCGGCAGCAGCTCGTCATTCAGCAGGGCCACCAGCCAGCGGATCGGGCGACTAAACCGTTGAGTCCCTGTCCCCCAGCGCATCAGCCGCTTGCCCTGAATGGCCCCGATCCAGGTGGGAATCGCCTCCTGCAATAGGTCCCCCGTTGCCTGGCCCGGCTGTCTCACCTCAGCAAAGACAAACTCCCCTTTAGGGGTGGCGCGGATGGTCAGATCTTCCACCGCCAGCCCACAGCGTTGGGCAAACCCTTGGGCAGCAGCCGTGGGCTGGTCCCGGTGAAAGGCCTGTCGTGCTGGCGGTCCCTTGCGTGTCTTCACCAGGTCCTTCTGCCGTGGCGGCAGATTCTGCACCAACACCCCCAGGCGGCGGGGTGTGGCGAAGCCCTGCCAGGGCAGGGCGTCAAAATGCCAGTCTTGTAAAGAGGCCGTGATCAGTTGACCCAACTGGGCCAGCGCTGCCGGGCAAAATGCTGCTGGCAGTTCCTCGGCGCCAATTTCCAGAAGTAGGGAAGCCACGTATCCACAACAGGATCCAGGGAACTTTATGGCCCGCGCTTCACCATGGGGTTTCTGTTTAGCCTGCGGTTCTACTCCGGAACACCTCCCTTTTGGCGTCCCCCAAACTCCATCCCAGCACCATCACTGCCGTCAAGGAGCGGGCCGACATTGTGGATGTGGTGTCTGAGCATGTGGTGCTCAAGAGGCAGGGACGGGAGTTTGTGGGTCTCTGCCCCTTCCACGAGGACAACTCACCGTCCATGACGGTGTCCCCCGCCAAGCAGATCTACCACTGCTTCTCCTGTGGGGCTGGCGGCCACAGCATCAAGTTCCTCATGGAGCTGCAGCGGAGCAGTTTTACTGAGGTGGTATTGCAACTGGCCCAGCGCTATCAGGTGCCGGTTCAGACCCTCTCCAGTAACCAGCAGGATCGGCTGCAGCAACAACTCTCTCATCAGGAGTCACTTTACCGTGTTCTGGCGTTGGCCGCCGGCTGGTTTCAGGCCAATCTGCAACAGGCACAGGGGCAGACGGCCCTGGCCTACCTCAAGCAACGGGGTCTCAGCGGAGCCACCATGGAGCAATTCCAACTGGGCTACGCCCCAGACAGTTGGGATGCCCTGCTGCGCCACCTGGGACAGGTGGAGGGGGTCACGGCCTTGCAGTTGGAGGCGGCAGGCCTAGCGGTCCCCCGGCAAGGGGGGGAGGGCCACTACGACCGCTTCCGGCAGCGGCTGATGATCCCCATTCGGAACAGGCAGGGCCGGGTGGTGGGCTTTGGTGGACGCAGCCTGGATAGCCGTGAACCCAAATATCTCAACTCTCCCGAGACGGCGGTTTTTGAAAAAGGGAAAATCCTGTTTGGTCTGGACATGGCCGTCAACGCCATCCGCAAGGCTGACCTGGCCGTGGTGGTGGAGGGCTACTTTGATGTCATTGCGCTTCACAGCGCCGGGGTAGCCAACAGCGTGGCGGCTCTAGGTACGGCCCTCAGTTCCTGGCAGATCACCCAGCTTTGCCGCGCCTCTGCCAGCAAGCGCATTGTTCTGAACTTTGACGGCGACCGTGCCGGCACGCGGGCCACCCAGCGGGCCATCCAGGAGGTGGAGCAGTTGGCCCTGCAGGGGCAACTGGAACTTCGGGTGTTCCCACTCCCCCATGGCCAGGATCCTGACGACTACCTCCAGCAGCACGGCAGCAACACCTATGGCCAACACCTCGCCGCAGCGCCCCTCTGGCTGGATTGGCAGATCGAGCAGGAGTTGCGGGATTGTGACCTGAGCCGTACTGACCACTTCCAGAGGGCGCTGCGGTCCATGGTGGAGTTGCTGGGCAAGCTGCCCCCCACGGCTGTGCGCAGCCGCTACATGCACCAGGTGGCGGAGCGGCTTGCCGGTGGCCAGGCCCGTCTGGTGCTGGATCTGGAGGAAGATCTGCGCCAACAGATCCGGGGTCAGCGGTGGCATGGTCGCTCCAAACGCCATGCATCACTGGGTGAGACCAGTGCCCACGCCGCTGCCGAGGGCCGGATTTTGCAATTGTACCTTCTCTGCCCCATGCACCGCCTGGCCATCCGCCGCGTCCTGCATCAGCGGGAGCTGGGGGATTTCGCCATGGCCACCCATCGGCGGCTTTGGGCAGCCATCACCGAAGTGGAGCATCACCAACTGAGGCCCAGGGCAGGCCAATGGACTCAGGCAAGTGGCGACCCGACAGTCTGCTCGGACAAGACGGCCCCGGATCCGGCATCCCTGGATTTGCCCCAGCTTCTGATGGCCCACTTATCAGCGGAGGATACCATTGACATGCAATCCCAACTGACTGCCCTCTTGCAGCCCAGCGAAATCGCACAGGTGCAGTTGGGACAACCCCTATCCACCTTGGAGGCTGCGGCAGCCCTCCTGGAGCGCCAGCGCAGTCTGAGACGCTGCCGCCACCTCCTTGAGGCCTGGAGCGCTCAACTCATCACCACCACGGAACACTCCATTGCCGCCCTGCTGGAGCAGGAGGCCACCACAACGCCGGAGACCCACCATGATGCCCAGGTTGCCGCGGAAGATGAAATCCACAGCCTCTACGTCCAGGGCAATAAGGAGGCCCTGCACCTGCAAGAGCTCTACTACATTGAGCGTCGCAATGTCGCTGCCCTGGATACGAAACGTTGTGGGGTGCTGGAGGATCAAAAGCCATGATGATCATCACGGCAACTCCTCCGGCATTGTCCGTGGCCCAGGCAGCACCAACCCCTGGGGTCAGCAGCCCGGGATCCATTTGTCCTGACGCAACACAGCCAGGCACCCAGGGATGATGGTCGCCGTCATCACTTGCCTCAAGCGGCTCAGTAGTCCTGGTTGAACGCGGCGGGAGTGTCTGTGAGGCTGCAAACCACGGACTCTTCCTCTGTCATTTCAGCGACCCTCACCACAGGACGACCCATGCTTTTGAGCACATCCACATCTGCCATGGTCTGGCAACGGGCGATCAAGACGCCCTGTTCGTCGTAGCAGCAGAAAAATTTCACAGAAGTCTCCAAGGCTTTACATACACAGTATGGCAACGGAACCGGGGCCATGCCGATGGAATTGCCCACATCCGCAGTTGGGCTTTTGGGCTTGAACCGGAAATGCTGTGGATGCTACAAGAGAAAAAACCTGGTCATAACTGGGAATTTTGCCTGCAGATCGGGAGAGAAAATTTTAGCGCTCGGTTGGCCGAAGTCAGCCAATGCTGACATGGTTGAGCCAGATCCATGGCGGTTGCCCATGGGCCAGCGTCTTGAACCCCAATTCCGGATGAGGTCAGGAGAGGGTACGGACTGTGCCCATGTTGCCCTTGGTTAGGGCCAGGGAGTAAGTCTCGCGACAGGAGAGGAGATGACAAGGGCATTGATGGGAGAGCGGTGGCGGCTGTGCTCCAGTCCCATTCCCGGCTTCAGCTTGGCCAAGAGGAGCTCGATAATGGATCGTTTTCTCAGCAGCAGCTTGTCCACCAGGGGAAGGCTGCCATAGGCGTCCCATGAGGGACTGGCAAATGTATCCCTTATCGCCGACTCCCTTGGCCTGTAGAGCACCACTCATGTGCTCCAAAGGTTGGCGATCATCGGTATTATCCCCCGCGATCTGCAACACCATGATGTGGCCATGGTGGTTGATGGGCAGATGGAGCTTGAAGCCCAAGAACCAGCCCATGGGTGCGGCCCCGCTGGGCCAGCCCTCGGGAACACCTTGTTTCGCCTGATCGGCCCGTTATGACAGACCGCCAGCTTGGTGCTATCGACAAAGTAGATTCCGGTTTCCTGGCCACGCTAACAATGGAGCAGGGGGTCAAAGGGCAGCAGGAGTCGCGGCATCAAGGCCACAAACCTGCTGGTGCTGGGGAGATGAGGAAAGCAGTGGCCCAACTCCTACTCCAGGCTGTAGCGCCAGAAATGCTTGAAGTTCTTATCGGGGGCGAGAGGGAGGAGCACCAGGATGAAGGGCATCTCGCCGAGGGAGAGCTTGCCGGCTCGCTGGCGCTGACAGTTTGAGGGGATCAGATGGTGCTGCTGCCACTGGTGGAAGAGTTGGGCAGAATCGTCAAGGCAGCAGAACAGCGCCACGGTAGACGCTTTGATGAGGGGACCTTCCCCTTGTGTCGTGACTAGGGTCAGGACTCATCACCAGAAGAGGCCAATGGCGGCCAGGAGGATGGCAAAACGGAAGATGTGGGCGCAGCCGCCCTAGTGGGTTGCAAGACGCTGCCAGTCCTTCAGTCAGGAAAAGAGCGTTTCGATTTTGTGACCCTTGCGATCCAGCCTCTTGCTGTAATGCACTGGTTTGTTGTGGCAGTGACGGGGCGGGATGTAAGGCAGGATGCCCTGCTGGGACAGCATCTTACGGATTTTGCCCCTGTCATACCCTTGATCCCCCATCACCGTGGCCGCGGACGGCAGGTCTTTGAGCACCCCATCAGCACCAGTGAAGTCACTGCATTGCCCCTCACGCAGGTGGAGCCACAGGGGACCAGCTTTGCTGTGGCAGATCCCATGGATCTTGCTGGCCATGCCCCCCTTGGCGCCACCAATCAGGCGGGGGGCACACCCCCCTTGTTGAGGGTGGACGCCGTGGGATCGGCTTTGTGTCAGTGGCATCAATCATCAGGACCTCTGGCTCTGGGGCATCAGGCGGCTCTGTGGAGTCGGGTGGCTCTGGGGCATCGGATGCTGACAACTCAGAAAAGATCAGCTCAAAAACACCCTTGTCTCACCAGCGGTGGCAACGGTTGTAGAGGGTTTTGTGGGGCCATCGGCGCGGGGCATCCACCCAGCACAGCCCCTTCTGAGTGACAGGGATGATGCCGCTCAACACTTTCCTGTCATCCACCCGCTTACGCCACGTTCCTTGGGGAAGGGGGCGGATGCGATCAACCTGCTCCGCGCTGAGCCCAACAACTGGGCCATCACCCATCTCCTCCTGGTGCTCTCTTGGGGGGTCCCTCTCTGGTGAGAGGATCATTCCTCATAATTATGAGTCCTGACCCTAAGGATGCTGAATCGGGTCCTGCCCGACTGGGGAAGATCCCCCTCTCCCCCATGGGCTCCTGGAAATACGGTCTTGCCCCATGCTGAGGAGCCTGTGGGGGCAGAACAGCACTTTCCCACAAAGGCTTTCCCCCCATGGAGGGGCCCACACCACAGGGGCTCCTCCCTTCTCTGGTGGCTCCTTAATCTGGAACTGGGGTTATTGAAATGGCTCTTGACAGGATGGGTCGTGGCGGAAAACCACTGGTGCGCAGTCCACTGAGAAGAGTCACGCGGCACTGGCGTGCGCCGGATTGGGAAAGGGTTTGCTTGTGCAGGCCATTGTCCCTGTGCCACTCCTCTAGCCTTGTGACACGTAAATTAGTGGCACAAAGTCCCCTGCAACATGCCGGATTGTGGGTGCTACCTTTTCTTGGTGCTCAGGGGTCCATCTTTTGAAGGCTCCTTGGGCAGTACCTAGACAATCCAGTTCAGGAATCTTGCTCTGCCCCATGTCCTGAAGCGTTCGGCTTTCGTCAGTTTGCCGTCCTTCAGCCATGGACAATGTGCAGAGTGGAGGTCCCGTCAAGAATTTTTGAAGCTTTCAAATTGAAAGCTTCTTGCCGGATCTGAGTCATCCAGAGCGAGTTGTGAAATCATGTTCTGATGATTCAATAACTCAACTCTCGAACACCTTAATGGTTGATCTTTAGCTATTTGCCAAATCAAGTCGTTAAAGATAACTCACTTTGCGAGTCTCCACGTTTAAGATTCAAAAGGAAGTGAGCCAAAACGGAGAGTTTGATCCTGGCTCAGGATGAACGCTGGCGGCGTGCTTAACACATGCAAGTCGAACGAACCTTCGGGTTAGTGGCGGACGGGTGAGTAACGCGTGAGAATCTGCCCTCAGGAGGGGGATAACAGTTGGAAACGACTGCTAATACCCCATATGCCGAGAGGTGAAATGAGTTTCGCCTGGGGATGAGCTCGCGTCTGATTAGCTTGTTGGTGGGGTAATAGCCTACCAAGGCTTCGATCAGTAGCTGGTCTGAGAGGACGATCAGCCACACTGGGACTGAGACACGGCCCAGACTCCTACGGGAGGCAGCAGTGGGGAATTTTCCGCAATGGGCGAAAGCCTGACGGAGCAACGCCGCGTGAGGGATGAAGACCTTTGGGCTGTAAACCTCTTTTCTCAAGGAAGAAGATCTGACGGTACTTGAGGAATAAGCCACGGCTAATTCCGTGCCAGCAGCCGCGGTAATACGGGAGTGGCAAGCGTTATCCGGAATTATTGGGCGTAAAGCGTCCGCAGGCGGCCGTTTAAGTCTGTTGTTAAATCGTGGAGCTCAACTCCATCACGGCAATGGAAACTGTTCGGCTTGAGTGTGGTAGGGGCAGAGGGAATTTCCGGTGTAGCGGTGAAATGCGTAGATATCGGGAAGAACACCAGTGGCGAAAGCGCTCTGCTAGGCCATTACTGACGCTCATGGACGAAAGCCAGGGGAGCGAAAGGGATTAGATACCCCTGTAGTCCTGGCCGTAAACGATGAACACTAGATGTTGGGGGAATCGACCCCCTCGGTGTCGTAGCTAACGCGTTAAGTGTTCCGCCTGGGGAGTACGCACGCAAGTGTGAAACTCAAAGGAATTGACGGGGGCCCGCACAAGCGGTGGAGTATGTGGTTTAATTCGATGCAACGCGAAGAACCTTACCAAGGCTTGACATCCTGCGAATCTCTAGGAAATTAGAGAGTGCCTTCGGGAACGCAGTGACAGGTGGTGCATGGCTGTCGTCAGCTCGTGTCGTGAGATGTTGGGTTAAGTCCCGCAACGAGCGCAACCCACGTTTTTAGTTGCCAGCATTCAGTTGGGCACTCTAGAAAGACTGCCGGTGACAAACCGGAGGAAGGTGTGGACGACGTCAAGTCATCATGCCCCTTACGCCTTGGGCTACACACGTACTACAATGCTGCGGACAAAGAGTAGCGATCTTGCAAAAGTTAGCTAATCTCATAAACCGTGGCTCAGTTCAGATCGTAGGCTGCAACTCGCCTACGTGAAGTAGGAATCGCTAGTAATCGCAGGTCAGCATACTGCGGTGAATACGTTCCCGGGCCTTGTACACACCGCCCGTCACACCATGGAAGTTGGCCATGCCCGAAGTCGTTACTCTAACCTTTTGGAAGAGGGCGCCGAAGGCAGGGCTAATGACTGGGGTGAAGTCGTAACAAGGTAGCCGTAGCGGAAGCTGCGGCTGGATCACCTCCTAACAGGGAGACATTACTAACTTTGATGGTTAAGCTTCTTCTATGCTAGCCCAAAGTCTTGTCATCTCAATGGTCGATCAGTATCTCCGGTGAAAATATATTTTTCATCTGGATTCCTGAACTTGTCTTGGTCAAACACGATGAGATTCGTGGGCCATTAGCTCAGGTGGTTAGAGCGCACCCCTGATAAGGGTGAGGTCCTTGGTTCAAGTCCAAGATGGCCCATCATTACTAGGGGGGGTTTAGCTCAGCTGGTAGAGCGCCTGCTTTGCAAGCAGGAAGCCAGCGGTTCGAATCCGCTAACCTCCACTGGCAAGCTTTTTAAGTTTGTCTTTATGAATCGATTCGTTAATTGACCAGAATCTTGAAAACTGCATAGATTGAGTCTGGAAGAGCATCTCATAGACATTGGATTCTATTGAGATTAAAAGCAGGCCATTATGGTTTGCTTTGTCAAGCTACAAAGGGCTCACGGTGAATACCTTGGCACGCAGAGGCGATGAAGGACGTGACTACCTGCGATAAGTCTCGGGGAGCGGGAAGTAAGCTTTGATCCGGGAATTTCCGAATGGGGCAACCCTGGGGCAACCCAACGGCTAGCTGAATCTATAGGCTAGTTCGAGTCAACCCAGCGAACTGAAACATCTTAGTAGCTGGAGGAAAAGAAAGTAAAAACGACTCCCTCAGTAGCGGCGAGCGAACTGGGATCAGCCTAAACCAATCATTTCGATGATTGGGGTTGTGGGACAGCAATGTGGACCAGGAATTCTAGAAGAAGCGTTTGAATGACGCACCATAGAGGGTGATAGTCCCGTATTCGAAAGATAAACTGGCCTAGCTGTATCCCGAGTAGCACGGAGCACGTGGAATTCCGTGTGAATCTGCGAGGACCACCTCGTAAGGCTAAGTACTCCTGCGTGACCGATAGCGTATAGTACCGCGAGGGAAAGGTGAAAAGAACCCCGGGAGGGGAGTGAAACAGAACATGAAACCGTGAGCCTACAAGCAATGGGAGCCCGACTGATCGGGTGACCGTGTGCCTGTTGAAGAATGAGCCGGCGACTTATAGGCACTGGCGGGTTAAGAGGACAATCTCGGAGCCACAGCGAAAGCGAGTCTGAATAGGGCGATTGTCAGTGTTTATAGACCCGAACCCGGGTGATCTAACCATGGACAGGATGAAGCTTGGGTGACACCAAGTGAAGGTCCGAACCGACTGATGTTGAAAAATCAGCGGATGAGCTGTGGTTAGGGGTGAAATGCCAATCGAACCCGGAGCTAGCTGGTTCTCCCCGAAATACATTGAGGTGTAGCGTCTAGTGCTTAAACAGGGGGGTAAAGCCACCGTTTCGGTGCGGGCTGCGAGAGCGGTACCAAATCGAGACGAACTCTGAATACCCTGTGTGTAGCTAGGCAGTCAGACTGTGGGGGATAAGCTTCATAGTCAAGAGGGAAACAGCCCAGACCGCCAGCTAAGGTCCTTGAGTCACTACTAAGTGGTAAAGGATGTGGGATTGCATAGACAACCAGGAGGTTTGCCTGGAAGCAGCCATCCTCAAAGGAGTGCGTAATAGCTCACTGGTCGAGCGATCCTGCGCCGAAAATGAATGGGACTAAGTAGTGTACCGAAGCTGCGGATTCTTTGAATGGTAGGGGAGCGTTCTATGTGGATTGAAGCGTTAGCGAAAGCGGACGTGGACTTCATAGAAGTGAGAATGTCGGCTTGAGTAGCGAAAACATAGGTGAGAATCCTATGCCCCGAAACCCTAAGGGTTCCTCTGTCAAGCTCGTCTGCAGAGGGTTAGTCAGGACCTAAGGCGAGGCCGAAAGGCGTAGTCGATGGATAACAGGTCAACATTCCTGTACTGGTTGTTGTTTGGACAGGTGGACGAAGAAGGCTAAGCGATCCGGATGTTGGTTCCCGGTTCAAGCGTTCGAGGTGTTGAAGAGCGGTGAAAACGCTCTGAGCTGAGGCGTGAGTACGAGTTCTTACGAGAGCGAAGTTGCTGATGTCATGCTTCCTAGAAAAGACCTTAGTCCGTTAAGCAGCAACTACCTGTACCCGAAACCGACACAGGTAGGGTGGTAGAGTATACTAAGGGGCGCGAGTTAACTCTCTCTAAGGAACTCGGCAAAATGGCCCCGTAACTTCGGGAGAAGGGGTGCCACCGTCAGGTGGCCGCAGTGAAGAGTCCCAGGCGACTGTTTACCAAAAACACAGGTCTCCGCTAAGTCGCAAGACGACGTATGGGGGCTGACGCCTGCCCAGTGCCGGAAGGTTAAGGAAGCTGGTTAGCTTTGCGAAGCTGGCGACCGAAGCCCCGGTGAACGGCGGCCGTAACTATAACGGTCCTAAGGTAGCGAAATTCCTTGTCGGGTAAGTTCCGACCCGCACGAAAGGCGTAACGATCTGGGAGCTGTCTCGGAGAGAGGCTCGGCGAAATAGAATTGTCTGTGAAGATGCGGACTACGTACACCCGGACAGAAAGACCCTATGAAGCTTTACTGTAGCTAGGTATTGTGCTCGGGCCTTGAATGCGCAGGATAGGTGGGAGGCTTTGATCTATTCCTTGTGGGGGATAGTGAGCCACTGGTGAGATACCACTCTTTCAGGGCTAGAGTTCTAACTGTTACCCGTTATCCGGGAATAGGACATTATCTGGTGGGCAGTTTGACTGGGGCGGTCGCCTCCTAAAAGGTAACGGAGGCGTGCAAAGGTTCCCTCAAGCTGGTTGGAAATCAGCTGACGAGTGCAAAGGCAGAAGGGAGCTTGACTGTGAGACCTACAAGTCGAACAGGGACGAAAGTCGGCCTTAGTGATCCGACGGTTCTGCGTGGAAGGGCCGTCGCTCAACGGATAAAAGTTACTCTAGGGATAACAGGCTGATCTCCCCCAAGAGTTCACATCGACGGGGAGGTTTGGCACCTCGATGTCGGCTCATCGCAACCTGGGGCTGAAGCCGGTCCCAAGGGTTGGGCTGTTCGCCCATTAAAGCGGTACGCGAGCTGGGTTCAGAACGTCGTGAGACAGTTCGGTCCATATCCGGTGTACGCGCAAGAACATTGAGAGGATTCTTCTCTAGTACGAGAGGACCGAGAAGAACGTACCTCTGGTGTACCAGTTATCGTGCCAACGGTAAGCGCTGGGTAGCCATGTACGGAGTGGATAACCGCTGAAAGCATCTAAGTGGGAAGCCCACCTCAAGATGAGTGTTCTCATGGCATAAGCCAGTAAGGTCACGGGAAGAACACCCGTCAATAGGCTCTATGTGGAAGCCTAGCAATAGGTGAAGCAAAGGAGTACTAATAGACCGAGGGCTTGACTAAACATAATCTCTCAGTTCTTTGCTCTGTGAGTTGCTTTAATTGACTCAATCTATGTAGTTCTCAGGATTCTACTATTACTTTTTCACTTTTCTTTCCTGGTGTTCATAGCGCAGTGGAACCACTCCGATCCATTCCGAACTCGGTTGTGAAACGCTGCAGCGGTGACAATAGTTAGGGGGTAGCTCCTTGCAAAAATAACTCAATGCCAGGATAGATCTTTATGAGTTCTCGTAAAATATATACATGAGAGCCTATTATTTTATCTAAAAATGTAGAATTAAATCATTCGAAACTTTTCATCTTATCCACTAGGGAAGAGCAGATTGCACGCATCCGCTCTTTACTTTCCTTCTTCCTCAAGGAACAGGGTGTGAAGAGAATGGATGACCGCAAGAGACACCCTGAAAAACTTCAAAGCGTTTTCACAGAAGACTCTCGCTCCTCTCTTACAGCAAGGCTTTTCAAAAGCCAGCACTCAGCCAGAAAGAGGTTTCCTAGTGTTTCCCTAACGCCAGTGATGTAATCATGGCAGCAGAGCCATTGCATGGTCAAGAAAAGGTGGTCTATGGGGATGCAGGCGGCCAAGGCGTTGAGGGCACCATGAAAAATTGGGCAGCTTCCCTCTGCGGGATGTCGTCTCATCATGGGAAAGTCAGTCCTGGAGAGAGATTACCTAGACCAGCAGACTTTTCCATGCGAGGAGAGATGCAATTTTCATGGTGCCCTTGGGAAGCGAGAAGAGATGACAGGACGAGAAGTGGACTGTCCCATCGCTATGGTAGCAGGAGAGCGCCGCCGCTGACATGACGGATGGAGAAGGGACAGTGCAGCAGTGAGTGGAGCGGGCCAAGATTCATGTCAGAGCCAAGGTGGAGCATTCCTCCTTCCGGTGCTCAAGCAACAGTTTGGGTTCTGGAAAATCAGGCGACGCGGCCTGGCCAAAAAACATAGTAAGGTGATGGTGTTAGCTGCCCTGACCAACTGATTCTTGGGGAGGAAAAAGTTATCAGTTAGCCATGATAATACAGGAGCGGTGTATCAACCCACTGTGCTCTGCGACTGCCATCAACCCCAATAAGGGCCATCCCAAGGGTAACATACAGTGGCTTGGCACTCAAAACGCTCCTTGAGAGAGAAAAGAAAGAGAGCAGGTCCACTGGCTATCCTCCTGGTTGATACGGTTCTTCAACGATTCCTTAGAGAAACACTAGGAAACCCCTTTGCTGGCAAAGTCCTGGCTTTTGAAAAGCCTTGTTGTAAGAGAGGAGTGAGAGTCTTCTGTGAAAGCGCTTTGGAGTTTTCCAGGGTGTCCTTAGCCGTCCTGGTAGCCACAGAGTGGATCAAGCCGGAATCCTTATCCACCCCAAGTGTACCTTCGTGCCAAAGAACCACTGTTTCCCTTCACAGCTTTGGTGCATCTGTGGATCCCGTTCCCTCTTCTTGTTCTTTGTGGAGGCGGGTGCATGGATGATGGTGGCATCCACCATCGTCCCCTCCCGCAGCATCAGGTCCTTCTCTCTCAAGTACTGCTCCACTGCCTTGAAAATCTCCTCGGCCAATTAATGCTGTTCCACACCATGGGGGAACGCCAAGATGGTGGTGGCATCCGGGATGTTATCCTTGGCAAGATCAATGCTGGCAAAGCGGTGAATGGTGCTGCTATCAATCAGGGCATCTTCCATGGCTTCGTCCCTCAGGGACCACCAGTTCTGCATCAGGTGAATCCGCACCATGGTCCTCCGATCATAGGGCGCGGCCTTCCTCCTTAAGGATAGACAGGCTCCAGCAACCCCAGTTCTGGATAAGGGTCCATCAGGGAAGGGCAGCACCGCCTCCATCTCACAGAGGAACTTCTCCTTGCTGGTCTGCTTCCTCACTCAGCCACGCTCCCAGTCGCTGAAGCCCAACTGCTGCTCCCTCACTCCCACCCTTTCCATCCCAATTTACACCCAGTCTAATCCCCTCAGATTGCTGGGGGGGTTCCAGATGTTCCCTAGGGTCAGGACCCATAATGTGATTTGATCTGATCTTTTCTGAGTTGTCAGCATCCGATGCCGCAGAGCCAGAGGTCCTGATGATTGACACCACTGATCTCAAAGCCCATCCCCCCACGGCGTCCAGCCTCAACGAGGGGGTGCCCCCCGCCTGATTGGTGGCACTACTAAAGGGGATATGACCAGCAAGCTCCATGGGGTCTGTGACAGCAAAGATGGTCCCCACGGCTCCACCTGAGTGAGGGGCAATGCAGTGACTTCACTGGTGCTGATGGGGTGCTCAAGGACTGCCGCCTGCGGCAACGGTGATTGGGGATCAAAGGTATGACAGCAACAAAATCCGTAGGATGCTGGTCCAGCAGGGCCTTGCATCGCACCCCGTCGCTGCCGCAAGAAACCAGTCCATTACAGCAAGAGACTGGATCGCAGGCGTCACAAAGTCGAGAATCGCTTTTCCCGGCTGAAGGACTGGCGGCGTGTTGCAACCCGCTACGACGGCTGCGCCCACGTCTTCCATTCTGCCATCCTCCTGGGCGCTACCGTCCTCTCTGGATGATGAGTCCTGACCCCAGGTCCACAATCCCGGCGTGAGCACCTGGGCAATGGTTACGACCCAATGGATCATGGTGGGGAAGCTGTTTCAGATGTCAAAGGGTGGCTTCAGAGCACCAGCGGCCTACACTAGAGAGGATTGGATAAAATAAAGGTGTCTGCATTGCTGATTAGAACTGATGGGCTTTGATTCAGGGTCAGGACCCATAATGTGAAGAGAGGGCGCCCCAAGAAAGTATCAGGAGGATGGGTGATGGCCCAGTTGTTTTGGGTCAGCGCGGAGCAGGTTGATCGCATCCGCCCCTTGTTTCCCAAGGAACGGGGTGTGAGTGGGTGTATGACAGGAAGGTGTTGAGCGACATCATCCATGTCATTCAGAGGGGTCTGCGCTAGGTGGGTGCCCCTGCTGCCTATGGTCCCCACAAAACCCTCTACAACCGTTGCCGCCGCTGGTGAGACAAGGGTGTTTTTGATCTGATCTTTTCCGAGTTGTCAGCATCAGATACCCCAGAGCCAGAGGTGCTGATGCTTGACGCCACTGACATCAAAGCCCATCGCACGGCGTGCAGCCTCAACAAAGGGGGGGTGGCCCCCGCCTGATTGGTGGCACCAAGGGGGGCATGACCAGCAAGCTCCATGGGGTCTGGTGGTCCCCTGCGACTCCACCTGAGTGAGGGGCAATGCAGTGACTTCACCGGTGCTTGGTGTGGTGCCCAAGGACCTGCTGCCTGCGGCAACGGTGATCAGGGATCAAGGGTAGGACAGGGACAAAATCCGTAAGATGCTGTCCCAGCAGGGCATCACGCCTTGCATTCCGCCCCGTCGCTGCCGCAAGAAGCCAGTCCATTACAGCAAGAGGCTGGATCGCAAGGGTCACAAAATCGAGACACTCTTTTCCTGACTGCAGACTGGCGGTGTGTTGCAACCCGCTACGGCGGCTGCCTGGCCGCCATTATCCTCTTCTGGTGATAAGGCCTGACCCTAGGGAACCTCTGAACAAGCCAGAGTCGTCCGCCATCAGGCTCCTGCTTCCCCTGTCTCTACTGGGCTTCCCAAAACTCTCAGGGTCTCAAGGGGACTTGTTCAGAAGTTCCCTAGGCATCTCTGAACAAGTCTGCCAAGTGGGAGAGGGAGTAGGTTAAGGTGGAAGCGCCTGATATGAGTTGGAGGAGTGGGTGTCATGAAGAGTATGGAGAAGAGCTTTACCGACCTTGGGTTTCATAGAAAGAAACGGAAGACGAGGAGGGAGCTGCTTCTGGATTGGATGGAGGAGTTGCTTCCGTAGAGTGGCCTGTTGGAGCAGATCAAAGCAGTACTATCCCAAGCAGGCAAGGGGAGAGTTCCCTGTGATCCGGCCATGGAAGATATGCTCCATGATGTGGAGAGTGGGGGCCGCTTTACCGGTATCCGTCTAGGGACACCCTGGAAAACTTCAAAGCGCTTTCACAGAAGACTCTCACTCCTCTCTTACAGCAAGGCTCTTGAAAGGCCAGGACTGAGCCAGACAGGGGTTTCCCAGTGTTTCCCTAGGCAAGGAGCCAGAAAGGAGAGCCATCCTCAAGTTCCGCCATCTGCTGGAACGTCATGGATTAGGCAAGAAGCTGTTTGGGAGCATCAAGGAGCATCTGGCAGTTGAAGATCTGATGCTGAAGAAAGGGAAGATTCCGGACGCCAGCATCATTGCAGTGCCAGCATCGACGAAGAACCGCTCCAGGGAACGTGATCCTGAGATGCAGCAGAGCAGGAAGGGGAACCAGTGGCAACTTCGGCATGAAGCTGCACAGCGGGGTGGATGCCCAAAGCAGCTTGGTCCATAGCCTACCCATCACCGCCGCCAAGATACATAGCTGACCCCCTTCAGAGAAGCTGCTCCATGAAGAGGAAACCCGTGTCTGAGAAGATAGAGATTATGGGGAGATTGAGAAGGGCCAAGCCCATGAGGATCGCAAGGTGGCATGGCCCATTGCGATGAGGTTCAGAGCAGAAGAGATTAACCAGAGAGCAACTGGAGCGATTGTTGAAACAGTGCAAGGGCAGTCTGAGGATATAGAACACCTCTTTTTCTTTGTCAAGAAACCTCAATTCTGGATAAGATCAAGAGGAGGTTGTGATGGTGGGCATGGTGTTGTGGATGCCGATGTTGCCAATGTTGACCTTGGGTTGTGCCAGGGTGTAAGCCGCCAGGCATGAGAGAATGTGGAGGAGGGGGTTGCTG
>JAJDUS010000092.1 GCA_022826535.1 Prochlorococcaceae cyanobacterium jk18x1bzbins.87
TGGAAGGGTGCTTCATGGCTAGGAAAGCTGCAATGTGGCTGTTCTAGCACAGTCTGGCTTGAATGGGGCAAGTCAGTTTTGCTAGGATAATCTCATTCAAGACGGTTTTGAGACGTACTTGTGGTGAGGGGATAATCGCCATTTGGAAAAGGCATCATGACTGGGAATGTCATGCTTTAATTCGAGGAAAGTGCCTAGGAAATCCCGATTGGCCTTACTAAAGCTTTCCATATCGACACATGTTTCATATCCACAAATTACGGCAATCACCCCCGATGTGAGCATTTCCGCAAAGTCGTGCTTGGTTGCATTGCTCTTGCGGGGGTCCTCCAGGTCTTGAAAAACCTCAATGATCCGAGACGCCATCGTATCAGCCCATGATCAGCTTGTTAGGATTGTGGGTGAGATTTCTGGCCATGTCAAGGACAAACCCTCAATCGCATGATCCAAACTACACTCAGCCTGCAGAAGTCAGTTGAACCGCTGCGGCCTTAAGCTCTGGCTGTTGGGAGATGGGACAGCCTAGGGCATGCATCAGGTCATTCACCTCACAGGCATTCCCCTGGCCCCCTCCCCAATGCATGGGCAGAAACACTGAGCCTGGGCGGATTTGCTCTCGAATCGACACCCGCGCCGCGACTTGACCACGGCGGGAACGAATGTGGGCAACGGCCCCATCCACCAGCCCGGCGGCAGCCGCATCGACAGGATTCACTTCCAACAATGGCTCAGGATGCATGCGCCGCAGCCGCTCCAGTTGACCAGTGCGGGTCATGGTGTGCCAATGCCCCAGATAGCGGCCCGTGGTGAGCACCAGAGGAAAGGTCCCATCAGGGGGCTCAGCCAAGCCCCCTGGCCGATCCGCCATGAACCGTGCCCGACCCGTGGGGGTGGGGAAGCTGCCTTGCTCGTAAAGCCGGCCACTGCCGCGGCTGGGGGTGGCGCCAGCAGGGAACGGCCACTGTTGCGGCCCTTCCTGGCGCAACAGATCATGGCTCAGGCCGGAGGTGTCGCACAAACGGCCGGCCGAGAGGGCCACCAGCTCTCCATACACCTCCGCTGTGGACCCGTAGGAAAATTGTTTGACAAAACCCAACCGTCGTCCCAGTTCTGCAAACACTTGCCAATCCGCCCGGGCCTCCCCCGGCGCTCCACGAAACGCCGGACACAGGGTGACCCGCCGCTCAGAATTGACCATTACCCCATCCTTCTCGCTCCACTGGGCCGCGGGTAGCACCAGATGCGCATAACCACTGGTTTCCGTGTCGGCGTAGGCCTCGCTGACCACCACCAGGGGACAACGGGCCATGGCCGCCTTCACCTTCTCCAACCGGGGCATACTCACCAGGGGATTGGTGGCTGCCACCCACCAGAGATCCAAGGCGCCAGCCTCCATGGCTTCAATCTGCTGCCATGCGGTGAGGCCGGGTTCCGCGGTGATTGGCCCCAGCTTCCAGTGGGCTTCCACATCAGCCCGGTGCTGTGGGTTGCTCACCTGGCGGTAGCCGGGCAGCAGGTGGGCAAGGCCACCGGTCTCACGACCACCCATGGCATTGGGCTGACCTGTCAACGAGAAGGGTCCAGCACCTGGGCGGCCAATCTGCCCCGTCAACAGATGGAGATTAATGAGCCCGGACACGGTGGCGGTCCCCTCCACCGATTGGTTCACCCCCATGGACCACAGGCTCAGGACCGCCCGACTGCGGTCCCAGAGGCGCGCCACCAGCCGTAGATCACTGGCGCTGATGCCGCAGATGGACGCAACCCGTGTTGGCGTCCAGTTCTGCAGCAACTTGGCATAGGAGAAAAACCCGTCTGTGCAACTCTCGATGAAGTCGAAATCCAGGGTGGTTTGCCGCAGCAGCAGGTGGCCGATGCCATGCAACAGCACCAGGTCCGTGCCAGGTCGAATGGCAATGTGCAGGTCCGCTGCGCTGCTGGTGGCTGTTTGGCGGGGATCCACCACGATGATCTGGAGATCCTTCCTACGGCGCCGTTTGCGGTGACGCTTGGCCAATCGCTGGAACAGGACCGGGTGGCAGTCCGCCATGTTGGCGCCAATGAGCAGGGCCAGATCGCATTGGTCCAGATCGTCATAGCAGCAGGGGGGGCCGTCGGAACCCAGGCTCCGGGTATAGCCCGCCACCGCCGAACTCATGCAGAGGCGACTATTGGCGTCAAAGTTATTGGTGCCCAGGGCCCCCTTCAGCAGCTTCTGGGCCATGTAGTAATCCTCGCAGTGAAACTGCCCTGAGCCATACATGGCCATGGCTTGGGGCCCCTTCTCGGCCATGGTGTGGTGAATCCGCTCCAGGAGAATGGTGAAAGCCCTGTCCCAACTGATGGGCCGCAAGGGCTCATCCAGGCGGGGACGGTAGAGGGGGCGGGTGAGGCGACCCTTGTCCAGGGTTTGCCCCACCGTGGCCCCCTTGATGCACACCTGGCCCAGGTTGGAGGGATGGTGACGATCCCCCCGTGTTGCCCACACCGGGGTGCCGTCCTGACCGCGAATGGTGGCCCGCCCCTTGGCGGCGGGGGGCAGCAACTCCAGGCCACAGCCCACACCGCAGTAGGGACATTGGGAGTGCAGAAGGGGTTCCATGATGGTAATCCAGGCAGGTCCCTATGGGGTGGTGGTAAGCTCCCCCTCATGGAGTTCGGAGAAGGAGCCCTTAGGTTCCCGCAGGAAGAACATGCAGAGAAAGCCAACGATCAGGCCAGCCACCCCCAGCACTTGGAAAAAGGCGCTGCTGGAGGCGGCAACCACAGCGGGAGAAGGATCTGTGCCACCCCCCATCCACATGGGCAAGCTGGCAAAGATGGTGAGATAGGCGACGGCGCCCACGTTTCCATAGGCCCCCACCAGTCCAGCCACCTGGCCAGTGACGCGGCGCTTCACCAAAGGAACCATGGCAAAGGTGGAGCCCTCCCCAGCCTGCACAAAGAAGGAGCAGAACATGGTGAGCCCCATGGCCAGGATAATGCCGGCAGTACCGGTAAAGGCGCCTGGTCGAATGAGGCTCATGAGCAGATAGCCCACCCCCAGGCCAATGGTGAGAAAGGCCATGGTGGTTTTCCGTGATCCCATGCGATCAGAGAGGAGACCGCCCCCTGGGCGGGCCGCCAGATTCATGAAGGCATAGGAGGAGGCGAGGATGCCGGCCAGGGCCTTGGGCAGATCAAAGGTGGTCTCAAAGAAGCTGGGCAGCATGGAGACCACCGCCAGTTCGGAACCGAAATTGACGATATAGGTGAGCTCCAGGATGGCCACCTGCTTAAATTCGTAGCGGTCCTCTTTGGCGTAGACCTTCTTGCCAGTGATTAGCTGCCAATTGGTGCGAAGAACACCCCAGGATTGCATTCCATACCATGCAAGAATGGCCAGCAGGGTCAAGGGATAGGTGGTCTCCGTGAGGAAACCCACGGTTTTGAGGCGCCAGGCCAGCACCGCCAGGATGCCTGCAAAGGGAACATTCATGCCCATGAGACCCCAAAAATCCCGCATGGAGGTTACCTCCAGGCCCGCAGTTTTGTGGGGTCGCTGATAGACCTTTCCCGGTGGTGTGTCCTGCACGCTCAGGAAATAGAACACGCCGTAGATAGCAGCCACAATCCCGGTCAGGGCAATGGCGCCGCGCCAGTTGAGCACCACATCCCCAATCTGGGCGCCACCGGCAAAGCTGAGCCAGCCCGCAACAATCACCAGGGTGAGCGCCGAGAAGGCAGACCCGAAATTCCCCCACCCCCCATAGATGCCTTCGGCCAAGCCGATTTCCTTGGGGGGAAACCATTCTGCCACCATGCGAATCCCGATCACAAAGCCGGCCCCCACAATGGAGAGCAACAGCCGGGCCACCACCAACTGGCCAAAGGTTTGGGCTGTGGCAAACATCAGACAGGGAATTGCCGCAAACACCAAAATGGCAGAATAGGTGAGGCGCGGGCCAAACTTATCCAGCAACATGCCGATGATCACCCTTGCCGGCACAGTGAGGGCAACATTGCAGATGGCAATGGTGCGAATCTGTCCCAGTTCCAGGCCCATATCCTCCTTCACGGTGGTGGCCAGTGGGGCCAGGTTAAACCACACCACAAAGGTGAGAAAGAATGCAAACCAAGTGAGGTGCAGTGTTCTGTACCTTCCCTGGAGAGACCAGAGTTCACCAAGCATAGAAGTTTTAGAGATTAATCAAACCCTGCCTTCAGGAAAAAAGCGCCAGGGGACTAAGCTCGGTGCACAGGGCTAACCGATTGGCATTATGCAAACAACCCATGCCGCCAAAGGATGTGGCTGTTGTTACAGGATCTTGACCTGGCTCGCTGGTTTCCATGGTAATGGCCTGAGATGGGACTGGGACACAACTGATCCTTATGTTGTGCAGCGTAGCAACAGATACAGACAATGATGCAGATTTAGGAAATGACCAGGAAGCAAGAGACATGAATGATCCTCTTGAGCACCTTCACCCGTAGCGTGGCACCCATCATGGATGCCCCTTCCTCCTCGTTTGACCTCCTCCCCATCCTGAAGGAGGGTAGAGACTCCTTTTCACCCCGCTGCCAGCCAGGCGGTGCGGGGGCTGAGACACCCATACGCTTGAATTCCAGCACAAGAAAAAGCCGTCCCGAAGGAGGGGGCTTGTATTCCAGGACAGCCGGTGGCCATGGGTGCCCTTTGGCGGCTATTCTCTGTGGCGGTCGCAGCCGCCGCATGGGGCGAGATAAGGCCCTGCTGCCCCACCCCTGTGGAGGCAGTCTTTTGCAGCACACCTGCGCCTTGGCCCTGGCCACCGGATTGGAGACCATCTGCCTGAGCCGGCCTGACCAAGGTCACCGCCAGCACCTGGCCACTGTCCCAGCGCTGCGGCAGGTGACCGTCCTGGAAGAATGCCCCCCTTGGGAGGGTCCCCTGCTGGCGCTGGCCAAGCTGATGACCACCTACCCCGGCCACCCCATGCTGCTGCTGGCCTGTGACCTGCCCAATCTCACTCCACCCCTGCTCAACGCCATTGCTGCCCCGCTGCCACCCCACCATGCGCGCCTCGCAACGGATGGGGAGCGACAGCAGCCCCTGCTGGCCAGCTATGGCGCCGATTTGGCGGCCGCTCTCCACCAGGCGGTGGCGGCTGGCGTGCGCAGCTTTCGTGAATGGCTGCCCGGTTTGCCTGTGGAATGGCTACGGGTTTCCTCCACCGCTCTGGTAAATCTGAACCATCTCCAGGACCTTGCCACCGTCACCCATGCCACCAAGCACCCCTGATCAACTGGGGCGCGCCTTGGGGGTTCTGCGACTCTCCCTCACGGCCCGCTGCAACCTGGCCTGCCGCTACTGCCGTCCCGAGAGCCAGGATCCCCCCACCCTGCTCACCCACCAGCAACGCCTCAAGCTCATTGGTGTGGCAGCCCGGTTGGGGTGCCGTCGCCTGCGGCTCACGGGTGGAGAACCCCTGTTGGCCCCGGGACTGGCCCCCTTGATTCAAGCGGTGAAAGCCCTGAATCTGGTGGAGGATGTGGCCCTCACCAGCAACGGCGTGCTGTTGGATCGTCCCCTGGCGCGGCGCCTGAAGCAAGCGGGCCTCGACCGCATCACCATCAGCCTGGATGGTGCCGATCCCCAGGCCGTTCTCCGCATGGGGGGGGGGAACAGCTTTGCGCCTGTGTTGGCAGCCATTGGCCATGCCCAGGCTGTGGATCTTCCCATCAAGATCAACATGGTAGTGATGGCCCATGGCAATGGGGACCAGGTGATCCCCATGGCGCGCCTTTGCCGGGAGTTGGGGGTGGAGTTGCGGCTGATTGAGTACATGGATGTGGGGAACCGCAATGGTTGGCGGCCTCAACAGGTTCTCACCGCTGCTGCCATGACCACCCGGATTGCCCGCCATTGGCCCCTCCAACCCATGGGTCGCCAGCCTGGTGCCACCGCCCGGCGTTGGCGGTATCTGGATGGGGGGGGATTTGTATCCACCATTGCCTCCATCAGTGAACCGTTCTGTGGGGATTGCAACCGGTTGCGGGTGACTGCTGACGGGATGGCGTACACCTGCCTCTTTGCCAGCCAAGGCACGGACCTGAAGCCCGCCCTGGACCTCCGGCAGCCCGATGCCATCCTGATTCGACAACTGCACTCCCTCTGGCGGCAGCGCCAGGATCGCTATAGCGAAGAGCGACGATCTCAGCAAACCAACTCCACGCCAAGGCGGAGCCCTGCGGAAATGGCCTACATTGGTGGCTGATCCATGGGCTCCCGCAGCCGGGGCAGCAGTTGCGCCAGATTGCAGGGGCGGGTGGCGTCATCCAACTGGGGGCGGATCAGTTGGTCCCAGGCCGTGGTCACCGCATCCAGGGAACCCGGCAATGCAAACAGGACCGTCCCATTGGCCACGCCCGCCAGGCAACGGCTTTGCAAGCTGCTGGCGCCAATGGATGCAAAGGACACCATCCGGAATAGCTCGCCAAAACCGGTGATGGTCTTGTCGAGGAGGGGGGCGATGGCCTCCGGTGTACCATCCCGTCCCGTCAGGCCAGTGCCGCCGGTGCTGATCACCACATCAATCCCTGGTTGTGCAATCCAGCCACTGACCACAGCCCGAATCCGGTAGCGATCATCAGGCACCAACTGCCGCTCCACCAGTTGATGTCCCGCTTGGTGAATGCGCTGTGCCAGGAGCGCACCGGAGGCGTCCTCTGCCATGGAGCGGCGATCCGAGATGGTGAGCAAGGCAATGGGAAGAGAGGCCATGGCCAACTGGGGCGGCACGAAGACCAGAATGCCCTAAGGTGTAGGTGGTGCTGATCTCCATGGCAAAGGGTGCCGTTCTGGTCCTGCTATTTGGCCGGTTGCAGGAAGAGCATGGCTGGCATGGGCGGCTGGTGGAGTTGCCCCAGCCTCTCACCACCGTGGCGCAGCTTCAACAGGAACTGGGCATCCACTGCGCCGGCCTGCGTTGGGCCGTCAACCAGGATTTCGCCACACCGGATCACCTGCTACAACCCGGTGACGAGTTGGCCTTTTTGCCTCCCATCACTGGGGGGTAACGCCTGGCTCGCTGCCCGCACCATACTGCCAGTGGCGGCCCCAGGGGAAGGGGGACCCCAACTTTGGATGCTGTGGCACTTCCCAATGCCATGCCCCTAGACTGGAAGCGGTAAGCTTTGAACCAAGGCGCCTGTCCACCAGCATGTCAACAAGCCACTCCAAGGAAGGGAGCCCCCCACCAGCAAGTCCTCCAACGGGGGAACCGTTGCGGCGTCAATGGGGCAAGCCTGCAGTTGCAGGTCCCATCATTTCCTCTTTGGTGATTGCCTTGTTCGGTGTTGATGTGGTGGCGTTCCAATCCTTGAAAGATGACATCAGAGCCACCGAAGCCAGGCTAGTGGCAGATCTGAAAGACTTCAGAGCGGAGTTGAAAGCGGATAACAGGGCCTTGAACGACAAGCTGGATCAGGTGTTGGAGAATCTGATGTCCCAAACTGACACCCATTGGCCTTTTGCCTCCCATCACTGGGGATTGAACGCCTGGCTAGGGTTAGGACCCATAATGTGAGGAATGATCCTCTCTGCTGAGAGGGACCCCCAAGAGAGCACCAGGAGGAGAAAGGAACGGGGTGTGAAGCGGGTGGATGACAGGAAGGTGTTGAGCGGCATCATCCCTGTCATTCAGAAGGGGTGCGCTGGGTGGATGCCCCGCCGGCCCACCTATGGCCCCCACAAAACCCCTCTACAACCGTTGCCGCCGCTGGTGAGACAAGGGTGTTTTTGAGCTGATCTTTTCTGAGTTGTCAGCATCCGATGCCCCAGAGCCGCTCGACTCCGCAGAGCCGCCTGATGCCCCGGCGCCAGAGGTCCTGATGCTTGACGCCACTGACATCAAAGCCCATCCCACGGCCTCCAGCCTCAACAAGGGGGGGCATGACCAGCAAGCTCCATGGGGTCTGTGGCAGTAAAAGGTGGTCCCCTGCGACTCCACCTGCGTGAGGGGCAATGCAGCGACTTCACTGGTGCTGATGTGGTGCTCAAAGATCTGCCGCCTGCCGCCACGGTGATGGGGCATCAAGGGTAGGACAGGCACAAAATCCGTAAGATGCTGGCCCAGTAGGACATCCCGCCCTTGCATTCCGCCCCGTCGCTGCCGCAAGAAACCAGTGCATTACAGCAAGAGGCTGTAGCGCAGGCGTCACAAAATCGAGACGCTCTTTTCCCGACAAAAGGACTGGCGGCGCATTGCAACCCGCTACGACGGCTGCGCCCACGTCTTCCATCCTCCTGGCCGCCACCGTCCTCTTCTGGTGATGAGTCCTGACCCTAACCCCTCCTGACCTTATCCAGAACCGGGGTTACCCAGCCTCCTTGCCCCAGGTCCAACGACAACGCCACCCCATGGCAACCCCTTTTGTCCACAAGCCCCGGCTTGAGGCAATGGGGATGCCACGAGAGTCCGATTGGCCCCATCCCCAGGGTCATGGTCACGGCCATGGGGCCATGGTGGAGAAGCCCCTTAGGGGGTGTTGACAGGAGGGCTTATTGGGTGGAATCGTTTTGCGGCCGGGTGGCATTGGGGAAACAAGTGCTGTATATCAAGCCAGTGGCCCTTGCTGAAGAGAGTTGGATGGGCTAGGATGCCATCGCTGCTTTGGCACTGATGGGCTTTGATTCACTGTCTGTGGGGTTCAGGAGTGAAGGGGGAGGATGGAGTTGGTGGGAATTATTGAGGAAAGTGTCAAAAAGAGTGTCCAGTGGGGGTATGAAGAGCGAAGGGGAGAATGAAGATGTTAAAATG
>JAJDUS010000115.1 GCA_022826535.1 Prochlorococcaceae cyanobacterium jk18x1bzbins.87
CTTGGAGGTGGCGTTGGCGGCGATGGTGACGGTCTTGCTGCCACGGTTACTGTTGGCGACAAAGTCGCCGCTCTGGGTGACTGCCACGGTCACGTCCAGGTTAGCGGCGGGGGCCGGGCTGGCGTTCACCGTGAAGCTGGCCCCTGTGCCCTCCGTCACCGCTGCGCCGCCGGAGATGGTGATGACCGGTAGGTTGTTCACCACAAACGTGTTGTGGTTCGTACCCGTGGGGGTGGTGTTCGTCAGATCATTGCCGCTGCTGTCCTCAATGTCCTGACCGTTGGCAAAACTCAATGTCACCGTGGCGGTGAGACCAGCCAGGTTGCCGCCACTGGCGGTCACGTCGTAGGCATTGGTTGCACCCACCTGCGCTACGGCCAGGCCGGCGTTGGTGTTGCTCACCTGGAAATCCGCCGCATTCACGTTCTGCACCGCCTCACTGAACGTCACACGCCACACCAGGCTATCCGCATCAGTCGGTGAAGAAGACGGTGTTTGCCGCGTGATGGACGTGACACGCGGGGCGGTGTTATCCACCTCAAACGTGTTGTGGTTTGTACCCGTGGGGGTGGTGTTCGTGAGCGCGTTGCCGCTCGTGTCCTGGATGTTCTGGCCGTTCGCGAACTCCAGTGTCACCGTGCCGTTGAAAACATCCAGGTTGCCAACGCCCTGCAGGACGGGGTCGTCGCTGCTGACGGTCACGTCATAGGCATTGGTGTTACCGACCCTTGTTGCCTGGGTTACCAAGGCCCACAGGTCGGGGTTGCCGTTGCCTGATGTCACGAAATCCGCCGGATTCACGTTCTGCACCGCCTCGTTAAACGTCACACGCCAAGTGAGTTCGTCCGCATTAGTCGGCGAAGAAGACGGTGTTTGACGCGTGATGGAACTGACACGTGGTGCTGTCCTGTCATCGCTGACTGTCACCGTCGCCGAGGACGTGTTGCCCACCGTGTAGCCGTCGCTGGGGGTCACTTCCACTGTCACCTCACCGCTCGCTTCCACCGTGCTGTCCTGCTCCGTAGCGACGGTAAAGGTGGCCGAGGTCTGGCTGGCCGGGATCGTCACTGTCTTGGCACCCTCATTACCGGAGGCCACAAAATCGCTGGTGTCGTCGTCCGAGACGTTGAGCCGCACCGTCAGGTTCCCGCTCGATGCAGGGTTGGCGTTCACCGTGAAGCTGGCCGCTGTGCCCTCCGTCACCGCTGCGCCGCCAGTAATGGTGATGACGGGTGGGGTGCCGTCATCGTTGGTGATGGTCAATGTGGCCGAGGCAGTCCCCAGCACCACTGTGCCCGGAGTGCCGGAGGCACGCTTGATGGTCACCACCGCCGTCTCGTTCTCCTCCGCTGTCGTATCACCCAACACGCTCAGGCGGAAACTCCGGCTCGTGGTGTTGGCTGGGTAGTTGTAGAGGTGGCACTTGCCGCTGTCCGCATTCAGATTCACGGCGGCATAGGGCCAGAAACGGAGCACCAGGTTCCAGTCCGCCGCCTTACCGCCGCTGGCCGTGCGGTGCGTTGCCGTGCTGCTCGCTGTGTCCACACAGGCCAGAAACGGAAATTGCGTAGAATGTCCCCTGCTCATCCGGTAGTTGATCAGCGTGCTCCGGTTCTGACCCGAATCACCCTCCGTGATCGATGCCTGGCTCAGGTCGATAGACAGGATGGCGGCATTCTCCACGCCCACCTTGAAAACCGGGGACAGGCCGTAGAAAAATCCTGCAGCTGAAGGAGAACGTGTACTACCCTTACTGATAGGGCCTAAAAGAGCGTTTGGCTGACCAATGGCGACAGTACCTGAGCCGCCGAGTGGCAGAAACGTTGTGCCGTCGTTTTTGGTGCCTGTGATTACAGCATCGTTTAGAAAGAAAGTATATGTGCTGCCCGTTTCCACCCTCGCCTCCCCGTAGTCGCTGTCCCAGCTTCCATCGTAGAAGTCGGCGTAGTTATCGGCCACCTTGGCGCCGTTCAGCCAGTAGATTGCCTGGCCCCCCATGCCGGTGGTGGAGGTGTTGTTCCGGGCATTTACCGTCGAGGTCGAACCCAGCACCTTGAACAGGTTGCCACAACTGTCGCTGATCGCGCTGTGGCCGGCCTTGGCGCGGGTCTGCACGAAGGTGTTATAAGTGGCAATGTTGGTCGCGGTTGCATTGCGCTTGGTCGATGTGACGAACAGCAGTCGGAAGTTGGTGTTGGCGGTGAGGCCGGATGGCTTCAGCGCCCAGTTGAGGGGGACCGTATAGGAGCCGTCGGTATTGGCCGAGGTGCAGGCCGGTGCTGTCTGAGCCTCAGCGGCGTTGGGCGCTAGCAGCGCCAGCCAGGGCATGATGAAAAGCGCTGGGAACAAGTCCCAGACCGCGATCCGGTGCAGGCCGCGCCGCGGGCGATGGGCAGCAGAACACGTGACCGTAGCAGTGCAGGCGAAGTAAGAACCGAAGCTGTCGGAGGTATTGGAGGTAGTCGGCCGGCTGGATGCTGAGCGTCGGTCGGCAGAGGCGGAAGACTCAGGCGGGGAGGCTGAAAGGCTCAGGCGGCGATCCCACGAAGATGCAGGTTGGGGATCTGAATTATAACAGTTTTGATGGCTGTCATGTTCAAGAGGCTGTATCCGTCGGAAACCGGCCCGTTCTCCCGCTCTCCAATTCCCCTTTGCAGCAGCGCCCTTGGCTTTGCTGTCCTTCGCCATGATTCAGCTCTCCGCCTCAAGGTTGGATGCCATGCCCGTTCCCAGTTCCCCACAGCAGGGCAGCGCTGCGGGGGGGGGGGGGGTAGTACGGAGTTACTGGCCACCAGGAGGTGCATGGGACAGAGGCGGGTATGGATTGATCAATATCAAACAATCCTGGCAGCCGCTTGTCAAGATTTCCTGTGGCGAAAGGGGAGGCAGAGTGCTGCTTTTGCGGAAATGGCGGAGAAAGGAGCGCTGACCCCGATCCGGATAAGGCGAGGAAGGACGGGGCATGGGACCGTGGCCCTGTTAACCTGGGGTTGCGCCAGGGAGCAGGTTGGCCCTTTCTGTGGGGTCCCCTGATCCACAATCCGGTTTCATGGCCCTTGACGGGATGGCCCCGTGAGTCGCTCCAGAACCAGATCTGCCGCTGGCCCGCCACCGAGCCGCTCAAGCTCTCGCAACCCTGTGGGGCTGGTGACGTTGATCTCGCTCAGCCATGGACCAATCACGTCAATGCCCACAAAAGCCAGGCCTGCCTGGCGCAGCGGTTCAGCCAGGGTGCGGCAGATGGTCTGATCCCTGGCGCTGAGCCCACAGGCTTCCGGCTGTCCGCCCATGGCCAGATTGCTGCGAAAATCCCCCGGCTGGGGCCGCCTGTTGATGGCGCCAATGGGTTCGCCATTCACCAGCAGGATCCGCTTATCCCCCTCCATCACGTCCGGCAGGAACGCCTGGGCCAGCACCGGAAGTTGCTGTTGTGCCGTGACCAGCTCCAGCAAGGCCCTCAATCCGGCCATGGCGCTGCTGGCCCGTATGACCCCTTGCCCGCCCCGGCCCTCCAGAGGTTTCAGCACCACCTCCTGGTGTTGATGGATAAAGGCCAGCAGGGTTGCGCAGTCTGCACTCACAACTGTGGGCGCCATGAGCTGGGAGAACCACAGGGCGGAGAGCTTTTCGTTCCAGATCAACAGGGAAGCCGGACGGTTGATGATCCGCACGCCACGGCGCTCAGCCTGGTCCAGCAGGCCAGCAGCAAACGTATAGGCGGCATCCACTGGCGGGTCGCGGCGCATCCACACCAAGTGAAAGCTGCTCAGGCTGCGCTGCTCCGGCGCCCCTTGTCGATACCAGGGATCCGGCCCATGCCAGCCCTGGGGGGTGTGGTGCATGGGCGCCAGTTCCAGGGGGCAGGCCAGAACAACGATCTCCCCGGCCTGGGCTTGCAGGCACCGTGGTTCTGCCCACCACACCTGGCCGCCTGTCCCCTGGGCCGCTTCCATGAGGGCCACGCTGCTGTCCTTGGCGGGGCGCAGGCGTGGCAGGGGATCCGTCAGAAAAAGCTGTTGCAAGGGAGTCCCTGGACTGGTTCAGGCCTGAAGCAGGGCATCCAGCTCGCCGGCGTCCTCCGTGGCTTGCAACTCCTCGTAGCCGCCAATGTGCTGGTCGTTGATGAACACCTGGGGAACAGTGGTTCGCCCGCCAGCCCGCAGGCCCATGGCGCGCTTCTGTCCCCGGCCCTCCTCAATGTCAATGTTGGTGTAGGTCACGGCTTTGCGATCCAGCAGGGCCAATGCACGGCGGCAGAAGGGGCACCAACTGGTGGTGTAAATCTCAACCTTGGCCATGGTGGGCTTCCCCCCTCAAAACTACCGCCCATGGTACGGCCTATGCCCACCATCACCAGTCCCCACCACCGGGATGGTTAACCCCGTAGGATGTGGGACATGACTGAATCCACCACGACGCGCCTGGATCCCGTTGACCTCCAGCGTCGCCTTTCCGAACTCACGCAGCGCCTGGGCATTGCCCAGGACTGTCTTTGACGTTCCTGCTCTACAGGCGCGGCGGAACGATTTAGAGCAGTTGGCTGCTCAACCGGACTTCTGGACGGATCAGCGTCACGCCCAGCAGCACATGCGCCAACTGGATGATGTGAAGGTGCAGCTTGAGGCCCTGCAGCAATGGTCCACCACCTTGGCGGATGCCCAGGCGGCCCTGGAACTCCACCAGCTTGAGGCCGATGAGCTGTTGCTGGAGGAGGCCCACCATGGGCTGGTCACCCTACAAGACGCCCTGGATCGTTGGGAGTTGGAGCGGCTCCTCAATGGCCCCTACGACAAGGAAGGGGCTGTGCTCACCATCAATGCCGGCGCTGGCGGCACCGATGCCCAGGACTGGGCCGAGATGTTGCTGCGCATGTACAGCCGCTGGGCAGAACGCAACGGCATGACCAGCACCGTGGTGGAACGCTCCGAAGGGGAGGAGGCGGGCATTAAATCCGTCACCCTGGAGATCTCCGGTCGCCATGCCTATGGCTACCTGCGGCATGAGAAGGGCACCCACCGACTGGTGCGGATTTCCCCCTATAACGCCAACGATAAACGCCAGACCAGCTTTGCCGGGGTGGAGGTGATGCCCCAACTCAAGGATGACCTGGATTTTCACATCCCCGATAAGGACCTGGACATCACCACCTCCCGCTCCGGTGGGGCGGGTGGCCAGAACGTCAACAAGGTGGAAACCGCCGTGCGCATTGTCCATGTGCCCACTGGCGTGGCGGTGCGCTGCACCCAGGAGCGCTCCCAACTGCAGAACCGGGAGCGGGCCATGGCCCTGCTCAAGGCCAAGCTGCTGGTGATTGCCCAGGAGCAGCGGGCCGCGGAAATTGCCGATATCCGTGGGGACATGGTGGCCGCCGCCTGGGGCAACCAGATCCGCAACTATGTGCTTCACCCCTACCAGATGGTCAAGGATCTGCGCACCAACGAGGAAACCATGGATGTGCAGGGGGTGATGAACGGGGAACTGGATGCCTTCATTCAGGCCTCCCTCCACGCCAACCTGGAGACAGCGGATTTTTCCCATGACCGGTAGCCCCCCTCAAGACAGCTTCGTCAAGTTGGCCATGAGAAACATGGTGCGCAAGGGACGCACCTCCCTGCTGCACATGGCCCTCACCACCACTGGTCTTGTGGTGGTGCTGCTGCTTTTGGCCAGCCTGGACCGCCCCTCCCTGTGAGCCGTGGCCAGTCTCCCCCAGCTCCTGCAGGTGGACCTGGCCTGGAGCAGTGTCTGCCCCGATCTCCTTGAGCAGGACATGGGCCATCGGCTGTTGCACCACTGGCTGCTGGCACTGCAGCCTGAACTGGCGCCCCAGCAGCGGAGCAAAGCCTACAGCCTTGGCGTCACCATCACGGACGACGCCACCATGGCGGGGTTAAACCAGACGTGGCGCCAGGGCCACGGTGCCACGGATGTGCTGGCCTTTGCCAGTGGTCAGGAGGGTCCCTGGCTGGCGCTGGAGCCAGGGGAACCCCTGGAGTTGGGGGATGTCGTCATCGCCTGGGAAACCGCTGAACGCCAAGCCAAGGCCAGCGGCTGGTCCCTGGCCCAGGAGGTGGTCTGGCTGCTGAGCCATGGCCTCCTCCATCTCCTGGGCTGGGACCATCCCGATGACGCCAGCTTGGCGGCCATGCTGGAACGTCAGATCCTCCTCCTGGAAGCCACGGGCCAGACAACCCCCCAGGATCGGGCTAAGGTTTGGCCATTGACTGGGGATCCCTTTGCAAACCACGATTCCACCTGAAGCGCAGATGATGGGCCGGGGCCGAGGAGTGAGGGTTGGAGCCTACAAGGTGGCCCGGGATCTGCCGGCCAGTTTTCGGTATGCTGCCCAGGGGTTGGTCTACGCCTTTGCCAGCCAGCGGAACTTCCGCTTGCAATTGGTCATGGGCAGCCTGGCCTTGACCCTGGGACTTTGGCTGCGCCTCAACGTGTTGGAGTTGGGGGTGTTGGTGCTCACCGTGGCCGCTGTGCTGGTGTTGGAGTTGCTCAACACCGCCACGGAAGCCGCGGTGGATCTGGCCATCGGACGGCAGTTTCACCCCCTGGCACGGGTGGCCAAGGATTGTGCAGCGGCAGCGGTACTGGTGGCGGCCATGGCCTCCATGCTCATTGCCCTGCTTCTTCTGTCTCCCCCCCTCTGGCAACGCATCGTGGGAGGATAGCGGTGCTTCTAGTGATTGATAACTACGACAGCTTCACCTTTAATCTGGTGCAGTATCTGGGGGAGTTGGCCGTGGATCATCCCCTTGCCGCCACCCTGCGGGTGGAGCGCAATGATGCGCTGACTGTTCCGGAGCTTGCCGCCCTGCGGCCGGCAGCGGTGGTGCTCTCCCCAGGTCCTGGTGATCCGGATCAGGCAGGGGTGTGCCTGGAGGTGATTGACCAATTGGGACCCACCACGCCCATGCTGGGGGTGTGCCTGGGTCACCAGGCCATGGCCCAGTGTTTTGGTGGACGTGTGGTACGGGCCCGTCGCCCCATGCATGGCAAGACCTCCGCTGTCCATCACCAGCAGGAGGGGGTATTCCGCGGATTGCCCCAACCCTTGACCGCCACCCGTTACCACTCCTTGGTGGTGGAGCGCCCCAGCCTGCCTAGCTGCCTGGAGATCACCGCATGGCTGGAGGATGGTGAGCACACCATCATGGGTCTACGCCACCGGGACCATCCCCATCTGCAGGGGGTGCAGTTCCATCCGGAAAGCGTGCTGACCCAGGCGGGGCGCCAGTTGCTGGGCAATTTCCTGCGGCTGGCGAGTGATTGAACGATGAATCAGCAATCCTGGACAGCAATGGGGTATCACCGGCTTTGGGGAGGATGCTGGGCTGCCATGGTGAGCCTGGCGGTGGCTGGGGGCTGGGGGCTGGGCCCGCCAGCCACGGCGGAGCCAACGGTGCAGGTCACCAGCTATGGCCACAGCGCCCTGCTGTTCGAGAGTGAGGAGGGACGACTTCTGATTAACCCCTTCCAGGCGGTTGCCTGTGCCGCGGGCCTGACGGAACCTCGCCTTGCTGTGGATTTGATCCTGGCCAGTAGCCGGCTTCCTGACGAGGGGGCCCCCGTGGCCCGCGGCCGCTTCCTCAGCACCGCCGGCTCCTATCGGCTGGATGACGGCTGGCAGATTGATGGCTTCGCGGTCCCCCATGATCGCCTGGGAGGGAACCGCTTTGGGGATGGAGTGGTGTGGACCTGGCAACAGGCCGGCCTGCGCATGGCCCACATGGGGGGTGCTGCGGTGCCCCCCACAGCCGCGGAACGCATCCTGCTCAGCGGCGTGGATGTGCTGGTGTTGGCTGTCGGGGGGGGCAGCAAGGTGCTGGATGGGCCCCAGGCTGCCCAGGTGGTGGAGATGATCAGGCCCCGCCTGGTGATCCCTGTGCAATACGCCACGGCATCTCCCCCTGATGGGTGTGACCTCGCCACCATCGAACCATTCCTTGAGGCCCTCCCTGCCACCATTCCCGTGAAGCGTCTCGGCCCCACAACGGAACTCGGTGATTCCCTGCTAGGGGAAGGCGCCGCCGTTCATGTACTGGAGTTGGATTCACCCTGACCATGGATGCAGTAGAGGCCCAGGGCGGCTCCTTGGCCATTGACCTGGGGAGCAGCAACACGGTTGTGGCTCACCAACCAGCCACGGGCGGGCCGCCCCGTCTGCTGCACATACCGGACTACAGCCATGGGAATGGGCCCATCGTCCCTACCCTGCTCTATTGCGCCAATGACTGCGCTACATCCCGCCTGAAGTCCCCTCAGCACCCGTGCCTTGTGGGACGCCAGGTCATTGAGGCTGGTCTCCTGGAGGCCATGCACCAGCCCCCCGCTGAACTGTATTGCCAATTCAAGCGCTCCATTGGTGCCCGTCCCCGTTCCCGGCAGGTGGAGCGGGCCGAGCGTGGTGGCGCCTTATTTCTGGAACATCTGTGGCAGGCCCTTCAGTGGCAAACGCCTCCGGAGCGGCTGGTGCTCACCGCCCCTGTGGATGCCTTTGCCGGCTACCGCCGTTGGCTGCTGGACCATGGCGGCAGGCTGCCTGTGCCGGAGCTGGCCCTGGTGGATGAACCCACGGCGGCGGCCCTCGGCTCCGGCCTGCCCCCAGGCAGCCATGTGCTGGTGGTGGATCTGGGGGCAGGCACCAGTGATCTGGCCCTTGTGCAGATTCAGGGGGGAGAAGGTCAGGCCAGGCCCATCTCCCAATTGCTCCGTTTTAACGGGAACGACCTGGTGCGATCCTCCCAGCACCTGCGGGTGGCCCGGGTGGTGGGGAAGGCGGGTGCGGCCGTGGGGGGCCGTGATCTGGACCAATGGATTGCCAGCCACATGGCCCCCCAGACCAGGGGATCCCTGCCGGAGGCCTGGATTCAGGCGGCGGAGCAGCTCAAGTGCCAACTCAGCGCCAAGGATCAGGCCACAGTGGATGTGATCCAGCCTGAAGGGGGCGTGACACCTTGGCAACTGAAGCGTTCCACCCTGGAGGGACTCCTGGAGCGGCAGGGTTTTCTCCGTCTTCTAGATAATTTATTGAAGCAGGTGGCCATTGCCGCCCGCCGTGAAGGCTTGGACATGCTGCGTCTGACCGCTGTTCTCCCGGTTGGGGGAACAAGTTGTCTACCCCTGGTGCGCCGCTGGATTGACCAGCGCCTGCCGAGCGTCCCCTGCTGTGCCCGGCAACCTCTTACAGCGGTGGCCTATGGCGCGTTGGCCCTGACCCCCAATGTGCAAGTGCGGGATGTGCTGAGCCGTGGTGTGGCGCTTCGGTACTGGGATCGGCGCCAACAGGCCTATTGCTGGCATCCCCTCTACTGGGCTGGCCAGCCCTGGCCAACGGAATCCCCCTTGCAGATTCGCCTCGCCCCAGCCCATGCTCACCAATCCGCCCTTGAGTTGGTACTGGCAGAGGTGAGCGCTGATCTGCGGCGGGAAGTTGTCTTTGTGGATGGGCAACCCCAACTGCTGGAGGAGCAGGCCCCAGCGGCCACCATGGACCCCTGGCCCACCAGTTTTCCACCCCTGCCGCTCCCGGACCAAGCCCAGCCCGGTGAAGATGCCTTGCTGCTGATGTTCAGCATTACGGATGACCGCCACCTTCATCTGCAGGTGAAAAGTCTGCTTGGCGGACAATCCGTTGCAGAATTGAAAGGTCCCCTTGATCTTGGCCCACTGCGCTGAGCCAGCCGTGAACCATGAACCGCTTCGCCTCCCTGCAGCACTGGCTCCGGCCCATGGCGGTGGCGATCACGGTCGTCCTGGTGCTCAAGGCAGTGGTCCATGGCTGGCAACATCAGTTGACCCAACGTTTGCAGCGCTCGGTAACAGACGAAGATCACACCGCCTGCGTCGCCTCAGGTGAACAACTGGCCCATCTGCGCCCCCTGGAGCGGGCCGAAGCCAGGCAATTGGCCCATTGCCGTCGCATCCTGGCCAGTGACTATTGGGTGGCGGGTGAGCATCAAAAGGCCCTGGATCTCCTGGAGCGCCTCCTGGCTTCACCCCAGATGGTTGCTGCGGATCAAGCGCAACTCTCTGAATGGGTGCGCCAACGCAAGGATCGGGCGGTGGAGCATTACCGCCAGGGGGAGCTATCCACGGCGGTGGCCCTGCTACGGGAGTTCAGTGATCTGCAGGACCCTCATCGGGATACCTTGATTGAAAGCCTTCAGGTTCGCTGGAATCTCAACCGGCAACTCCATGAACAGGCCATGGAGCTCAGGGCTGAGGAGCGCTGGTGGGACGCCCTGGATGCCATCAACCAGCTGGATCACCCCTGGTGGCGTGCCCATGCCAAGCCCCTTCAGGAGGAGATTGTGACGGCCACCCGGGCCTTGGCCGGGCAAAGCTTGGGGCGCGATGGCCACAACGGCAGGGTCCGCCACAACGTCCCCCTCGATGACCTGGACCGCCGTGTTCGCCTCCACCTGACCCGCAGTGCGGACCCCTGGCATGCCTATGTTCAGGCCTGTGATGAGTTAGGGGGTGTGGTGATGAGTTACGGTCCCGAAAGCGTCTGTCGCCGTTGAGGAAGGGGAAGTATTGAAACAGGCCCTTCCCCCTGGCCCGCCCCCCTATGCCGTGTGTGACAAAATCAACGCCGTACAGTCTCAATGGACAATCGCCATGCAGCCGGGTGACCGGGTCCGGGTCAAGAAATCCGTCATCGTCTACAGCCACCCCAAACACCGGTCCAAGCCGTTTGACATGCATGGTCAAGAGGGGGAAGTGAAGGAGATCATCAGCACCTGGAAGGGGGGGGAACCCCTGAGCGCCACCCTTCCCGTGGTTGTGGTCTTTGGCCGCACCCGCCTCCACTTCCAGCCCGATGAGCTGGAACTCTGCTGAGGGGGTCTTGCCCTCAAGGGGGGGGGGCCTTGGGCAACAGGATAACCCCCTCCTCCGGATCTGTGGGCCGCAGTTGAAGCCGGATGAACTCGCTGCGCCGGGTGGGCACGTTGCGGCCAACGAAATCCGCCTGCAGGGGAAGCTCTCGATGGCCCCGATCCACCATGACCAGCAGCCGCACCGTGCGGGGATTGCCCCAGATCAAGAGGGCATCAAGGGCGGCGCGGGCTGTTCGCCCTGTAAACAGCACGTCGTCCACCAGTACCACCTCCCGGCCATCCACAGGAACGGGTAAGACTGTGGCCTGGGGTAGCCTGGTGGGGACCGTGCGCAGGTCATCCCGGTGAAAGGTGGGATCCAGACTGCCCGCCTCAATCACCTGCCCAGCCAGCCGCCCCAACTCCTCCGCCAACACCTTTGCCAAAGGAACGCCACGGCTGGGGATACCCAGCAGGAGCAACTGGCTGGGGTCATGGGCGGCCTCCAGCACCTGGGATGCCAAGCGGGTCATGGTGCGGCGCAGCGCAGGACCCGAAAGAATCACAACAAATGGCAAATCTAGCCCCATAAACGTTGGGAAATGCTCACTTAATGGGCCGGGATTGGGACAAATGGCTCCAGAGGCCCCATGATTGGGCAAGCTACGGTCAGAACCACTCCATTCAACCGCAACCGACCGAACAATCCCTCCAAACCCCCCAACCGAGGAGAATAATCACCGGTGACCGCAGTTCCCATCATCCACCGTCAGGATGCCATCCCTGGCACATTTCGCCGTCCCATGGATCGTCAACCCCAAGAGGCGCCTGTGGTGCTGGTGATCCTGGATGGATGGGGGCATCGTGATAGCCCTGCCGACAATGCCATCCGTGTGGCCAGGACACCCAACATGGATGCCCTGTGGCAGACCTATCCCCACACCTTGATTCAGGCCAGTGGGTCTGCCGTGGGTCTGCCGGATGGGCAGATGGGCAATTCCGAGGTGGGACATCTCACCATTGGCTCCGGGCGGGTTGTGCGCCAGGAGCTTGTGCGCATTGGCCATGCGATTCAGGATGGGTCCTTCGCACGGAATCCCCAATTCAACGCCCTGGCGCAGCGGCTTGAGGATCGAAGCGCCACACTCCACTTGTTTGGCCTGTTGTCGGATGGGGGTGTCCATAGCCATGTGGATCATCTGGCGGGTCTGCTCCATTGGGCCGCCCGCCGGCGGTTTTCCCGTGTCTGTGTCCATGGCGTCACGGATGGACGTGATACTGCTGATCATGCCGGTCTGGGGCATGTGAAGGACTTACAGCAGTTGATGAACAGCCTCAACTGTGGCCAGCTCACCACCCTCTGTGGCCGCTACTGGGCCATGGACCGTGATCACCGCTGGGAACGCACCGCCAAGATCTACCGCCTCCTCACGGAGGATGACAACAATCATCACCTCAACCCTGTGGCCGCCATTGAAGCCAGCTATGGGGAGGGGGTTGGCGATGAGTTTCTTGAGCCCCACCGCTTTGGGGAGGGAACCCTACAGCCGGGGGACGGGCTGATTTGCTTCAACTTTCGTCCAGACCGGGTGCGTCAGATCATCCGCGCTTTGGTGTTGGAAGACTTCAATGGGTTTCCCCGTCCCACATGGCCCAGCCCCCTGGATGCAGTCACCTTCACCCAATATGAGCATGGCCTGCCGGTGGGTGTTGCTTTCCCCCCCCAGCCCCTGGACCACCTGCTGGGAGATGTGGTGGCTGAGCATGGTCTTCGTCAGTTCCGCATTGCTGAAACGGAGAAATATCCGCACGTGACCTACTTCTTCAACGGGGGAAAGGAACGGCCATTGCCTGGAGAGGATCGCCATCTAGTGCCTTCCCCCAAAGTGGCTACCTATGATCAGGCACCAGCCATGTCCGCATGGGATGTGACCGATGGGGTCATTAGCGCCATTGCCAAGGGTGTTTACTCCTTGATTGTGGTCAATTACGCCAACCCGGATATGGTGGGTCACACCGGGGTCATGGACGCGGCGGTGCAGGCCATTGAAACGGTGGATGCCTGCGTGGGCCGGATCGCGGAAGCCACCAACTGGTCCGGGGGGTCCATGATCATCACGGCGGACCACGGTAACGCAGAAACCATGCGCTCCCCCGAGGGCAAACCCTGGACGGCCCACACCACCAATCCCGTTCCTTTGCTGTTGCTTGAGGGGGAAAAGCGCAAAATCCCTGGCAGGGGCAACGTGGTGGAGTTGCGGGGCAACGGCACATTGGCGGATTTGGCGCCCACCATTCTCCAGATTCTCCAGGTTCCGGTTCCGCCAGCCATGGGTGGCCGTAGTCTCATTGCTTCTTCCCATGCACCGCCTGTTGCCGCTGAGCGGGCAGCCCAGGCCCTGGGCGTTTAGGCTGATCCCCAGTTCCTGACTTCCACGACGGTTGCTTAACTCGTTTGCGCTCATCATCTGGCTCATCACAGGTGTTCTTCTGATCGTCACCGTTCTCCTCCACAGTCCGAAGGGGGACGGGATGGGGGGCATGGCCGTTGGGGCTGCGGCCGGCATGTTTAGCAGTACCCGCAGTGCGGAAAGCACGCTGAACCGCACCACCTGGATCTTGGTGACCATCTTTTTGCTGTTGGCTGTGCTCCTGAGTGCGGGCTGGCTGCAACCCGACCTCCAGCAAGGTGGACTCTCCCCGGTGACTGTCCCACCGACCCCATCTGATGAGATTGCCCCTGGGGATGTGTCGCCCCCACCAGCCATACCGGAGGAGGAAACCCCGTGAGTCCTGTGCCCTTGCACCAGAGTTACGCCAGAGGACACCTAATGGGTGACCCATGGTGAATTCCCGCTGAGGGCTTGCCAAAATGCCTCTGGTGCCCTGGCGGGTTGCAGGATCTGCTCCCCATCGGGTTGCAGGGGCGCCTTCAGAATTTCAATGGTCTCCAGTTGATCACCGGCCTGCAGGAGGGACCCATCGGCATCAACTGTGGTGCTGTGGCTGGTGCTGCTGCTAAAGCCACGGAACAGGATCAACTCGAAGGGCTCGCCACTGACCAAGTGGCCACGACACCGCAGCACCCAATTGGGGTGGTGGGCGCTGAGGGCCTCCAGGCGCTGATGCTGGTCCGAGTCAGAAACCACCAGCCACCCGGCCAAAGCGAGGCCATCGCACCAGGAGCCATTGCAGGAAGAACCCCGTATAAACTACAAGAAAGAGCCATCCAGCCACCCTGGCTCCACCCGTGGTCCAGGGGGCACCAAAGAGAAAATTCAGGGCGTTGGCCAGCAACTGGCTGAAACCACCCGGAGCATGCTGCCAGAGGGGACAGACGGAGCTTGCTTCCCACCCCCCCAGACACCTCAGGGACGCCACACTGGCGATGCCCCCCACCGCAGCGAACACCGTCAGGCCCCAACGCCAGATTCGTGTCACGAGGGGAAGGGGGCGCCAGGGGGGAAGGTCTGCCAGTTCATCATTGATATCTTCCCAGAACCAGAGGCTACCCAGGATCAACAGATGGGCAACCACGGCAACGGCAAAGGCCATGGGCGCTGCGCCAGCCAGCAGCAACACGGTGATGGCCAACAGGCTGGACACCTTCCAATACAGGTTCAGCAGTCTGCCAATGGCGCCTTCCCGTTGCACAGTGGCCCAGATGAGCAAAATCAGGGGCAGGGCGATGGTGAGCACCACAGCCGCCCGATATTCCGCCCAAATCAATCGCTGCAACCACTGCAACGTATCCGGATCCATGCTCATCATGTGGAGGGGAAGAAAACAACATAGGCATCCATGATTGTGAATTGAGTAGGGTCAGGTAAACCCGTTCATTGATGCCCATGTTGTCCTGGCTTCAGCGAGGCCAATCAAGATCTGGCGCGTGGCGCTCTGCCCTCGCCAGTGACGCCTCATTGGAGCAGGCCATCCAGGATCTGGACCAGCAAGCTTCCCTGCGGGGCTTCGGCATGGCGGATCTGGCAGTGGTGTTTGTCAGCACCAGTTTTGCCAGTGAGCTTTCCCGCGTTCTCCCTCTGCTGCAACGGCGTTTTCAGGCCACCCACTGGCTGGGTTGTTGTGGCGGCGGCGTGATCGGTGTGGATCGCCATGGCCAGAGTTGTGAGTTGGAGCAGCAGCCCGCTGTGGGGCTCAGCCTCATCCGTCTGCCGGGGGCCATCCTCCAGCCCTTCCACGTTGACCTCCAGAACTTGCCTGACCTGGACGGACCCCGTGAACCGTGGTGTCAGTTGGCGGGCATGTCCCGTGGGGATGCCATCAATGGCCTGCTTTTGCTGGTGGATCCCAGCAGCAGTGGGATCAAGGATTTCCTCAGTGGCCTGGACTACGGCTTTGCCGGTGTGCCCAAGGTGGGGGGAATCGCGGCGCCCCATGGGGGCGCCGGTGGCTCCCTGCTGTTTCAAGACAGGCTATGCACCGGCGCCATTGGTCTGGCCATTGGTGGCGACTGGACCGTGCAGGCTGTGGTGGCCCAGGGCTGTCGGCCCATTGGACCCGTTTTTGAGGTGCAGGAGGCCAGGCGCAATGTGGTGCTCAAGCTGCGGGCCCATGGGCTGGAGACAACAGCGGATGGCCAGGTGCCCGTGGCCTGCCTCCAGGAGGTCATTGCCCGGCTTGATGCCACAGACCGGGAATTGGTGCGCCACTCCCTCTTTATTGGCCTGGCGAGCAACAGCTTCTCCCTGGCGCCCCACTCCGGCGATGACTTTCTCATCCGCGCCATCGTGGGGGTGGATCCCCGCAATGGCGCCATTGCCATCGCGGACAGCGTCCGTGTCGGGCAACGGCTGCAGTTTCATCTTCGGGACGGGAGCACATCTCGCGCAGAACTCCAACACCTGCTGGAGCAACAGCGTCGAACAAGGGTGCTCCCCCTGGGGGCCTTTTGCTTCGCCTGTGTTGGCCGTGGCCGTGGCCTCTATGGGGAGCCGGACGTGGACAGCGGCCTTTGCCGGAGCGCCTATCCTGAATTGCCCATTGGAGGGTTGTTTTGCAGCGGGGAAATCGGCCCTATCCATGGGGTGACCCATCTCCATGGGTTTACCGCCAGTTGGAGTTTTCTTGTTCCCAAGGAAGCGCACCAGTCCGCTGCGGTCCCGTCGCCACCACCCCGGAGTTGAGGCGTGGGCTCCATGCGTCAACATGTCAATCCCCTGGGGCGCTTTTTCCAGCAACCCCTGGAGTTGCCCAGCCTGACGGCCCTGTTCCCACGGCCCCACCAACCGCTCCATCTGGATCTCGGCTGTGCCCGGGGACGCTTCCTCATGGACATGGCTGCCCTCCATCCCCAGCGCAATCAGCTGGGCCTGGAAATTCGCCGTCCCCTGGTGGAGCAGGCCGAGACCCAAAGGCAACTGCGGCAACTGGACAATCTGCACTATCTGTTCTGCAATGTGACCGTGAGCCTGGCCTCCCTGACCCGCCAGTTGGCGCCGGAACAACTGCAGTTGGTGACCATCCAGTTTCCTGACCCCTGGTTCAAGCGCAAACACCACAAGCGGCGCCTGCTGCAAGATGATCTGCTGAACACCTTGGCGGCGGCCATGGCTCCTGGTGCCCTGTTGTTCCTCCAGAGTGATGTGGGTCCTTTGATGGAGGAGGCCACAACCCTGGTTCAGGCCCAAGGATGTTTTATCCGCCAGCCGCCGGACTGGTGGCCGGAGAATCCCCTACCGGTGGCCACGGAGCGGGAGCAGCTTGTCCTGGCCAGGGGACTTCCCGTATGGCGCGCCTGCTTCCATCGGCGGTCACCACCCCTTGACCAGGACGCAACAATGGGGGCCTGAGGTCAGGTCAATCTGTGGTCAGTGTGTTGCTGGACTGGCAGGGATTGGGGAGTCGGTGGGAGCCAACCCGCTTGACGCGGCGCTTGCCCTTGCTGGCGGGCCTGTTGCTGCTGAGCCTCTTCACCACCCTGCCCTTCCTGAGCCGTTCAGGCATGGTGCTGCTGCTGCTGGGGGCGGGGCTGCTTTGGCTGTCCTGGAGTGTGCTGGAGCCCCCCGGACCCATGGGATCCATGGGCCACCGGCTGTTGATCTTTCTGGCCATTGTCATTGTGGCCACAGGGTTTTCGCCGGTGCCCCAGGAGGCGCTGCCGGGTCTTCTCAAACTGGTCCTCTACCTGGGGGTCTGGTCCCTGGCGGCGCGACTGCTGACACGGCACAGGACCTGGTGGAATCCCATCCTGGCGGGGCTGCTGGCGGGGGGGCTGGCGGAAGCTGTGGTGGCCCTGCGTCAGTTGCAGGGGGGCGCCATTGCTCTGGCCACATGGTCGGACGAAGCCTCCATCCTCCTGGGGACCGAGCGGCTGTATGGCAGCTTGGGCAACCCCAATCTGCTGGGGGGGTATCTGGTCCCCATCATTCCCCTGGCCATCGGCGCTGCTCTCCATTGGCGCAGTTGGCCCAGTCGTCTGTTCGCTGCGGTGACCGCAGGGCTGGCAGGGTTGGCGCTGGCGCTCACCTACAGCCGTGGGGCCTGGCTTGGTCTGGGGGCCGGCTTGGCCTGCTTTGTCCTGTTGTGGGGCTGGTTTGCCCTCCCCAGGCTCCAGGGGCGGCGACAGGCAATCTTTTGTGGCCTCCTGGTGGGGGCACTGGTGGCGGCTGTGGCCATGGCAGGCGGGCTGGAGCCACTGCGGGTACGGCTCCTCAGTGGCCTGGCAGGCCGTGGAGATAGCTCCATCAACTTCCGCATCAATGTCTGGATGGCTGCCTGGCAGATGCTGCGGGATTACATCTGGACAGGCATTGGTCCCGGTCAGGATGCCTTCAATCGGATTTATCCCCTCTATCAACAACCCATGTTTAATGCCCTTAGCGCCTATTCCATGCCCCTTGAACTGGCGGTGGAGCTTGGTCTTGCCGGGCTGCTGGCGGGGATTGCCATCTTTTGGCATGGCCTCCAGAAGGGCTTGGGCCAACTCAAGGGGACCGTGGCAACAGAGGGGGGCTGGCCCTCGATCAGCGTCGTGGCCGCTGTGGTGGGCCTTGGGGCCCATGGACTGGTGGACACCATCTTCCTGCGTCCGGAAGTGCAGTTGATCTGGTGGCTCTGTATTGCCTTCCTGGCCACTCAACAACAGCCCCACCGTTCCCACGTCAAAGCATGACCCCCGCTGCCCTGGCGGAGCCACGGGCCATGGTGACGGATCATGGGTTTGATGCTACCTTGGACGTGGTTCTTTCTTGGCTACGGGATCATCCCCTTGAGCACAGGCACGCTCTATGACAAGGTCTGGGAACTGCATCGGGTGGCGGAGTTGCCAGGTGGTCAGACCCAGTTGTTCATTGGCCTGCACCTCATCCATGAGGTGACCAGTCCCCAGGCGTTCGCCATGCTGAAGGAGCAGAGCCTGAGGGTGCGTCATCCTGAGCGCACCGTGGCCACGGTGGATCATATTGTCCCCACCACGGATCAGGGCCGGCCCCTGGCCGATCCCCTGGCTGAGGCCATGCTCAGCGCCCTGGAGAAGAACTGTGCAGACCATGGCCTGCGTCTCTATGGCTTTGACAGTGGCCGACAGGGAATTGTCCATGTCATTGCTCCGGAGTTGGGGCTGAGCCAGCCGGGCATGACCATTGCCTGTGGCGATTCCCACACCTCAACCCATGGCGCTTTTGGCGCCATTGCCTTCGGGATTGGCACCACCCAGGTTCGTGATGTGCTGGCAAGCCAAAGCCTGGCTCTGGACAAGCTGAAAGTGCGCAGGATTTCCATTCACGGATCCCTCGCCCCTGGGGTCTTTGCCAAGGACGTGGCCCTGCACGTCATTCGCCGTCTTGGGGTGAAATCCGGCGTTGGCTATGCCTATGAATTCTCCGGGAGTTGCGTTGCCGCCATGGCCATGGAGGAGCGCATGACCCTGTGCAACATGGCCATTGAAGCGGGAGCACGCTGTGGCTATGTCAATCCCGATCAGGTGTGTTTCGACTACCTCCGCCATCGACCCTGTGCCCCCAGTGGGGCAGCATGGCGCCGTGCCGTGACCTGGTGGCGCAGCCTCGCCAGCGATGGGGATGCCGTCTATGACGACCAGGTGACCATGGATGCTGGGGAGATTGCCCCCACCGTCACATGGGGCATTACGCCAGCGCAAGCCATGGCTGTGGATGAGATCATTCCCGCACCCAATCAACTGCCGCCTGGGGAGCGACCTCTGGCGCAAGAGGCCTATCGCTATATGGACCTGCAGCCAGGAGAGCCCATTGCGGGCACACCTGTGGATGTTTGCTTCATCGGGAGCTGCACCAATGGCCGCCTCAGTGATCTGCGGGATGCGGCGCTGGTGGTCAAGGGGCGACAGGTGGCCGATGGCATGAAAGCGTTTGTGGTCCCTGGTTCTCAACAGGTGGCCTGGGCCGCGGAGGAGGAGGGTCTGGATGCCGTTTTTGCCCAGGCAGGATTTGAGTGGCGCCGGCCCGGCTGCTCCATGTGTCTTGCCATGAACCCGGACCGGCTGGAGGGGCGTCAACTCAGCGCCAGCTCCAGTAACCGGAATTTCAAAGGGCGTCAAGGTTCAGCGTCTGGCCGCACCCTGCTGATGAGTCCGGCTATGGTGGCTGCGGCGGCAATCAGCGGTGTGGTTACCGATGTGCGCACCCTGCTGGGCAACGCCGAGGACACCAGAACGGGACCTGTTGAATGACGCCAGCGCCCATCACCCTTGTGGAAGGCAGGGGGATTGCCCTCCAAGGCCATGACATTGACACGGATCGTATTATTCCAGCCCGGTTTCTGAAAAGCATCAGCTTTGCAGGGCTGGGTAACCATGTCTTTGCCGATGACCGCGCCGCCACGGGAGGATGCCATCCCTTTGATCGCCCAGAGCACCAGGGGGCCAGGATGTTGGTGGTCAACCGGAATTTTGGCTGCGGCTCCAGCCGTGAACATGCCCCCCAGGCCCTGCGCCGCTGGGGCATCACCGCTGTGATTGGCGAAAGCTTTGCGGAGATTTTTGCCAGCAACTGCCTGGCCCTGGGGATGCCCTGTCTTCGGGGGGAGGCAGGGGCCATTGGGGAAATCCAGCAGTTGATCCAGGAGCAGCCCGGCGTTGACTTTTGCCTGCCCCTTGCGACATCCACCCTCCACGGGCTGGACCGCCATTGGCCCCTGATGATGGAGAGTGGCCCGCAAACCATGCTCCTGAGTGGCTGCTGGGATGCCACAGGCCTCCTCCTCAGCCATGGGGATGAATTGAGGCGCACAGCCCTACGGCTCCCTTATTTCCATAACTTTGCATCAACACGTTGATCATTGATTGTCTCTTATCCAAGATGATGGTGTGTATGGTATAAAGGGAGTTCCTGTGCCACCCCAGGTAAAGCTATTAAGGCTGATCTGTATGCCACCCAGTCTACGCTCTGGACTATAAAATAAGCCCATACCATAGGCCCGTCGTTGCCATTTTAACTCAAAGAGGGAATCAACTCTTCTGCCATAGTTTTCTGATCTCCCATCCACATTGTAGGACATGCTTGCTCCCAAAAGTAGGGGGCCAGCCAACTGCTGGGTCCATGAGACATGGAGCAAACCCAAATCCACTGCCCGATCAAAGCTAAGTTGACTGAGCTCTTCAATGACGGAAACACTGCCGCCAATGGAGAGATTTGTATAGTCAAGATAGGGTCGACTAAAATGGCCTGCTATCACATCAGACAACAGGCCAAACGTATAGTATCTCTGGCCACTTCTATCACCATAACTTGATGACTGAGTAATCAAAAATGTCTTCAGTGAAACTTCAGGACGAATTGGGCTTGGAACGTAGCGCAGGGCTTGGGTGGGATCCTTCAGGTTCTCACCTTGCCAAATGGGCAAGATGGAAGCAAGGCGTGCATATCCAGACGCACGCCATGTCTTCCCCGATAGATCTTCTGTATCAAAGACCGTGGTGTTGATGTTTTGCAGGCCCAATCTCCAGAACAGGCGATTGCCCAGGGAGCCCAATGGTGGAAGCTGGACATCCTTCTCCAGAAATCCACCAAAAGCCGTATAGACATCCTGCTCCCCCAGCGAGCCATTCCAGACACTAAAACGATAGTCGGCGCTGAGGGTGGCCCTGGTCTCCCCCAGCAAGGGCAGTGTTAATGGGTGGAAGAGTTTGGCCTCGGCACGGGTGCCGTTCGCAAGGTGATGGGGAGAGAGGGTGGAGAGGTCTGCGTTCAGTTGGAGTTCCCCTGCCGGTCCCATCGGACGACGATAGCGAACATCCAAGCCAAAAAGATCGCCGGCGGAGATGACTTGCTGGATGGAATCAGCCTCGGGAGAACCATGGCCGACAGGATAGACATCGGTCCTGCCGCTCACGGCTCGGCCCAGCATCAACTGAGGCTTCAGGATCAACGCGCCGCCAAGAATGGGATAGGGTACCAAGCCGTGCTGAATATAGAGACCATCGCGCCGATCCTCATCGCTGAGAACAGCCCAGGATGGGCCGCCGGATGGGCCATCGTTGTTGAGGACAATGCGACGCGGTAGCGGTATGGACAGCCTCCCATCCAGCAGCCCCCGGTTCGTAGCACTGGTGAGCACAAGTGAACCGTCCGATTGCTCTCGGACTTGACTATCCCGACCTTCCAGAATTAATTGGGCCGGCGTCAGTGGATCATTGGTGAGCACAACCAGGGGACTGCTCCATGTCTCTGGCGTGAGAACGAGGGCCTTGGCTTGAAAACGCCAGTGGCTGATCTCAGCCCACTCCTGTTCCGCAATCTGACGCCGCTCCAGGATCCTGAAGGCGGGTGGAATCACCGGATCATCTCTTCTCTCCTCCTCCTCTGTCTCGCCAAGCTGGTTCCTGCCCCCAAAACCCAAGCGGTATTCCAGTTGCAGTCCGGTTTTGGATGTGACTCCATGGACCCGCTGATTCCACTTCTCTTCAAGGGTTGGCTCCCCCTTGGAGCCGGATGTCAACCACTCCTGCAGGTGGTCCTGGTCCTGATGGCGCTGGCCATGGCCATCAGGATTGGGGCAGCCCAGGGGCGGCACAAGGATTGGCTGGCCCATGGCGGCCTGGTCCATGGACCGGCCCGGATCAGGGGGCTGCAGGGGGGGACAGGCCATGGGTGGTAACTGGGCCCATGGGTCGCCTGGATCAACTGCTCCCGATTGAGGGATTGGCTGGGCTTGTGAATTCCTGAAGTTGAGATCTGCGGCGTGGCGGTCAAAGTTGATCACCCCATACACATCCCGCAACTCCCCTTCCTGGGTCTCCAGATTGTAGCGCAACGTACTGGCCTGGATGTACTGGGATCCCCGCCAAAAACGCACGGCTCCGGTGGCTGTTAACAGCCCGGTGCCCCGCCCATAGGTGACCCGCTCCGCCGCCAGATCACCACTGGCAAGTTTTAACCGTACATTCCCCTCTGCCACCAGGTGGCCCTGCTGGAGGCTGGCGTATTGGCGGTCCGCACGGATGGCGAGATTCAAGTTGTCCCAACTGGTGGGACTGCTCCTGGGGCTTTCACTGGCAGAGTCCCCACGGACAGGCGTCAGGGCTTCCGTGCTCAAAGCAGGGTTGCAACCCAACCATCCCGCGCCTGCCACCACAAGGAGGCAGGCAAAACGCAAGCAATCAGCCAACAACCTCAACCCTCAAGACCGCTGGTGAAAGGGGTGTTGTGGCCTGTCGCGGAACGGTTGTCCGGGCTCACTCCTCCAGATCCTTGCGGCTCGGGGTGCGGCTGGGATCACTGGCCAGGAAGCCGAACACAAACAGACCAATGAAAAAGAAAACAACAGCGTAGACGGAGATCTTGAGAGCAAGCATGGTGGTGGTGGGACAGAAACAGGAACGCACAAGGATCCATGGGTTGGATCCCGATGCCTGGCCCATCCTATGATCCCCGGGCAGAAGGGAGACCTTGGTCCATAGTCTTTTGCAAAGCCTGGCGGCAGTCCAACCATGATCCAGGCGGGAGCGTTTAACCTAAGCCCAGGGAATCCTTCTTGGCGGTTGGATTTGCAACAGCACTGGCGTCTGGAGACAGGGGCGCCGGCGCTGGCCCATTGCCGCCGCCTGCCCCTTCGTCGGGACTGGCAGGCCCGTGGTAATCTGGTCTGGCCCCGGGGTGGCTGTCCACTCCGCCTGGATTGCGTCCTGACGGCGCCATTGTCTTGGCAAGGCCTGTCCCGTGCGGCAGTCATCCCTCGGCTGGAGTTGCTGTGGTGGGCAGAGATGGCTGTGCTCAAGGTGGATGGAATCCTCCAGCGCCACGGCGATCTCTTTGCCAACAGGTGTCGCCTGCCCCTGCCGGGCCGCTGGTTGGCGGGTACGCCCCTGCTGCTGGAACTGGAACTCCACAGCCCTTGCCATGAGGAGGGTGCTCTGTGTCACAGCGCGGTGGTGCTGGAGCCGCGCCGCCATGATGAGGATCCGCTCCACCTCTTGAGGGACCCGGAAGCAGACCTCACCACCCAGGAGGGCAATGCAGGCGCAGGGCAGACCTGTCCCCGGGACGATCACGTCACCTTTCTGAGCCATGCCCATCTGGACCTGGCCTGGCTCTGGCCCGTCGCGGAAACCTGGCGGGCCGCAGTGGACACCTTCACCAGTGTGCTGAACCTGATGGAGGAGCACACTGACCTCTGCTTTGGCCACTCCACACCAGCCCTTTATGCCTGGTTGCAACAGCATCGGCCAGCCCTTTGGCATCGCATCCATGCCGTTGCGGAGGCTGGTCGCTGGGAGCCTTTGTGTGGTCCCTGGGTGGAAATGGACTGTGTGCTCATCAGCACCGTTTCCTTACACCGCCAACTGGAGGCGGGGCAGCACTGGAGTCGGCAGCACTTCCCCCAATGGCGCCATGACCTGGCCTGGTTGCCGGATAGCTTTGGATTTGCCGCAGGTCTTCCCCAGGTCCTGGAGCGCCATGGCATTCGCTGGTTTCTGACCACCAAACTGAGCTGGAATGACCGGAACCCCTTCCCCCATCGCCTGTTCCGCTGGCGTGACCCCAGTGGGGCCGAAGTGCTGGCGCTGCTACCCGGCCCCATCGGGGGGACCGGGGACCCACAGGCAATCCGGCAGGCCCACGGGGAGTGGCGCGCCCGGACTGGTGTTCACAACAGCCTCTGGCTGCCAGGCGTGGGCAACCATGGGGGCGGCCCCAATCAGGATCTGATGGATCAGTTGCAGCTTTGGTGGGGTCACCCCCAGCTGCCCCGGTATCGCCATGGCACGCTGCGCAGTTGGTTGGAGGCGCTCAAACCCCTGGCCGCGACATCACCGGTGTGGGCCGATGAGCTTTATCTGGAACTTCACCGTGGCTGCACCACCACCCACCCCGATCAGAAGCGCCATAACCGCACTGCTGAACGGCTACTGCTGGAGGCTGAGCGGGTGTTGTGGTGGGCCCAGCGCATGGGTCATGGTGAGTGCCCGGAGGCGGAAGGTTGGAGCTGCCTCGCCCAACAGCTTCAGCGCTGCTGGCAAACACTCCTGTTTCACCAGTTCCATGATCTCCTGCCCGGCACCGCCACCGGCGAGGTGTTTGCCCAGTTGGAAGGTGGATGGCGACGCCTGAGGCGCCAGGCCAGCCATCTCCGTGATCAGGCTCTGCACAAGCTTCTGGGAACCGGGCCTCGGGGTGGGCATCCATCAGCAGAGGGGGATCATTGGGTGGCTCTCCAGTTCCAACCGGCTGGTCCCTGGCCACGGGTGGTGCGTCTCCCCCGGTCCCGGCGCCGTCAGGTGCTTTCCCCCATGGCGGGTATGGGGTGTTGGTGGTTTCAAGACGTGTCCGGGGGGGGCGAACCTCCCCTCCACCCAGTGGTCATCCGTCAAACTGCAACTCCTGACCACTGGCAACTCGGCAATGGCCTCTGCACCGTGCGGTGCGGTCCTGAAGGTGTCCTGCAACTCTTTTCCCCAAGCGGTCACCAGGTTCTGGCGGACCCTTTGGTGTTTGGCCGTTGGCGGGATCGGGGTGAGTATTGGGATGCTTGGGATCTGGCCCCTGATCACCGCCAGCATCCCCTTGGCGACGTGACGCTGGGCCCGCCCGAGGTGCTGGAGCAGAATCCTTGCATGGTGAGACTGGTTTGGCGCGGCACCTTTGGACAGAGTCGTCTCAGCATGATGGCGTGCCTTGCTGCAGGCAGTCCCTACCTGGAACTCCGCTTGAGCGTCAACTGGCGTCAGGCCCATGAGTTGCTGAGCCTGGAGATGGACATGGCCCAGCCCCCGGAGCGCTGGGCAGCTGATACACCGGGGGGGGTGATTGAACGCCCGGCGCGACCACAGACGGCACGGGAACGGAGCCGCTGGCACTGTGCAGTCACCAGTTGGGTGGCCCTGCCGCAACAGAAGGGGGGGCTGGCGGTACTCCTGGATGGTCCCCAGGGGATCCATGTGCAGGAGAACCATCTGGGCGTGGCCCTGCTGCGGGGGGCCACATGGCCTGATCCGGGGGCAGACCGGGGTTGGTGGCGACAGCGGTTGGGACTCATGCCCCTTGATGGGGGCTGGTGTGAGAACCATGTTCCGGCAGCGGCGGATCACCTGCGCTGGCCCCTCTGGCAACGCCCCCTACCCCTTGCACAGCGCCCTGCTGGAACACGGCAGGTGTGGTTCCCCTGGCCGGAGTGCCCCCAGCGACTCCTGGAACTGAAGCCAACAGGGGAGGGCCGGGGGGCCCAGCTCACCCTGCAGCAGTTGGCGCCTTGGCGGGACCGTCTTACCTGGTTGGCGCCTTTCTCGGCTGCTGAACTCAAGCCACTACAGCCATGGGAGATCCGCAGGGTGCCCCTGGCGGACAGGGTTTAGTCCTCATGGTCATCGAAGGGGTCGCTCAAGCGCTGGGCAGGGGGACCAAAGGCGGTGTAGATGCCAAATCCGGTGAGGCCCACCAGCACGGCGAGCACCACCAGACCGAAGCCGAGTCCTGGCGACAGGGTCAAAATTTGGCTCATTCCATCACAGGCTGCAAAGGATGCCGCGACTAACCGCGGCGAGGGTTTAGGCTAACCATCCAAATCCCTGTGCTGGAGCTTGCCACCCATGCCCCAACGGACCCGTCTAGGAGATTTACTACGCCCCCTCAACTCTGAATACGGAAAAGTGGTTCCCGGTTGGGGCACGACCACAGTTATGGGAATCTTCATGCTCCTGTTTTTCGTGTTTCTGCTGGTCATTCTGCAGATTTACAACCAGTCCCTCCTCCTCAATGGGGTCAATGTGAACTGGAGCGGTCTGGGGTAGGTGGCGGCGCCCTATGGTCTCCTGGTCCCCAGGGGAATCCCGGGAGTGATGGGTTGGGTCATGGCGATCCACGGCATCAACAACTGCCCCTCCATTCCCTAGGCTTTGCTTGCGGTTATCCCTCGGCGGTGAGTCCATGAGCGTGTTTGGTGTAGGCCTGCCGGAGATGGCTGTCATTGCCGTCATCGGTCTGTTGATTTTCGGCCCCAAGAAGCTGCCGGAGTTGGGGCGTAGCCTTGGCAAAACCCTCAAGGCGTTCCAGTCGGCATCCCAGGAGTTCAGCAACGTTGTCATGGCAGAGGCCAATGCTGTGGAAACGCCCGTGTCCAAGCCTGTGTCCACAACCCGGCCAATCACCTCTGTCGCCGTGGCGCCGGCCGAGCCGGAGAACACACCCGGGCAACAGGATAGCCTTAAGGAGGGGGACAAGAAGGCCTAAGGGGCTGCCGCCTGGGCATGTCCAACACATCCAAGACAAGAGACGCCACACCATGGACCTGCGCCTGGTTGCCGGCCTGGGCAATCCGGGCCCACGCTATGCCGGGACACGGCATAATGCGGGCTTCATGGCCGTTGAAGCCCTGGCCAGTGGGTCCCAGGCCACATTCCGCAATCAGACCAGACTCAAAGCCCGGTTGGCTGAGATTGGCTGGGGTGAGCAGCGCCTGCGCCTCCTCATGCCCCAGACCTACATGAACGCCTGTGGGGTCTCCATCCGTGCCGCCTTGGACTGGTTCAACCTGGGGCCTGAGAACCTGCTGGTTATTGTGGATGATATGGACCTTCCCCTGGGCCGCTTACGGCTTCGCGGTGAGGGAAGCGATGGGGGTCATAGGGGACTGCGCAGCGCCATCGCCCACCTCGATACCCGAACCTTTGCCCGTCTGCGGGTGGGCATTGGCGCCCCCAGCCAGGATCCAGCCGTCCGCAAGGCGGCCACCGTCAGGCATGTGCTGGGACGTTTCAGCCCAGGGGAAAACCCCCTGCTGCATCAGGTGCTCAATGAGGTGGTGCAAGGAATCCATCTTCTTCAGGGGCAGGGATTGGGTGCGGCCATGAATGCCCTCAACGGGCTTCGGATCCCGGCCAACTCCACCCCTGGCGCCACCCACTGAGATGGTCAAGCTTCCCGCCACAACAGCACGGCTCCAGGTGCTCAACCAGGATCTTTGCCTGGGCTTGTACAAGGGTCAGGTCTGGGCTGGAGAGTTTGCCTGGATCTTCCATTGGCACTTCCGACAGGGGAAGCTGCACGTTGAGCCCTCCTTGGGACGGGCATTGATTGAGGATGCGTTGCTCCGCTTTCTTCTGCGCTGCGACCACCAGTTGGAGGTGGGTGGGGAATACAACTTTCTGGTGCGGGCTACGGTCTGACGGCTGTTTTGAAGGCGTCTGGGGGCACCTGCAGGGAATGGCCCAAGCCCCGCTCAAGAATCACCAAAGCCGCCAGGTCATCCACCGGCCTGGGGGGCCGTCGCAATCCTTCCGGCAACAGGCGCTGCCAGCTTCGGCATGAATGCAATCGCCAATAGCGCTGTCGTGCCTCCAGGCTTGTGTGGGACTCGGACACCAGCTTAAGATCTTGGGCGGGCCACCAGGTGAGCAGGGCCAGCCGCCAGGGGACGGAGCAGGTGCCATCGCCCAGGTAAAGGCATGACGGTTGCCGCTCCAGCCACCAGTCCTGGAGATGGCGCCAGCACGCATGGGGTGTGCAGATCAGGCAAAGATCCAGACGCTGCCGTTTGGCGTCACTGCATGCCAGCCCACATTTGCTGTAGCCAGGGTCCAAGCCGATCACGCAACCCCCTTTAGCCATGATCAAGGTCCGGGGCGTCACCCAGTGGTGGACTCAGCCAACGGATGCCCAGGTGCAGGGGATCCCCTGTTTCACTGTCCTCCAGGCTGAAAGCCTCCAGGGTGGCCTGGGGATCCGTTCGGCTCACCAGGTCCTGGACCAGCAAAATCAGCGCTTCATTATCAATGGTGGTCTGTGGGTTCAGGGATCCCAACCGGTTGGCCTGGTTGCGGGCTGTGGCCAGGAGAAGGCTGAGCCGCTGGTTGATGGTCTCCAGGGAGCGCTCATGATCTTCAACAACCGTGGATGCCAGGATCTGCCCTACCTGCAGAATCTGGCGGCTGGGGCGCACATCCGCAAAGACCAGTAAGGAAGTCTCCCCCGCCACAACGTTATTTGCGCTGCGAATGGTGATGATCCAGGCACCGCCATTCCGCAGATCCCTGGCAATCTTCTCCACCTCACTGGTGGGGATGCGGATCATCTGCTGGCCTGGCCTTTGCTCCGGAAGCAGCCGTTCATAGGCGGCCTGGTTGGCGCGGGTGAGGAGACTGTCAATGGCAACCTGGGCTTCACTGGGGTGTGGCAGTTCCACCTTGGCCATGGTGATGGGCTCATTGCTGGCAATGGCCACATCGCCACGCCGCAAGGCTGTAATGCTGCGTCTGAGACTGTCTAAAGCATTGACCTGACTGTTGATTTGTTCCTGAAGCGCATCAAGTTCCTGATCCCGTCGGCGCACGGCCTCCGTGAGCAGTTCCTGCTCATTGAGCAGCTGCTGACGTTGGTTGTCCAGCACAGTGATGTTCTGCTGCAACGCCCGGGTTTGGCCCTGCAAAACGTTTGTCCGGTCTGTTAGCCCCTGAACTTCAGCCTCGGCGTGGTTACGGCTGCGCTCCGCCTCCACCAGCGCCTCGTGACTGGTCGCCAAGGCATCCTGGGTGAAGTCCAGGGTCTCCTGGGTCTTGCTGAGATCCTCCCGGGTGGTCCGCAAACTCCTTTCAATGCGACCCAACTCAAACAATCCACGGCGCCAGCGGGCGTTGACGGTGATCAGCAACCCGAAGCTCAGCGCCGAAATCAGACTGCCGGTGATGGCCGTGAACACCACCGCGGTACGTCTGGGACGCATCCTCAAAAACGAGAGGCGGGCCTTGCCAATGAGTGTGCCCAGGCGGTCCCCCAGGACCGCAAGCACGCCACCCAGCAGCAGCAGCGCAAAAATCAGCAGCCAGCCAGACAGAAGTTGTTCTCCGGATTGATTGTCACCACTATGGGTTTAGCTAAACCGACGGGAGAGGGCCACAGGGTCGAAGATCGTAATTTTTTTGCGATCAATCCTTAGCATCCCCTCGTTGCGCAGGTCCCCCAGCAGGCGGGTGATGGTCACTCGGGTGGAGCCAATGGCCTCGGCAATGGCCTGGTGGGACAGCCGCAGATCGATGGTGATGCCCTGTTCTGCCGGAACGCCAAAGTCCCGGCAAAGCACCAGCAAAAAACTCACCAGTCGGGATGACATATCCCGGTGGGTGAGGGTTTCAATCATGGTCTCCGTCTGCAGGACACGGCAGGACAGACCCTGCAGCATCATCAAGCCCACCCGGGCATCCGCCTCGATGGCCTGGCGTACGGATGCGGCAGGGGCGGAAATCATTTCCACGCGGGTAAAGGCGACAGCGTGGTAGAAGCGGTCTGAGCGGTGGCCCGTCAGCAGAGAGAGGACCCCGAACAGGCTGTTTTCCCGCAGTAGCGCCACGGTGATCTCCTCTCCGCTTTCGTAGACCCGGGAGAGGCGCACCGCGCCACGCCGCAACAGATAGACCCGCTCTGCAGGGTCGCCCGGGAGGAAAATGGTCTTCCCGCGCTCCACCAGGTCCAGGGAGCTGCCGGAGAGGCAGCGGACAATTGTGGTGAGTGTTCCCCCGGCAATGGCATCCGTGACAGTCCCAGGCGCACGGCTGGGGGATGTGGTCTGGGGAAAGCTCATGGCCAAAGTGGGGGGAGAAGCATGGTGGCGCTCACGGGTTCATGCTTGCCCATGGTTGGAGCCATCGCCACCGATGCATCAAAGACGAGATCGGACCCTAGAAACGCCACCATCGGTCTACTTGTAGCCAGCGACACCAAATGATCCCCTCCCCGGCTTGCCCCTGGCCTTGCGGTAGACATGGTACATATAAACTACACTACCCTTAGCGTCTCGAAAGCTCCTTGACGGCCAAGTGGCGCTACATTTAGAGTCCTGCCCTGTTCTGCCCCTCTGCAGAACCTTCCCCTTTGTCAGGCTTCACCTGCATGGTTACCACGCCCTTGGGCAGCAATGCCCATGCTACGGGACACCACTCCCCCAATGGCGATCACCGTCCGGGTTTACCGGTACACGGTCATGGGGACCCCAACCGTTTTGCCCAGGCTGACGGCCTTTTTCAGGTGACTGTTGCCCCCTTCCGAGGCTCCTGCAATGACGTGTTGAGCCAGGCCATCCGGGTTGCGGGCCAGGGGAGCCGGGTCATGGTTGCCCAGTTCCTCAGTGGTGGCATCAACCAGGGCCCTGGGAGGGCAACGAGGCTCTGCGGCAGCCTGGAATGGATCCGTCCAGCCATTGACTGCTGCTTGATGGATTCCTCTGACGTCACCCCCCAACATCGTCAAGCCGTCCATGCTGTCTGGGTTGCGTCCTGCCAACGGCTTTTGTCGGGTGTCCTGGATTTGATGGTGCTTGACGAGCTGGGTTTGGCCCTGCAGTTTGATCTTCTGGAGGAGGACACTGTGCTCAAGGCTTTGCGGCAACGTCCTGCCTCCCTGGATTTGATGTTGATTGGCTCCGCCATTCCCGAGGCCATTCTGGACATGGCCAACCAGGTGACGCGACTCCGCTGCCGTTCTTCCTTGGATGGATCCACAATTGATCCTTGATCCATCTGTTCTCCAAACTGCTGGCCATGCTGAAGAATGATTGCTGGATCCGGGATCAAGCCCGCCTCGGTATGATCGATCCCTTCCAGTCCCATCTGGTGCGTCACCTGGATCGTTCAGGGCAGGGACAGTCAGTGCTCAGCTTTGGCTGCTCCTCCTTTGGATATGACCTGCGTCTTTCCCCGCAAGAGTTTCTCGTGTTCCGCCATGTGCCGGGGACGGTCATGAACCCCAAACGGTTCAACCCGGCCAACCTGGAACCCACCGAACTCCACCACGATGAAGATGGTGACTACTTCATCTTGCCGGCCCATTCCTACGGTCTGGGGGTTGCCCTGGAAAACCTCAAAGTGCCAGGTCACATCACGGTGATCTGTCTTGGCAAGAGTACGTATGCACGCATGGGAATTATCCTGAACGCCACCCCTGCCGAAGCCAGTTGGGAGGGCCACCTGACGTTGGAATTCAGCAACAGTTCCGGAGCTGACTGCCGCATCTACGCCGGTGAGGGAATCTGCCAACTGTTGTTTCTGGAAGGGGAACCCTGCGAGACCAGCTACGCCGCCAGAAATGGGAAGTATCACAACCAACCGGAGCGGGTGACCATGGCCCGCATGTGATGGCGTTGTGGGGGGGCTGGGGGAAATCAGGTGCGGAACGGTTGTCGGGGCTTGGGAATCGACGTCACCCCATGGGCGATCACCACGGGCTGGACCCCATCGGGTGTATCCAGCAACTCCATTTCCCCCTCCACACGGACCCACTGGTCCTGCTCCGGTAATGGCCCCTCAGCCGGCCATTGCACCGGGAGCCGCACCGGTGTGGCATCCGCCAGGCAGCAGCGCACCAATACCTGGGCCAGGTGGCGCTCCCCCGTGGCGGTCACCAGCACAAAACCCTCCACCTGAACCGGGTCACCACGGAACAGTTGGGGCTGAGGGGTCCCCCGCAGCAAACGCACCCAGTCCACCAGATCACGATGCTCCGGCGGCAAGGCAAAGCCCGCTGCCAAACCATCCAGTTGGGCGGGAGGGCGGTGGCGCACCAAGGTGCTGAGGGACCCACGGGGGGGCGCCAGAACGATGAATAGGCTTGTGCATAGCACCAATATCGCCGCCCGCCACGGGGTGGAGGGGCGCGGCTGGTGCGCCATCAGCCCCATCACGCCCCCCACAAGAAGCGCCAACCCGGACACCACCACCAGACCATGAAACACCGGGGCCATGAGCAGTTGCAGGCGACCACTGGCCCAGCTTTGCGTCAGCATGACCCCACAGCACAGGAGCGCCAGCGGCGGCAAACGGCAACGGGCAACAGTGGATGGAACCACGGACCAGGGGGATGGGGGGCGAGGTGGGTTCATGGTTCAGAGGGTGAGAAAATTGGCCCACTGGCCTGCCAGCAGGGTCAGGACGCCACAGGACAACGCCACGAAAACCATGGCCGAGCGGCAAAGCACCGTGCCGTAGAGACCCAGGGACTTCAAGTCAATCACCGGACCCAGCACCAGGAAAGCCAGCAGTGCTCCCGGGGTGACCTGGGCCGCAAAGCCCAGCGCCAAAAAGGCGTCCACGCTACTGCACACGGAGATCACCACAGCCAGCAGCATGAGGGCCAGCACTGAGAGGGTTGGGGCCTGACCAACGGCCAGCAGCCAGTCCCGGGGCAAGGTGGTTTGCAGTAAAGCCGCAACGCCACACCCCAGAATCAACAGGCTGGACAGTTTGACCAGCTCATCCATGCCATGCAACACACTGAGACGCCATGATTTGCTGCGACCGGCTGATGGCAATGACAGTGGGACAGGACTGGATGAGCCAATGAAGCCGGCGGAGCGCTCCAGCAATGAGCTCGGGCCGGCAGCTTGGTGAAAGCTGCGCTCCCGCAACAGATTGGGCGCCAGGATGGCGGCTTCCTTCTGGAGACCCAGCAGGGTGGAGACCGCAAGCGCCATGGCCAGACCTGCAGCGGGGCGCGCCCAGAGCAGCCAGGGTCGATCCGGAAATGCGGCCCAGGTGGAGGCCAGGACAATGGGATTCAGCACAGGGGCGGCCAAGAGAAATCCCATGGCCGTGGGGAGCGGGCTCCCGGATGCCAGCAGTTGGCGCGCAACTGGCACATTGCCGCACTCACACGCCGGGAGGGCAAATCCCATGGCAGCGCCTGTGAGGGGACCCAGGAGGCGATGATCCGGTAAGCACTGGAGCACCGGGCCGGAGGGAAGCCAATGGCGGGCCATGGTGGCCAACACCACGCCAATGAGCAGGAATGGCATGGCCTCCAAAAACAACGCCTGAAACACAGACCAACTGGTGGAAAGATGGTTGACCACCATGCCCTGTCCCCTTCACCGCATGGGGCAGGCTAGGATCAAGACTCATCATGTAAGGAGTGACCCTCTCACCAGAGAGGGATCCCCAAGACAGGATGAGGAGGATGGGTGATGGCCCAGTTGTTTTGGCTGAGCCAGGAGCAGGTTGCCCGCATCCGCCCCTCCCTCTCCAGGGAACGGGGTGGGAAGCGGGTGGATGACCGCAAGGTATTGAGCAACATTATCCCTGTCATTCAGAAGGGGCTGCGCTGGGTGGATGCCCCACGGCCGATGGCGTAGAGCCAGAGGTGGTGAGGATTGACACCACCCATCTCAAAGCCCATCCCACAGCATCCAGTCTCAACAAGGGTGTCTGATGCCCGCCTGATTGGTGGCACCAAGGGGGGCATGACCAGCAAGCTTCATGGGGTCTGCCACAGCAAAGGCTGTCCCCGACGGCTGCACCTAAGTGAGGGGCAATGCAGTGGCTTCCCTGGCGCTGGTGTGGTGCTGAAGGATTTGCCGCCTGCGACCATGGGGATCTGGGGATCATAGGGACAAAATCCGTAAGATGCTGGCGGAGCAGGGGATCTCGTGCATCCCATCCCGCCGCTGCAAGAAGGTGGTGCATGACAGCAGCAGGAGGATGGGTGATGGCCCAGTTGTTTTGGCTCAGCGAGGAGAAGGTTGATGGCATCCGCCCCTTGTTCCCCAAGGAACGGGGTGGGAAGCGGGTGGATGCCCCTGCTGCCCATGGCCCTCACAAAACCCTCTACAACCTTGCCGCCGCTGGTCAGACAAGGGTGTTTTGATCTGATCTTTTCCGAGTTGTCAGCATCCGGTGCTGCCCGCAGAGCCATCCGACTCCGCACAGTCAGAGGTGCTGAGGATTGATGCCACTGATCTCAAAGCCCATCCCACGGTGTCCAGCCTCAACAAGGGGGGTACCCTCCGCCTGATCGGTTGCACCAAGGGGGGGCATAACCAGCAAGCTCTATGGGGTCTGCCACAGCAAAGGTGGTCCCCGACGGCTCCACCTGCGTGAGGGGCAATGCAGTGATTTCACTGGTGCTGATGGGCTGCTCAAGGACCTGCCGCCTGCGGCTGCGGTGATTGGGGGTCAGGGGTATGACAGGGACACAATCCGCAAGATGCTGTCCCAGCAGGGCATCCCGCTTTGCGTCCTGCCCCGTCGCTACCGCAAGAAACCAGTCCATGACCACAAGAGGCTGGGTCGCAGGCGTCACGAAATCGAGACGCTCTTTTCCCGACAGTTAAGGACTGGCGGCGTCTTGCAACCCGTTAGGACCGCTGCGCCCCCGTCTTCTGCTCTGCCATCCTCCTGGCCGCTATTGTCCTCGTCTGGTGATGAGTCCTGACCTGGGGAGCTGCTCTCCAAATCTTCTCCGGACAGGGCCAGATTGGCAACGTTGCCAATGCCTTCCCATAGGCTTAGGGTGTTGCCAAGCGCTTTGGTTGCTTCCACCACCCATGCATTGCTTAGTGACCGGTACTCTCCTGCCAAACCCCTTGCCTTGCTGTGGTGGTGGAGCGGGAATCAGCACGAACTCCAACCCTGAGGCGGAGGGTTGAATCATGGTGAAAGCAAGCAAGGCCAGAGGCGTCACTGCAGGCGGAGACTGGGGATCAAGAGAGGGGCGGCCTTTTGGGTTGATCCAGCCGAATGACATGACCACCATAAAAGTGCTAGAATCAGGAACGCAGGAACGCAGGAACGCAGGAACGCCCCCCATTGCGTCTGGATGGGTCCGTCTCCTTCAATGGACTTCAGTGGGGAAGAAGCCGTCTGTGGCGGGGCCTTGGCGCCGGTCTGCTTTCTCTGCCTTTGCTGGCGATCTTCGGGACTGTGGCGCAGGCGCAGGTGGAGTGCAGCAACCCCAATCCGGACGGTTCCTACGCCGTTCCCGAAGGGTGGGAGCTGATCCCTGCGGGCGTGAGCCCTGGCAGCAAGTTCCGGCTGCTGTTTGCCACCTCGTCGACGCGCCAGCCAAGCTCCAGTGACATTGCCGTCTATAACACCTTTGTACAGGACCGGGCCAAGGCGGGCCACGCCGCCATCAGCGACAGTTGCGCTAGCCTGTTCAAGGTAGTGGGCTCCACCAGCGGAGTGGATGCCCGGGTCAACACCGACACCGAAGCAGACGACACAGATGCAGCGATCTACTGGCTGAACGGGGTCAAGGTGGCCGATGACTATGCCGACTTCTACGACGGAAGCTGGGACAACACCGACAGCAGTGGTAAACCCCACAAGAACGAATATGGGCTAACAAGGAACGTTTGGAACCGAAATTTTGTGTTTACGGGAAGCTACAACGACGGTACCAAAGCCATAAGTGGCGGTAGGCCAGCATATTTAGGTTCAAGACCTTTTGTCGTAATAACCTCTTTAGATAACCGATCCCCCTTGAATAATAGGAACGAAGCCGACAGTTGGACTGTACTCGGCCGTTACTACGGCCTGTCGCCGGTGTTCACTGTCGGGAGCGTCATCACGATTTCTGCGGATGCGCCGCGGGTAACGGAGGGTGAGTCTGTGTCTTTCACGGTGAGAGCGGAGCCGGTTCCGTTGCAGGACATTAAGGTGAGGTTGGCTGTGAGAGACAGCGGTGACTTTGCGAGGCGTGGCCAG
>JAJDUS010000067.1 GCA_022826535.1 Prochlorococcaceae cyanobacterium jk18x1bzbins.87
GGAACCTCACCCTCACCCCCACCCAAGAGCTGGACAGCCTGAAGGCAGGTCGCAACAGGGTCGCCTCTTCCCCCTCTTCCCTCTTCCCATCAGGCTTCCCACAGCACTCAACCAAGGCAAGAGGATCTTCCCTGCAATCCCCTTATACAGAACTCGGGTTTATTAGAGATGGTAACATAGAAGGAGTGTGTCAACCCACTGTTCTGAGACCACTATCAAGCCCAAGCAGGGCCATCCCAAGGGCAATATACAGTAGTTTGACCCTCAAGAAGCTCCTTGAGAGAGGAAAGAGAGCAGCTCCACTGAATCATTCTCCTGCTCACACGGTTTTCCAGCGATTCCCTAGTCGATACTCATGCTGCATAAACCTGAGGAAGTTAAACGCCAGATCTCGTAGACACCACCAGCTTTGCACCCTGGCTAAACCAATACAACGGGTGAACTTGCCTCCCATGACCATCTGCATTCCAGCAAACACATGTTCTACCTTGGAACAGGTCTTGGCCCGTCTCACCATCCAACAGAGCAGGAAGCATTGGACTATCATGCATATTGACAGGCGTCACCACATGGCGGCGAATTCAGTCCATAGGGAAATAACATCTGTCCACGCCCTGGCAGGATCATCAGCCCGAATCCGTGGGGGGGGGCTGCTGTGGGTCCCGGGTTGGCGGCTGGATGGTGTAGGTGCGGTGGAATTTTTCGGTGAGGGTGAGCCAATAGGAGCGCCCGTCCTGTTCCCGACGCCGCGCAATGAAATCCTGGGCCATGAGTTCCCTGATATGCTCATAGGCCCCCGAACCACGCATGTTCACCAGCACGGCTTGGCGGATGGGTTGCTTGAGGGCAATGGTGGCCAGGGTGCGCAGGGTGGCGGCGCCCAAATTGAGGGGCACCAGTGCATGAACCAGTTCCACCAGGTCTGCACGCAGTTGCAGGCTGTAGCCATCGCCATCCTGGCGAATTTCCAGGGCGGTCTCCCGGTGGGCGTAGTCCGCCATCAGGATCATCAAAGCCGTGGAGGCCTCTTCGGAGGAGCAGCAAGCCAACTGGCCTAACTCCTTGAGGGTCACGGCGCGGCCCTTCAGATAGAGAATGGCCTCCAGTCGAGCGGGGAGGGATAATGCCGCCGCGGCTGCTCCTGGGGAGCCTTCCACCTTAGCCGAGGAAGAGTTGATAGGCCTGGTTACCGGTTTCATCCCAATAGCGATACCCTAGCGTTTGGAGAAAAGCCTGCCAGTCCTGCCGCTCTGTTGCAGGCACCTGCACGGCCACCACGATACGGCCATAGTCTGCCCCCTGGTTGCGGTAGTGGAACATGCTCAGATTCCAATTGGGGCCCATGTGGGACACAAAGTGCATCAAGGCGCCCGGCCGCTCGGGAAATTCAAAGCGGTAGAGCAGTTCGCCACTGGCTGCCGGGCAGCGCCCCCCCACCATGTGGCGGATGTGAACTTTTGAGAGTTCATCGTCGCTGAGGTTGACGGTGGCAAGGCCCCCCTCCTCCAACGTCCGCACCAGCGCATCGGTGTCACCGCGACCGTTCACCGCCACACCAATGAAGATATGGGCCTGTTGTGGATCAGCCATGCGATAGCTGAACTCCGTCAGGTTATGGTTGCCCAGCATGGTGCAGAACCGCAGCAGGCTGCCGGGGCACTCTGGAATGGTGACTGCCAGGAGGGCTTCCCGCTCGGCGCCCAATTCCGCCCGCTCCGCCACAAAACGTAATCGGTCAAAGTTCATGTTGGCGCCACAGGCCACAGCCACCAACTGCTGATCCCGCCGGCCACGGTTGACCACGTCCTGCTTGAGTCCGGCCACGGCAAGGGCGCCAGAGGGCTCCAGCACGGAGCGGGTATCTTCAAAAACATCCTTGATCGCCGCACAGATGGCGTCCGTGTCCACCAGCACCATGTGGTCCACATACTGGCGACAGAGACGAAAGGTTTCCTCCCCCACCTGCTGCACCGCCACACCGTCCGCAAAGATGCCCACTTGGTCAAGGCGCACCCGCTGCCCAGCCGCCAGGGAGCGGGTCATGCTGTCCGAATCAACGGGTTCCACCCCGATGATCTCCACCTGGGGCCACAGGGCTTTCACATAGGCGGCGATGCCGCTAATCAATCCCCCCCCCCCCACGGCCACATAGATGGCCGCTGGCGGCTCCGCCATCTGGCGCAAGATTTCCATGCCGATGGTGCCTTGACCGGCAATCACCTCCGGATCATCAAAGGCGTGAATAAAGGAAAGCCCCTGCTCCTCCACCAGGGTCTGGGCATGGCTACATGCAGCATCAAAGGAGTTGCCATGGAGCACCACCTCAGCCCCCAGGCGTCTCACGCTGCGCACCTTGACCGCCGGGGTGGTGCCAGGCATCACAATCACGGCGCGGCAACCACGGCGCTGGGCCGCCAAGGCCACACCTTGGGCATGGTTGCCGGCACTGGCCGTCACCACGCCCCGGCTCAACTCTTCTGCTGAGAGCAGCCGGATGCGATTGTAGGCGCCCCGCAACTTGAAGGAAAACACCGACTGCAGGTCTTCCCGCTTGAACCAGACCCGGTTGTCCAGGGCGCGGCTCAGGTTTTTGGCCAGCTCCAGGGGGGTTTCAATGGCCACATCATAGACCTGGGCCCGCAGAACACGTTTCAGGTAGCTTGATTTTTGTGCTGGGGGGGCAGTGGAGTCCATCGGTGGGTGGGGCCCGCTCCTGGTGTTCTGTCCATAGTCTGCGGTTATTTTGAACGGGATGCGGTGTGCCCGTAGCCGGCAGCCCCTGATTAAAGGCGATCCAACCGCACCAACTCGGCAAAGCTGGGGGAGGCCCTGCGCAACGCCTCAAAGGAGCCAGAGGCTTTGACGCAGCCATTGGAGAACTCATGGATCTGGTCACAGCGGGCCACCGTGGCCAGGCGGTGGGCGATGATCACCGTGGTGCATTGCCGACCCACCTGGTCCAACGCCTGAATCACGTCACTCTCGGTGCGGTTGTCCAGGGCGCTGGTGGCTTCGTCCAGCAGAAGAAACCGGGCGCGATGGTAGAAGGCCCGCGCCAAGGCGATCCGCTGCCGCTGACCACCGGAAAGCTGGATACCGTTTTGACCGATGGGGGTCTGTAACCCCGAGGGGAGACCGGCCACAAGCTCTGCCAGCTGGGCTGTGGCGATGGCCTCCTGAACCTGGTCGTGGTCCATGGCGTCCTCCGCCACCCCGAATGCCACGTTCTGCTCCACTGTGCCATCCAACAACTGGATCAACTGGGGCACATGGGCACAGTTCACCTGCCAGGCGGGCCGCTGCTGCTCGCTCAGCGGCTGGCCATCCAGCTCCAGGCTGCCCCGTTGGGGCCGCAGCAGGGCCAGCAGAACATGGCCCGCGGTGGTTTTGCCACTGCCGGTGGCGCCCACCAGCGCCACCCGTGAACCCACGGGGATGGCGAGATTCATCTGCCGCAACACCCAGCCTGAACTCTCCCGGTGATCTCCTGCCGTGGCGGCCTCCCCCTGGGGGTCCCCATAGCCATACCACACATCATGGAGCCCAATGGTGTGGCGGGGAAACACCGCGGCAGGGGACGGCACACCGGGGGAGGTGATGGTGAGGCGCTGGCGGGGCAACTGGAGCAGTTCCACCACCTTGTTCACCATGGGCAGGCCACCCCGCAGTTGGATCAGGGAGGAGAACACATCCTGAAGGGGGGGCATCAGCCGCAGCCCCGCCAGGGCCAGGGCGGCCAAAAAGGGCAGCACCTGCCGCACCTGCTCCAGATCACCCCGCAGCAATGGGGGCAGGGCCCCCAGTCCAAAAATGAGGGTAATGCCCAGGGGTTCCACCAGCAGGCGGGGGAGCCGGGGGAGGGTCTCCAGTTGCCATGCATAGCGCCGGGCCTCATCCACGGATTGCACAAACTGTTCCTGGAAATAGGGCTCTTGCTGGGCCAACTGAATGTCCCGCACAGAGCTGAGGGATTCCATGAGCAGCCGGGTGGAGCGCTGTGACAACTGGACTGTCTTCTGGTTGGCGCGGCGTAGATAAGGGGTGAAGACAAGGGAAATGGTCAGGTAGGCTGCCACCAGCACGATCACCAGCCCTGCCGCCAGGCCCCGCCCCACCAGCAACACACCGAGGGAGACAAACACCAGCGTCAGACAGGCCCCCACCAGGCGCAGCAACGGGTAGATCACCTGCACGGCGGCGGCCCTCACATTCCCGATGATCAACTCGGTGAGGTCCCCTGTCCTGGCGTTGAGGTGGTAGGTCAACTCCTGGCCCATCACATTGGCGTAGATCCGTGCAGAGATGTGGTGCCAGATGTGGGCCGTGAGCTTTTGCTGGCTGACTTGCAACCCCAGCTTGCTCAGGGAGGCGAGCCAGACCAGCACCGTGAACAGGCCCACCAGCCAGAGGGTCTGGTCATGGAGGGATCCGCCAAACACCTTGATGCCGGGCAGTTGATTGGGGAGGGGAATATCCACCAGAGCAGCCGTGAGTCGGGCCAGCAAAACCACCATCACCAGATCAATGAGGCCTGTCACGCCGGAGAGCACCAGCAGCATCAGCAGGGCACGGCGGCGGGACCAGGGCAAGGTCCCCAATAACTGGAGCAGTTGCTCAACTGTGGCGCCTTTGCGCAGCAGCATCCATGGGGGGCGCGGGCGGGTGGAGGAAACAGACAAGGGATCCGTCGCTCTGTGGTGGAGGCTGGCGTCAGTAGGGGAACGCAAGAACAGCAATGGCATCCACTTCCACCCGGGCCCCCTTGGGCAATGCCGCCACCTGGACACAGGCCCGCGCTGGCAGGATGCCTGTACCGAACATCTCCCCATAGAGCCCATTCACCAAGGTGAAGTGCCCCAAATCAGTGAGATAGATGGTGGTGCGCACCACATGGGTGGGGGTAGCCCCTGCTGCCTTGAGCACTGCCTGCAGGTTCTGCAATACCTGGCGTGTCTCGGCCTCCACATCATCGGGGAATCCCACCATGGCGCCGGTTTGGGGATCCAGGCCAATCTGTCCTGAGCAGTAGACGGTATTCCCTGCCCGCACGGCCTGACTATAGGGGCCCACCGGGGCCGGTGCATCGGGGGTGCAAATGGCCTCTGCCATCGTGGGGATCATCAGCGCAGATTCCAGAGTGCCAGATGGGCAGGGATCATGCTGGAAGGGGGTGTCCTACAGGGTGATAGGCTCCATCCCGCTCACCACGGGGGCCACGGCGGCCAACGCCAATTCCGGATGGTCCCCTTGGAGTTGCTGAAGATTCCAACTGTTCTTGAAGAGCAGCACGGGACGATTCCAGGAATCCCGCACGGTTTTGCAGTTGAAGAGGCGTCCTGGGGCCTCCAGGGCGGGCCAGCCCCCTGTCACCCAACGGGCGGTGGTGAATCTCAGGGGCTCCAAGCGGGTGGACGCCCCATAGTCGTGCTCCAGCCGGTGCTGCACCACCTCCAACTGCAACTGACCGACGGCCGCCAGGATGGGATCCCGCTTGCTGGGATCCGTGTCGTAGAGGACTTGCACGGCCCCCTCCTCCCGCAACGCATTCACCCCCTTGCGAAACCCTTTGAAGGCGGAGGGGTTGGGATTATGGAGCCAACTGAAGATCTCGGGACTAAAACAGGGAATCCCCTCGTATTCCACCTTTTGACCCTGGTAAAGGGTGTCGCCAATGGCAAAGACGCCGGGATTATTCAGGCCGATCACATCGCCGGGATAGGCCCGATCCACAACGGAACGATCCTGGCCAAACAGTTTTTGGGGTCGGGAGAGGCGAATGGCTTTGCCGCTGCGGGCGTGGTGCGCCACCATGTCCCGTTGGAACGTGCCGGAGCAGACCCGCAAAAAGGCCACCCGGTCCCGGTGTCGCGGATCCATGTTGGCCTGCAATTTGAAGATGAAGCCACTGAACTGGGACCGCAGCGGGTCAATTTGCCCAGCGCTGCTGGTGCGGGCCATGGGGGGAAGGGCCAGTTTCAGGAAGGTCTTCAGAAAGGGATGCACTCCGAAATTGGTCATGGCCGAGCCAAAAAACACCGGGGTGAGTTGTCCGTGATGGATGGCCTCCAGTGTCAAGTCCGCTCCAGCGCCATCCAGCAACTCCAACTCCTCCAGGGCCTGCTGCAGCAGATCCGCCTCCACCAGTTGGCGGAGGCGGGGATCCTTGAGATCCATCTCCAGTTCCCGGGCCTGCCGGCCTCGTTCACCCCGCTGGAACAGGATCGCCTGGCGGCGACGGCGGTCAATGACGCCACGGAATTGATCGCCGCTACCGATGGGCCAGTTCACTGGCCAGCACAACAGCCCCAACTCCTGCTCGATCTCATCCACAAGCTCCAGGGGCCCACGCCCCGGCCGGTCCATCTTGTTGACAAAGGTGAATAGGGGAATGTGCCGCAAGCGGCACACCTCGAAAAGCTTGCGGGTCTGGGGTTCCAGGCCTTTAGCGGCATCCTCCAGCATGACCGCGTTATCTGCCGCCGCCAGGGTACGGTAGGTGTCTTCGGAAAAATCCTGGTGACCGGGGGTGTCCAGCAGATTGATGGTGTGGGCGCCATAGTCGAACTGCAACACGGTGGAGGTGATGGAAATGCCCCGTTGTTTCTCCAGTTCCATCCAGTCGGAGGTCACCCGCCGCTGGTGGCCCCGCGCCCGCACAGCCCCTGCCTGTTGAATGGCTCCGCCGTAGAGCAGCAGCTTCTCTGTCAACGTTGTCTTGCCGGCATCGGGATGGGAAATGATGGCGAAATTGCGCCGCCTGGCCACCGCCGTCGCCTGCGCCTGCGCTTGCGCCAAGGCATCCCCGGCTGGCCCGGTTGTGCTGGTCCCACTGCTGCCCACAAATTCGCCTGGTGCCTGTGTTCCATCTTGCCTGATCAAGGGGTGGAGCCAGGAGGTTCAGGTTGTCCTTGGCTGGCCGACCCGACCAATGGGGTTTCGGGATGTAGGGAGCAGCGGGCAGGCACTCACTGGGAGGCATTGGGGAATACTGGAGGAAAAGCTGACCCTGTCAACCTGCTGATACCGGCACGATGTAATACACCTGCAGAAGGGCCCCCTTACGGCTGCATGGTGTCGCCGCCTAAGCCTATCCGTTGTCCCGGGTGAGTCTTCCGCCGGCCAACCGGCCCGTTCCTCTTCCGAAAGTGTCGATTTTCTCCCTGCCCCTGCCTGCCTGTTTTGCCGTAGGCAGCCTGCGCAGCGCCGCCGCCCTCCTGTTGGGATGCCCCTGCTGCTGGGCCTTACCACCGGCGCACAGCCACAGGCCATCATGTCCATGAGCGAGCCAGCCAACGCTATTCCCGTGCCAGCGGGACTTCACCACCCTTTACCACAGGGAATCTTGCCAACACGCCGCCAAGGGCTTACGCTGCGTCAAGCCTTTGCCTGTCTTGATTCCATGCGCTACTTGAGGGCTAATGATTCCGTGCCACACCCCACGGCGCTTGCTTGTCGTGGTGGATCAGAATGCAAGTATGAATCCACCCTAAGGCGAAGGGCTTAACCATGGGGAAAGCAAGCAAAGCCAAGGGCGCCGCTGCAAGCAGGGATTGGGGGTTGCAAGCGGGGAGTTAGAGTTTCGGGTTGATCCAGTCCGTTGAGGCAACTCCCATGAAAAGTCGTACGCTAGATCGCCGGGATCCTAGCGGCCCTGCACCTGTTGCCGCGAGGTGGAGAGTCCTCCTCCGCTTTTGCTGGTCGTCGGACAGCCCTGCCCCGGCTGCCACCCCCACGGCAGCAGACATTGGTGGTCATGGCAGCCACCCTCACGCTCCGGGCCTAGGGCGTGCGGCCACTGCGCTTCTGCTGAGCCTGCCACTGGTTGTGGGGTTTGCTACGGGGGCACAGGCCGCCATCCTGGTGAGCAATATGGGCAAGACGGAGATTGGCAACAGACTCGCTGATGAGCAGACATGGCGGGCCCAGCCCTTTCAAACGGGAACCAACGTAGACGCCGGTTATATCCTGGAGAGTGTGGAGCTGAAGCTCCTG
>JAJDUS010000032.1 GCA_022826535.1 Prochlorococcaceae cyanobacterium jk18x1bzbins.87
TTGATCTCACCCATCTCTTGCTTGAACTCTTTCATTTCCACCTTGACTTCTTTCATTTCTTCCTTCACCTCATCAATACGCTTGTTCGTCCTGTCCTCGCCAGCGCGCATTTCTTCCCTCACTTCATCAATGCGCTTGTTCGTCCTGTCCTCGCCAGCGCGCATTTCTTCCCTCACCTCGTCAATGCGCTTGTTCGTCCTGTCCTCGCCAGTGCGCATCTCTTCTTTCATCTCCTCCTTCATTTCCCTCATCTCTCCCTTCAGGTCACCTCTGAGACTACGGAAAGCACCGATCAGCAGGCCCATGCCTCCCACAGCGCCAGCCACCAGGGCACCGGGTTGCAGCCAGTTGGCCAGGATCTCGGGCGGCAGGGAGAACATTCATCAAGAAGCAGATCTGCACAAGTGTAAGATCATGTGGGGGACCCTTTGCAGAGGGGGCCAAGGCCTTTTCATGGTGAAGGGTGGTAGCCCTCTGTATCTCTGTTTGCCCCCTCGCCCCCCTGGCCACAGGCTTTTTCCATGGGATCGTCCCCTCCGGCTCAAGGCTGGGCTGGTGGTGGAAGCCGCAGCGCCTGGAAATCCGTTGCATTCACGTTCTGCACCGCCTCGTTGAACAGCACCCGCCAAGTGAGGCTATCGGCATTGGTGGGGGAGGAGGGTGTTTGCCGTTCGATGGAGATGACTCGTGGGACAGTTGTGTCTGCTGGTTTAATGTAACCAAACGAAAAGATATTTGTGTCTACAGTTGGAGAAAGTTGAGTGATGATCAAAGGCGAGCTGCCCACTGCTACGGGAGCCAAGGCCGGCCAACCAGCTCACCAGAGGTGGGTTGTGAGCGCTTGTCATGGTGATTTTCATCACTTCCTTAGGGAATTGCCAGGTTGGCAGCTCCCTGGTCTCGCCAACCGGGTGAATGGCAAGGCTGGCTATCTCCACGATGGGCGGGCCCGCAGTGTGGATGAGAGCCGTCTGCTGGCATGGGGGCGCAGCCGAGAGCACGAAGGGGAATCACCCGGCGTTGGCGCCCAAGGATCTGCAGATCCTGCTGGATTGACTCCAGGGGTTGTCGTTATGGCCTGCGGTGGTGTGGGGATAAGCAGAAGTGGCCTTGCTTCTGCTCTGCTCTACAACTCTTTGCAAAGTCTTTTTGAGAACCAGTCTCTATAGTCCCTCTTTAATTGAGAACTTCTTGCAATAAACCATGGGTTGCCTTTAGGATTCAGGTCTTGAATGGCTCTTGAGCTTGTGGCAACTCTTGCACCCCTGTATCGGCCCATGCCGGAAACCCCACGGGGGATCATCCGCATGCCCGCTGGACAAACAGTCCTCCTTGACCCTGTTAGTGCTGGTGAGTCCAGACAGATTGAGGTGCTCGACGGTGTTGGCCGTGTGCTCTGTCCCTGTGAAGAAACCCAGGGCATGACCCTGGCGTTTCTCCAGCAGAACGACCGCATTACAACGGACCGTCTTTGTAGTGAAGGGATCTGTATTGAGGCGCTCACCAGCCTCAACTTTGTGGTTCACCCGGAAAAGAGTGATGTGGGCATCTGCACCGTGAATGAATGGACCCTTCAGTTGTTGCGGATCCGTCACTTCAAGACCGCTGAATTGCGACTGCAAGCCCTCTTTGGCCTGATGGTGTCCCGGCTGGGGCGGCGCTGTGGGGATTGGTGTACCCTGTCGTTTCGTCTGAGCCATGAGCGCATCGCAGAACTCATTGGCACCACGCGGGTGACCACCACGCGCCTGATGAGCAAGGCCCGTCAAGCCAAGCTGCTGGAAGTGGACTCAGGTCCTGGAACAAGGGTTTCCCCCCGTCTCCTGTCTTTGGTCCAGGAAGCCGGCTAGGGCCCTACGGAAAGTGTCCGTGATCCGGGCCACCAGCGCTGGTGGCCCTACTCACGACCACAGCGGCAGGACCCGCCCTTCCACTTGCTGCATTTGGACCGCTTACAACCTTTTTTGCGCTTGCGCTGAACCGAGGCAATGGGATGCATGGGGTCTGCCGGCCGGGGAGTGGAATCCAGTCTCAGCAATCCAGCCATAGGAAAACCATCGAGAGTCTTGGTGATGTGATTTTTATCACAACATCTATGTGCTCTTGGTCACTTAACCGTGTTCGATTATGATTGTGGTGAAGCCTTATCGGGCAACATAGAGCCTCCCATGGAGGCCACAACACCATGACCACCACCCCCACCACGGAAGCCCTGGCCACGACGAGCCGGCCAGCCCAGCGTCGTCGCCCTGTTCCCCGTGCCCTGGCAGCCGATGTTCTCAGCCATCTGCAGCTCCATCTGCAGATGGAATTGCAGGCCAGCTATGACTACTTCCGCCTGGCCATCTGGTTTGCAGAGCGCGACCTCAAAGGTTTTGCCGCATTCGCACGCCAGGAGGCCCTGAACGAACACCAGCATGCCTGCCTTGTGGCGGATCATCTCATTGATCGCAGCCAACCTGTTGAGCTGGCCACCCTCCAGCCCAACACCAGCACCTGGGACAGTGTGGAAGCCATCACCCAGTTCATCTTTGACAGCGAAGTGGCGGTGACAGCTTCAGCGCAGCAGATTTACTCCATGGCCGAGAGGGCCGGCGACTACATCACCTCCGTTTTTCTGGACGGGATCATCCAACAGCAGACGGACTCGGAAGCCCAAGCTGCCTATGTGGTGAGTCGGGTGCGGCTGGCTGGCGATGACCCTGCGGCGTTGCTGTTGATGGATCAGGAGCTGAGCCGTGGCGATGACCACCGCCCCCACCTGACAAAAGACAGCTAGGCGAAACTTTTGAGGGGGCAGTGCTGCGCATCGTCCCGCGTCAGCACTGCTCTGCAGAGGGCCTGAAGAAGGCTCAGGGTCATTGCTTCGCCACCAGTGGCAGTGAGGGACTGGGCAATCTCCTCCACGTGCTGGACACGGCAACGCAAACGTTGCAGCTCCCCCTGTAGCCTGGTGTGCATGGTCTGATGCCTCAGGCTTTGCCAGTCTTGAGACGCCATGGCCCAGCGACCTTGCAGAAACTCCATTTCCCAGAGCAGGTCAGCAATGATGGTCTTGACGAGCATGGTTGCTGCAACCGTTAGGGTGTTACGCATTTTTCTTTAGCTTGGCCGGGCTTGGCCCCCACAGGGCAACCGGTGCCACAAGCTCGTGTAGCATTGGTCACTGATGGGGGCAACAAAATCCCTCAGCGGCCCATGGCCAGCATTCTCTGAATGGGTACCAGAGCCCGTTGACGCAGGTCCTCCGGCAGTTCAATGCGGGGCTCCAGGGTGTCCAGGCAGCGCCAGAGTTTGGCCAGGCTGTTGCGACGCATATGGGGGCAGGCATTACAACTGCATCCATCCAGTCCCGGCACCTCCAGGAAGGTTTTGTGGGGCATGGATCGGCGCATCTGATGGAGGATGCCGGGCTCCGTCAGGACAATGAACGTGGGGGCATCGGCGCTACGGCTATGGCTGAGCAAGCGACTGGTGGAGCCAATAAAATCCGCCAGATCCAACAGGTTTTCCTGGCACTCCGGATGGGCAATCACTGCAGCTTCCGGATGGGCCTGCTTCAGCGCCAGAACCGCTGCCTCGCTAAAGGTTTCATGGACGATACAACTTCCAGGCCAAAGCACCATGGGGCGGCCGCTTTTTCGCTGCACCCACCGGCCCAGGTTACGGTCCGGCGCAAAGAGGATGGGCTGGTCTTTCGGCAACTGGCACACCAGATCCACAGCATTACTGCTGGTGCAAATCAAGTCGCTCTGGGCCTTGATGGCTGCTGACGTGTTGATGTAGCTCACCACCAGATGGTCAGGATACTGGGCACGGAAGTGGGCAAAGGCCTGGGGGGGACAGCTTTCAGCCAAGGAGCAGCCGGCCTCCAGGTCAGGCAGCAGCACCAGCCGTGAAGGGTTGAGGATTTTGGCGGTCTCCGCCATGAAGTGAACCCCGCAAAATACAATTACATCCGCATCCGTGTCGGCAGCCCGTCGGGAGAGTTCCAGGGAGTCGCCAATACAATCAGCAATGTCTTGAATCTCGGGTTCCTGGTAGTAATGGGCCAGGATGATGGCCCGTCTCCGCTTCCGCAATTCCCCAATGGCTGCTGGAAGATCCCCTGCATTGGGGCCATGGCCCAACCCAAGCTGCTCATCCAGTGGTGGTGCTGCAGCAAACACAGGAGACAAGACCAGGCAAGATGCTGAAGCCTAACCAAGTCTTGAATGGGCCGCCGCCCAATCCGGATTGCCATCGCTGGAGATTTACATGGTCTCTGGGATGCCGTTGATGAGCGCATCCTGGAGCGACTGGGTCCGGATGTGGTGTTGGTGGTGGGGGATCTGGGGGAGGGGGAAGATCGCATGAGCCGGAAGGTGGCAAGGATTCCCCATCCCGTGGCCTGCATTCTGGGCAACCATGACGCCGCACGAGATACCCATGGGGAGGTGTTGCGCCGCCAGTTGACTCTGCTGGGGGACGTGCATTGCGGCTGGGGCCTACGGCGGTTGGAGCCCCCTGGCCTGGCTATTGTTGGCGGACGTCCCGCCAGCTCCGGGGGCGGCTATGTCCTTTCCGCCGCAGTGCGCTCCGTTTGGGGTCCTGTGGCCCTGGAAACTTCCATTGCCCGGATCACCACGGCGGCGGCCGCTGCGTCGGCCCAGGATCCCCTGGTGCTCCTGGCCCATGTGGGGCCAACGGGATTGGGAAGTGCCGCCCATGACCTCTGCGGTCGGGACTGGTGCCGCCCTGCACGGGACTGGGGCGATCTGGACTTGGCCGCTGCCATCACCCGGATCCGCCGCCGGCGTCCCCTCCCCCTTGTGGTGTTCGGCCATATGCATCACCGCCTCAGGGGAGGTGGTCAGCGGCGCTCCTTCTTGCTGGATCGTCACAACACAGCCTATCTCAACGCCGCTGCAGTGCCCCGCCATGGCCAGGATGAACAGGGCCGCCCCCTGCGTCACTTTGCCATGGCCCATCTGGAGGGCAACCAGTTGCTCCTGGCAGCACAATGCTGGTTTGATCCGGAGGCCACTCTACGGCGACGAGTGTGCCTCTATCAAGCCCCGCAAGGATGATGATGGTGGGAGGATAGACATGAAACTGGCCCCTGGGGACGGAATCAGCGGCCACCGGCACAATGTTGCTCTACGCCTGCATCAGCGCCCATGGGTTTGGCCATGGGGCCCGCACCTGCGCCATGGCCCAGCACCTGGCCCGTGACCATCCACAGGTGCGGGTTGTGCTGAGTTCTGCCCTGCCCCCATGGTTTCTGGACGGTCACCTGGGAGGCGTTCCCCATCAGCGGCGTTGGTTGCGCTGGGATGTGGGGGCCATCCAACAGGATGCCCTCACCATCGACCAGGGGGCCACAGGCCGGGCCCTGGAGATGCTGGAGCAGGATTTACCCGCCCTGATCCGCCAGGAAGCCGCCTGGTTGTCCCGGCAGGAGGGACCCTTCCTTGTCTATGGAGACATCCCTTGGGCAGCGGTGCTGCTGGCCGAGAAGTTGGGGTGTCCCGTCTGGTTGGGGGGCAATTTTGGCTGGGATGACATCTACCGCCCCAGGGGCGGATGGTTTGAAGGGCGAGCCCAGACCTATGGGGCCATCTACCGCCGTGCCCATGGTCTACTGCGCATGCCCATGGGGCTGGCCATGGACTGGGGGCTGCCTGAAGTGTCCCTGGGGTTGGTGCTGGGTCCGGCCCAACCCGCTGCAGCCTTGGCCCAGCCGTATCGCTCCCTGGGCCTGTCCACCACCCGGGAGCACACCATGCTCAGTTGTTTTGGTGGTCTGGGTTTACCGGTGGCCAATCCGGCGCCCCAGGTGGACTCCGGGCAGTGGACGGTCCTGGATTTTGGCGGCGGCTTGCCCAGCGGCGCCGCCATCAAATCGTTACACCCCCCTTGGCAGCCCCAACAGCTCATGCCCCTCTGTGGACGGGTGCTCACCAAGCCGGGATTCAGCACCCTTTCTGAGGCCATGGGCCATGGCTGTGGCTTGATCCTGGTGGAACGCTACGGCTTTGCGGACGGCTGATCACCCCCCAGCAGTTGCAAGCTGGCGACTGGGGCCTTGACGAGCCCCTGCTGCCTCCCCACCATGGTCCCCTGCCCCAGGGTGGTGCCCAAGCCGCCAGTCATCATCTGGCCGCGGCGCTCATGGCCGCTGCCCATGGGCCGGCACGCCGGCCTTGACTAACACCCTTGACGGTGACCGTCAAGGGAAAATGGTCATTCCTTGCTAGTGTCCCTTGGCGCCATTGCGGGAGGGTGTCCCCCTTGGCACGGTCTTGTTGACAAGTTGGGACAACCCACTTTTTGGAGCGTTTGGCAAGTGTTGCGGAGTCTCTTACCCTTGGCTCTGGCCTGTGTCGCCTGGACCCTGCCGGCCATGGCCCGCCTGCCCAGGTGTCCTCATCAATGTGACGACCCCCAATTGACGGGCAGCCCGAGCAGGTGCTACAAGATCACTCCTCAACGCGAGGCTCTGTTAGACACCATTCGTCTTGCCGAGGGCACCTGGAAACAGGGAGAGGACGGGTATCGGGTTCTGTTTGGCGGTGAGCTTTTCGATAACCTGGATCATCACCCCAAAAAGGTCATCCCCAAAGGCCGCTATACCTCTGCCGCAGCCGGAGCCTACCAGTTCCTGCCCCCCACATGGAAGATAGCAAAAGAAGCCCTCAACTTGGGAGACTTCGGACCGGATTCCCAAGATCAGGCTGCCATCTTCCTGATTCAGCGCCGCTGCGCACTGCCACTGGCTGATAAGGGCAAGTTGACACCAGAACTGGTGGCCAAGCTGGCGCCGGAATGGGCCTCTTTCCCCAAGGTCAACGGCAAAAGTTACTATGGCCAGCCCGTACGACGGTTCAGAGAGCTGGAGAGATTCTACTATCCGACATTGGCGAAGAATCTCGTCGGTCAGCGTCCACAAGGGCAGCTTGTTGCAGGACCGCCGCCTCCAGTCCCCCCGTCATTTGCATCAAGGCCAGTTTCTACGCCCACACGGTGGATCCCTGTTGCCACCTCTGCGTCTTGTGACGGGGAATTGATATGTCTCCTGGATCATGTGGCTGCCGGTGGTGTGCCCATCCAGCCAGGTTCCATCATCTCACAGTCCTAGGGTCAGCCTCATCACCAGAAGAGGACAGTGGCGGCCAGGAGGATGGCAGAACGGAAAACGTGGGCGCAGCCGTCGTAGCGGGTTGCAATGGGCCGCCAGTCCTTCTGTCGGGAAAAGAGATTCTCGATTTTGTGACCCTTGCGATCCAGCCTCTTGCTGTAATGGACTGGTTTCTTGCGGCAGCGACAGGGCGGGATGCAAGGCGGGATGCCCTGCTGGGACAGCATCTTACGGATTGTGTCCCTGTCATCCCCTTGATCCCCCATCACCGTTGCCGCAGGCGGCAGGTCTTTGCGCACCACAGTCGGCACCGGTGAAATCACTGCGTTGCCCGTCACTCAGGTGGAGTCGCAGGCGACCACCTTTGCTGTCACAGATCACATGGAGCTTGCTGGTCATGCCCCCCTTGGTGCCACCAATCAGGCGGGGGGCACCCCCCC
>JAJDUS010000030.1 GCA_022826535.1 Prochlorococcaceae cyanobacterium jk18x1bzbins.87
ATAAGTTGGTCAGGGCCGCTAACACCATCACCTTGCTATGGTTTTTGGCCAGGCCCCGTCGCCTGGTTTTCCGAAACCCCAACTGCTCCTTGAGCACCGGTCAGGGATGCTCCACCTTGGCTCTGACATGAGCCTTGGCACGCTCTATCCACCATTGTACTGCCCCTTCTCCGTCGTCAGATCAGCAGCGACGCTTCCCTGCTCCCATGGCAATACGACAGTCCACCTCTCCATGCAATAGCTCCCCTGCCACCACCCCATCACTGACGTGAGCCGACATGGTGGCCACAGAGTGGATCAAGCCGGAATCCTTATCCACCCCAAGTGGACCTTCATGCCAAAGAACCACTGGTTCCCTTTACAGGTTTGGTGCATCTGTGGATCTCGGTCCCCCTTCTCATTCTTTGTGGAAGTGGGGGCATGGATGATGGTGGCATCCACCACCGTGTCCTCCCGCAGCAGCAGGCCCTTCTCTCTCATGTACTGCCCCACTGTCTTGAAGATCTCCTCGGCCAATTGATGTCGTTCTATAAAATGGCGGAACGCCAAGATGGTAGTGGCGTCGGGACTGTGGTCTTGGGCAAGGTCAATCCCGGCAAAGCGGCGGATGGCGCCGCTGTCAATCAGGGCGTCTTCCATGGCTTCGTCCCTCAGGAACCACCAGTTCTGCATCAGGTGAATCCGTAGCATGGCCTCCAACCCATAGGGCGGTCTTCCTCCTTGAGGCTTGAGGGCCTCCTTGGGGATAGAAAGGCTCCATCAGCTTCACCAGCGCAAAGAAGGGCAGCACCGCCTCGATCTCACAGAGGAACTTCTCCTTTCCGGTCTGCTTCCTCACCCGGCTACGCTCCCAGTCGTTGAAGCCCAACTGCTGCTCCTTCTACTCCCATCCCTTCCTTCACAATTCACACTCAGTCTCATGCCACACTCAGATCCCTAGCGGCAGGGGTCCCTTTGGGGGTTTTCCAGACTTTCCTTAAGGAGGGCATGACCAAGGAGCTCCATGGGGTCTGCCACAGCAAAGGTGGTCCCCTGCGGCTGCACCTGAGGAGGGGCAATGCAGTGGCTTCGCTGGGCTGATGGGGTGCTGAGGGATTTGCCGCCTGCGGCCACGATGGTTGGAGATCAAGGGAAGGTGGTGCATGACAACAAGAGGCTGTACCGAATGGGTCACAAAATCGAGACTCTCTTTTCTCGACGGAAAGACTGGCGTCCCACTACAACCCGCTACGACCCCTGCGCCCACGTCTTTTGCTCTGTCATCCTCCTGGCCGCCACCGTCCTCTCCTGGTGATGAGTCCTGACCTTAGACTGCATCGAGATATGTTTGCCCCTCTGCCCACCTCCCCTTCACGCCAGACCATCCCCTACCTGGACCACAACGCCACCACCCCTTGTGATCCGGCAGTGGTGGAGGCCATGGCGCCCTACTGGAGCCAGCAGTTCGCCAACCCCTCCCAGCGGGGGCATCGGCCCGGTCTGGTGGCGGCGATGGCGGTGGATCAGGCTCGGCAGACGGTGGCGGATGCCCTTGGGGTGGCCCCCTCCCAGGTGATCTTCACCAGTGGCGCCACCGAAGCCAATAATCTGGCCATCAAAGGGCTTTGCGAGCAGCGCCTAGGCCATGGCCGCCATCTGGTCACCGTGGCCACGGAACATGCGGCGGTGCTGGAGCCCTGTCGCTATCTGGAGCGGTTGGGGTTTGCGGTGACGGTCTTGCCGGTGCGGCCCGATGGGCGTCTGGCGTTGGAGGCCTTGACTGCGACCTTGCAACCGGACACCGTGCTGGTGAGCGTGATGGCTGCCAACAATGAAACCGGTGTGCTCCAGGATGTGGAAGCCATCGCGGCCCTCTGCCGTGAGCGGCAGGTTGCCTACCATTGCGACGCAGCCCAGGCCTGTGGCCACCTGCCCATGGATCTGACGGGTTGGGGGGTGGACCTGCTGTCCCTCAGTGGCCACAAGTTTTATGGACCCAAGGGTGTGGGTGCCCTGGTGGTGCGCCCTGGGCTGGTGTTGGCGCCCCAGTTGCACGGTGGTGGCCAGGAGGGGGGCCATCGCAGCGGCACCCTGAGCCCTCCTCTCATTGTGGGCCTGGCCAAGGCATTGACCCTGGCCCTTCAAGACCAGAAAGAGCGGGGACAACGGCTCCAGGCCCTGCGGGACAGGCTTTGGCATGGGTTCAATGGACTCCAGTTTCCACCAGGGGTGGAGTTGCTGCGCAATGGCTGCCCCCCCCACAGCCTGCCCCACACCCTTAGTGTGGCCGTGCGGGGCGTGGACGGGGCCCGCCTCCATGGCCAGTTGCGCCGCCGTGTTGCCCTCAGCAGCGGCTCCTCCTGCAGCAGCACCAGCGGCAAGCCGTCCCATGTGTTGCGGGCCATGGGGCGGAGTGCGGCAGAAGCGGCGGCGTCCCTACGGTTTGGTCTGGGGCGTGGCACCACAGCAGCAGACATTGACCAGGCCCTGGCGGCGGTGCAGGAGGCGTTGGAGTTGGCGGCGTATGGCTGAGATGGGAGGTGGTGGAACTAAAGCTATAAATGACCTTACCAGGCCTGGTGAGATGTGGTTCAAACTTCAGGAATAAAATAGAGGGCACCACGAGAAAAGGCAAGATAAGGAATCAAGAAGAGAAAGTAGCTATAGGAATAGGTGAGTAAAATGAGCATGGAACTCCCATGATTCCCCCCAGGGACTTCCAGGATCTCCTGGGGCACTCGCAATCCTCTTAAC
>JAJDUS010000072.1 GCA_022826535.1 Prochlorococcaceae cyanobacterium jk18x1bzbins.87
GCATCATCCCTGTCATTCAGAAGGGGCTGGGCTGGGCTGGGTGGATGCCCCGGCGGCCGATGGCTCCCACAAAACCTTCTACAGATGTTGCCGCCGCTGGTGGGACAAGGGTGTTTTTGAGCTGATCTTTTCCGAGTTGTCGGCATCCGACTCCGCAGAGCCGCCTGATGCCCCAGAGCCAGAGGTGCTGATGCTTGACGCCACTGACATCAAAGCCCATCCCACGGCATCCAGCCTCAACAAGAGGGGTCTGATCCCCGCGTGATTCGTGGAACGAAGGGGGCATGACCAGCAAGCTCCATGGGTTCTGCCACAGCAAAGGTGGTCTCCTGCGGCTACCTGAGCGAGGGGCAATGCAGTGACTTCACCGGTGCTGATGTGTTGCCCAAGGACCTGCGCCTGTGGCAACGGTGATGGAGGATCAAAGGTATGACAGAGACAAAATCCGTAAGATACTGTCCCAGCAGGGCATCACGCCTTCCATCCTGCCCCGTCGCTGCCGCAAGAAACCAGCCCACTACAGCAAGAGATTGTATCGCAAGGGTCAAAAATCGAGACTCTCTTTTCCCGACAGAAGGACTTGGCGGCGTCTTGCAACCCGTTACGACGGCTGCGCCCACGTCTTCCGTTCTGCCATCCTCCTGGCCATCATTGTCCTCTTCTGGTGATGAGTCCTGACCCTAGGGAACTTCTGAGCAAGTCCCCTTGAGGTTCTGAGAGCTTTTGGGAAGCCTGGTACAGACAGGGTGAAGGGGGAGCCTGGTGGCGGACGACTCTGGCTTGTTCAGAGGTTCGTCAGGCATGATTCAGCCCTCTACCTCTTGGTCAGGTTGACGGCGCTTCCCCACAATAGGCCAGCGCCATGCACGGGGAGAGTATAGTACATAACTACTGGCCATCGAATTGAAAGCCATTGGAACCACAAGACCACAACAGAAGTTGAGCTTCTACTTTAAGATAGTAACGAGCACTTTGTCAAAGTTTCCGGCCCCTGAAGTCGTTCCAGCTCATCCCAAAAGCCAGGGTAGGACACGCCAGCAGCAGCGGCCCCTTCAATCCGGCTGGGGCCATGGGCATTGAGGGCTGCCAGGGCCAGGCTCATGGCCACACGGTGGTCCGCCTCACTGGCCAGTGGGGCGCCCTGCAGGGTTTGGGGACCCTCAATCACCAGCCCGTCAGCGGTTTCCTCCACCACCGCCCCCATGGCCTGCAACTGGCGGGCCATCACCGCCAGTCGATCCGTCTCCTTCACCCGTAACTCCTGGGCCCCCTGAATCCGGCTGGTCCCCTTCGCAAAAAGGGCCGCCACCGCCAGCACAGGGATTTCATCCACCAGTCGGGGCACAAGATCGGCGCCAATGGAGAACGGCCCCAAGGGACCATGGGCAACGGTCAGATCCCCCACCGGCTCGCCGGTGATCTGTTTCTCGTTCTCCACCCCCACCTGGGCCCCCATGGCGCGCAACACCTCCAGCACCCCTGTGCGGGTGGGGTTCAAACCCACATGGGGAAGGCGTAACCAGGAGCCGGGGGTGATGGCGGCCCCCACCAACCAGAAGGCGGCGGAACTCATGTCCCCAGGAACATAAATCTCCTGGCCCCGTAAGGGTTGACCCGGCGTGATGCGCACATGGCGGCCATATTGGCCACTCACCTGCACGTCCGCCCCAAACGCTTTCAACATGCGTTCGCTGTGGTCCCGTGAACGGTTGGGTTCAATCACGGACACACTGCTGCTGGCGGTGAGACCCGCCAGCAGTAACGCAGATTTTACCTGGGCCGAGGCCACGGAGGAGCCAATCACCCCCCCCTGGAGTTGGCGCCCCCCCACCGTCAGGGGGGCCAACTCCCCATTGGCCCGCCCTCCAATGCTGGCCCCCATGCTCTGGCAAAGGGGCCGGGTGACCCGTCCCATGGGCCGCTGCCGCAGGGAAGCATCCCCGGTGAGCACAAAGTAGCGGTCCTGGCGCCCAGCCAGCAGCCCCAGCAGCAGCCGCATGGTTGTCCCGGAATTCCCGCAATCCAGAATGTCTTCCGGCTCCCGCAGACCATCCAACCCCACCCCCTCCACCACAACAGGCTGATCCCCCCTCCCCAAAGGACTGATGACCACCCCCATGGCCCGCAGACAGCCCGCAGTGCTAGAGGGATCCGCCGCCGCCAATAGGCCATGAATCGTGGTAGCCCCCTCCGCAATGGCGCCAAACAGAAGGGCCCGGTGGGAAATGGACTTATCCCCAGGAACTGCCACCTCCCCCTGCAGACTGAATCCCGGGTGGATGGTGACGCTGCCAATGGCTGGTACAGAGCATTTCATGCGTCCATGGTGACAACGGAAACCAGCCAAGGCAAGGGGCTGGCCGTTGCTGGGGACTGCATCAACAGTGTTTGCGTGGGTAGGCTGAAGCAAGCCGCCCACGCTCCTTGTCCCCGTCCCTGCCGTCGTTGCCGTCAGCCGTTGCGGAATGGCTGCCCCCCACCGCATGGGGAGCCGTTGGTGTCTTCCTCGCCGTGAACTGGATGGAAACCAAAGCCGGTGAGGCCAGGCTCAATCAGCGCATTGGCGAAGTCAAGGAGGCCGGCAGGGAAGAGGCCAAAGCCAGTGAGGCCAGGCTCAATCAACGCATTGGCGAAGTCAAGGAAGAGGTCAAAGCCAGCAGGGAAGAGGCCAAAGCCAGTGAGGCCAGGCTCAATCAACGCATCGATGAAGCCAAGGAAGCCAGCAGGGAAGAGACCAAAGCCAGCGAGGCCAGGCTCAATCAGCGCATTGACGAAGTCAAGGAAGAGGTCACGGCCTGTAGGGAAGAGACCAAAGCCAGTGAGGCCAGGGTCATGGACGAGCTGAAGGCCAGTGAGGCCAGGCAAGCCCAGCGGACCGATGAGCTCAGGGGTGATATGAATCGACAGATGAACGGTCTCAGGGATGACATGAAACAACTGAGGGCTGACAACAGAGCCATCGGGGAGAAAATGGACCATTTATTGGATACCCTCGCCACCGTCAAGCAAACTTGAAACAGTTCCACTGGTGAGCATTGGGGGGTCAATTCCCCCGCTTTCGCGGGGATGGGACCTTGCCACGTCAGCCCCTTCAAATCATCAAGGCGTTGTCGTCCTCCAGGATGGCTTGCCAGGACCGCAAATCAAGGAACAGCTCCTCCAGGCTGGTCTCCCGCATGGTCTTGATCAGGGAACGCTGTAGACGCTGTTGCAGTATGACCAGCACCTGATCACTGGCCCCCTCTCCATGGTTTGGAGATGGCCCTGCCTGTTGCAGCCGCTCTCCCACAGCATCCGCCACCTGCTCCAGATGGATGGCCCCCGCTGGCCGCGCCAACCCATAGCCACCGGCACGACCCCGCTGGGCCACCACCAGTTCAGCGCGGCGCAACTGCAACAGAATCTGCTCAAGCATGGGGGCGGGAATCTGTTGGCGCTGGGCAATGCGGGTCACTGGGCAAAATGCCTCCGACCCCTGGGCCAACTCTAAAAGGGCCTTCAAGGCGTAGAGGGTGCGACGTTGCAGCACGGGTAGCGTTCAGGATGGGGCGAGGGCATCAAGGGCGGCCCAGGCGGGCCAGCACGTTCTCCATCACATAGCCAAACAGAACGGGGTCTGGTGAAGCTTGCCCCAGGTCCTCCAGCCCCAGCTCCGACCAACGCTCCGTAATGCGCGCCGCGGTGGCTTCATCGGCCCCCAGGGTACGGCCCCAATCGTGGCGCCGCTCCGGGCCGATTTTGGTGGTGGCGTCAATGGCCATGCGTCCCCCCAGACCAATGCGTTCACTGGCAAAATCCAGACTGTCGAAGGGGCTGTCGGCAATCACCAGCAGGTCACGCTGGGGATCCACCTGGGCGCTGATGGCCCAAAGCACCTGACGCGGATCCCGCACATTGATGCTCCCATCCACCACCACCACAAATTTGGTGTAGGTGAACTGGGGCAGCACCCCCCAAAACGCCATGGCAGCCCGCCGCGCCTGGCCCGCATAGGCCTTGTCGATGGCAATCACCGCCAGCTTATAGCTGAGGGCATCCATGGGCAGGAAAAAGTCCTTGATCTCCGGGATCTGTTTGCGGAGGATGGGGGTATAGATGCGGTTGAGGGCAATGGCCAGCATGGCCTCCTCCTTGGGGGGCCGCCCGCTGAAGGTGGCCAGGAAGGTGGGCTGGCGGCGATGGGTGATGGCCTTCAGGTGAATCAGGGGGGAATCCTCAATGCCGCCATAAAAACCCATGTGGTCCCCGAATGGTCCATCCGCCTGGCGGACCCCTGGCGCAATCTGCCCCTCCAGCACGATTTCACTTTGGGCGGGAACCTCCAGGCCAACGGTGCGACAACGGGCAAGCTGGACCCCTTCACCGCCATAAAGCCCCGCAAAGAACCACTCCGAGAGATTGACGGGAATGGGGGTGGCGGCAGCCAGGATCAGTAGGGGATGCACACCAATGGCAATGGCCACCTCCAGGGGTTTTCCCATGGCCTCCGCCTTGCGCAGATGGCGAGCCCCACCCCGCACCGAGAGCCAGTGGACCGTCATGGTGTGGGGAGACTGGCGCTGCAGCCGATAGACCCCCACATTGGGCACGCCCGTCTCCGGATCCTTGGTGATCACCAAGCCCAGGTTCACAATGAATCCCCCATCCTCCGGCCAGGGACGCAAGAGGGGCAGGGCATCCAGATTCACCGCCTTCCCCTCCAACACCACCTGCTGGCAGGGGGGCAGAAGATCCCGATCCGGGCGGGCCCGCAACACATCCCACAGGAGGCCACCCATGGCCACCAGCTCCTTGGGACGCTTGGGGGGCTGGGGTTGCTGCAGGGTGGCCAGGCGCCCCCCAAGGCGCTCCAGCTCCTCTGGCCGCTCCATGCCCATGGCCCACACCACCCGCTCCACGGTGCCCAGAAGATTGATGGCCACTGGCCATGGGCTCCCGATCACGTTTTCAAAGACCAGTCCGGGACCACCCATGGCCAGCACCCGATCAGCAATGGCGACCAATTCCAGATCGGGATCTACGGGAGCCGTGATGTGCCGCAGTTGCCCCCGCCCCTCCAGGAGCGTCAGAAACTGGCGGAGATCTTGCGCCATGGGGACAGCCAACCACCCAGCTACTGTGGCAGGCCATGGATCCTGTGGTGTGATGAAGATTCAGTATTGCCCCACGCCGGAGGCGGTGCCCAGCAGTGGTCAGCCCGATGCGGCGGTGGTCATTGATGTGTTGCGGGCCACCACCACCATGGGCTGGGCCCTCCACAATGGCGCCACGGCGGTCCATGTGTTTGCCCAGCTTGATGCCCTGCAACGGGCGGCTGGGGCAGCGCCCCCAGACAAACGCCTTCTGGCGGGGGAGCGGGGCGGGCAGCGGCTGGAGGGCTTTGACCTGGGCAACTCTCCCGTCGCCGTGACCCCTGCCGTGGTGGAGGGCAAACAACTCTTCCTCAGCACCACCAATGGCACCCGCGCCCTGGAGCGGGTGCAGGCCGCTCCCCATGTGCTCACCTGTTCCCTCAATAACCTGGAGGCAGTGGCTGAGCGGTTACAGACAGGGGCCGTGGGCCATGGGTGGATTGTGGGCAGTGGTTGGGAGGGGGGCTATTCCCTTGAGGACAGCCTTGCCGCCGGCGCCCTCCTCCACACCATGGCCGCAGCCCTGGGCAGCAATCCCCATCACCTCTGCGGGAACGACGAGATGATCGCCGCCGGTGCCCTCTGGCAGGTGTGGCGGGAGAAGCCGGAAGCCTGTCTCCGCCTTGCCACCCATGGTCAACGGCTTCAACGGCTCGGCAACCACGATGCGGATTTCCGCTGCTGTGCCGCCGTCAATAGCCTGGCCGTGGTCCCCACCCAGACCCACCCTGGGATGTTTCAACTGGTTTGAAGTGGTCATCGGGAACATGAAGTGGACCAAGGGTCTGCAAAACCTGCTCATTGCCCTCAGCCTGGCGCTCACCATCCTGTTCTTCTGGGGACCACCGCTGGTGAGCAGTCTGCAGCGGCCCTCCGTGCAGGGTGTGTTGGAGCAACGGCAGTTGGAGTTGCAAGCGCTGGCCAGCCAGGCCATGGACAACAGGAACCCCAGTCCCCTGAGCCGGAACACCTCTCTGCTCAGCCGCCAACGCTTTGGTGCTGATGCCCTCAAGGATCTGGCAGCCCTCCTCCAGCAACATCAGGACAACGGGGTCACCACAGGCCATGACCTGCGGCTGCGCCTGGCGCTGGTGTTTCTGGCCATTGACCAACCGGAGCAGGCCCGTCCCCTGCTGGAGAACCTACCGCCAGGGCCGGGGGAGCCGTCAGCCCAGCTCATCCTTCAACAGGCCCTCATGGAGCGGGCAGCTGGACAGGGGACGGCAACGGCGGCACTGGAGGATCTGGGAGATCAAGCCCTTGAGGATGCCCTCCCCCGCCATCCCCTCTACCCGTCCCTGGCCTGTTCCCTCCTGAATCTGGACCGCCCCTTCTGCAGTAGTTCCCATGATGGCGCCCTGGTGCGCCTTGCCATGGTGGGCCTGGCGGGGCCGCTGGCGGGCCTGGGGGGCATCCTGCTCTGGGTGGTGCAACTGGGGCGTTTTCTGTGGTCCCGGAATCAATCCCAACAGCCCATCTCCCCACCCACGGCGGCTCCCCTCACCATTCCCGCACTGCTGTTGTTTTTCTTTGGCGGTGTGGTGGTGTTGGGCAATGTGGCGGGCGCCATGGCGTTGCTGGGGCTGCGGCACTGGGGGCTGGCCATCGGCAGCGAAGGGAAGGCCCTGGCCACCATGCTGGTGTATGGGGCACAGGCCCTGCCGGGGCTGGCGGTTCTCCATTGGTTGCGGCGCAGTGAGGGGCGATCCGGCTGGCGATGGCTGCAATGGGGGCTGGGCTGGAGATCGCTCCCCATGGCGCTGGAGGGACTTCTCCTCAGCCTGCCGCTGGTGCTGCTGACCAGTTGGGGCGTCTCCCGAGTGTTCCCCCATGCGGGAGGCAGCAATCCTTTGCTGGATCTGGTGCTGAACAGTCGGGACCCGACGGCGCTGATTGTCTTTGCCCTGACCGCCTGTGTTCTGGCGCCCCTCTATGAGGAACTGGTCTTCCGCGCCACAGTTTTGCCCACCATGGCCAACGCCTATGGGGCTGGGGTCGGTGTTCTTTTGAGCAGTCTGCTGTTTGCTGCAGCCCACCTGAGCCTGGTGGAGTTTTTCCCCCTCCTGACCCTGGGCCTGGGCCTGGGCTGGCTGCGGCTGAAAAGCGGACGTCTGAGCGCCTGTGTCCTGATGCATGCCACATGGAACGGTTATACCTTTGCCAATCTCATGCTCCTGGGCCTGTGACCAACCGGCAGGTCATCTCCAGGCGGGGTCACCGCCAGCGCTGGCCCCACGGGGCAAAACAGGCTGCCCCGGCTTCAAGGACCAGGCATGACTCATCGGGGCTGGTGGGTCTCCACCGGCTGGCCAACTGTGCCCTCCTGGCATTCTTCCTGATCTCCACCATTCTCTGTGTTCTGGAGTTGCAGATGCGCCTCAAGGTGAGCCGTACCTCCGCAGCTCTCCAGGAGGCACGCGCCATGGAGCAGTTGTTCATGGACTCCCGCGCCCAACTCATGGCCGCCTCGGACAGGGTTGATCATTCCACCGGCCAAGACCCTGAACCCCTCTTGCTTCCCCCGCCCCCGAATCGGCCTTCGAAGCCTCTGGCACCGCTTGAGACCTGGGGCGGCTGGTTCAAGGCCGGCGTCTTACGGGGCTATTGAACTGCGGGCGGCTGCTGGCCATGGCCAGCATCATGGCTAGGGTCAGGATTCATCACCAGAACAGGACAGTGGCGGCCAGGAGGATGGCAGAATGGAAGGCGTGGGCGCAGCAGTCGTAGCGGGTTGCAATGGGCCGCCAGTCTTTCAGTCGGGAAAAAAGATTCTCGATTTTATGACGCTTGCGATAGAATCTCTTGCTGTAATGCACTGGTTTCTTGCGGCAGCGATGGGGCAGGATGCAAGGCAGGATGCCCTGCTGGGACAGCATCTTACGGATTTTGTCGCTATCATGCCCTTCATCCCCGATCACCGTGAGCGCAGGCGGCAGGTCTTTGCGCACCACATCGGCACCGCTGAAGTCACTGCATTGCCCCTCACGCAGGTGGAGTCGCAGGGGACCACCTCTTTGCTATCACAGACCCCATGGAGCTTGCTGGCCATGCCCCCCTTGGCGCCGCCAATCAGGCGGCCCCCCCTTTGTTGAGGCTGCACGCCGTGGGATGGGCTTTGTGTCAGTGGCGTCAAGCATCACAGCACCTCTGGCTCTGCGGCATCGGGTGACTCTGCGGAGTCGGATGCTGACAACGCAGAAAAGATCAGATCAAAAACACCCTTGTCTCACCAGCGGCGGCAACGGTTGTAGAGGGTTTTGTGGGGGCCATAGGCGGCCGGGCATCCACCCAGCGCCGCCCCTTCTGAATGACAGGTGATAATGACAGGTAATGATGCCGCTCAACACCTTCCTGTCCTCCACCCGCTTCACACCACGTTCCTTGGGGAACAAGGGGCGGATGCGATCAAGCTGCTCCGCGCTGAGCCCCAACAACTGGGCCATCACCCAATCTCGTCCTGGTGCTCTCTTGGGGCTCCCTCTCTGCTGAGAGGGTCATTCCTCATATTATTGAGTCCTGACCCTAGCGTTGAATTGGTCCCTCACTTCTCTCTTTCCCATGGCCTCTCTGCTGGATCAGTTGTCCGCCATGACCACCGTGGTGGCAGACACTGGCGACCTGGAGGCAATTCGTCGCCTCACCCCCCAAGAAGCCACCACCAATCCTTCCCTGATCCTGGCCGCTGCCCAGCTTCCCGATTATCAAGGGCTGATTGACGCCACCTTGCGGCAATCCCGCCAGGCCATCGGCGCAGCGGCCCCTGCGGAGAAGGTAATCAGCGAAGCCATTGATGAACTCAGCGTCCGCTTTGGGGAAGAAATTCTCAAGATGGTTCCCGGTCGAGTGTCCACCGAGGTGGATGCCCGTCTCAGCTTTGACACGGATGCCACCATCAGCAAGGCCCGCCAGATTATTGGCCGTTACGAAGCAGCCGGCCTTGGCCGGGAGCGGATCCTGATCAAAATTGCCTCCACATGGGAAGGCATCAAGGCGGCGGAGGTGCTGGAGACCGAAGGCATCCACTGCAATCTCACCCTGCTGTTCTGCCTGGTGCAGGCGGTGGCCTGCGCTGAGGCCGGGGTCACCCTCATCTCCCCCTTTGTGGGCCGCATCCTGGATTGGCACAAAAAGCGGACGGGTCGCCAGAGCTATCCCGGTCCGGAAGACCCGGGTGTGTGCTCCGTGACCAGGATCTTCACCTACTTCAAAACCTTTGGCCACCTGACCCAGGTGATGGGGGCCAGCTTCCGCAATGCGGAGGAAATTATCGAACTGGCTGGTTGTGACCTGCTTACCATTGCCCCCAAATTTCTGGATCAACTGGGCAGCACCAAGGGGCTATTGGTCCGCAAATTGGATCCGGCCAACTTGACGGATCCACCCAGCGCCAAGCTCCAGGTGAATGAACACAGCTTCGCAGAACTGATGGCCCAGGACGCCATGGCGTCCGAGAAGCTGGATGAGGGGATTCGGGGTTTCAGTCGGGCCATTGAGGCGTTGGAGGCCCAGTTGGGTCACCGTCTGGCGGTGCTGGAGGGGGAAGCAGCCTTTGCCCATGCCGCCCAGGAGATTTTCCTCCTCAACGATCTGGACGGGGACGGCACCATCACCCGTGAAGAGTGGCTGGGCACTGATGCGGTGTTCGATGCCCTGGATACGGACCATGACGGCTGCCTCAAGCCGGAGGAAATCCGTTCCGCCCTCGGCGCCCCCTTGGCCCTCTCAGCCCGTTGAGAGGGGGGAGAGGGGGATCAAACTGAGAGGATCTCCTTCTCCTTGTCCTTCTGCATGGTGTTGAGGCGCTGGATAAAGCGATCCGTCAGCTTTTGCACTTGGTCCTGTTCATCGTGGGACTGGTCCTCGGACAGGTCACCGGCTTTTTCCTGCTTCTTGATCCGCTCAATGCCCTCCCGCCGCACATTGCGGAGTGCCACCTTGCCTTCTTCGATGTAGCCGGCCGCCAACTTCACCAGTTCCTTGCGGCGCTCTTCCGTGAGGGGGGGAATCCCGATCCGGATGAGCCTGCCGTCTTCCGTGTTGGGGGTCAGGCCAAGGCTGGAACTGAGGATGGCCTTTTCAATGGCGCGGATGGCGCTGACGTCAAAGGGCTGAATCTGAAGGGTCTGGGAGTCGGGGACCGTGATGCCCGCCAGGGAGCGCAGTGGCGTGTCGCAGCCGTAGTACTCCACCATCACCTTATCCAGCAGATTGGGGTTGGCCCGACCTGTGCGGATGGTGTTCAGGTTCCGCTGGGTGGCCTCCAGCGACTTTTCCATGTGGGCTTCCAGATCCATGGGGTTGACGTGATCAGGCATTGGTGAACATAAATCCGCTCAGTGGGGCACCTCTTCTGGGTGAATGGCGGTCCCCACCAGCTCCCCGGCAATGGCGCGGACAATATTGCCCCCTTCAAACAGGTTGAAGACCACGATGGGGATGCCGTTGTCCTTACACAGGGCAATGGCCGTGCTGTCCATCACCGCCAACTCCCTCCGCAACACATCTTGAAAGCTTAGCCTCTCGTAGCGAACCGCATCCTTGAAGCAGGCGGGATCCTTGTTGTAGACCCCGTCCACCTTGGTGGCCTTGAGCACCACCTGGGCGCCAATCTCCGCTGCCCGGAGGGCCGCTGTGGTGTCCGTGGTGAAGAAGGGGTTGCCGCAACCTCCGCCAAAGATCACCACCCGGCCGTTCTCCAGGTGACGCATGGCCCGACGGCGGATATAGGGCTCCGCCACCTCCTGCATGGCAATGGCCGTCTGTACCCGACAGGGCACCTCCACCTGCTCCAGGGCATCCTGCATGGCCATGGCGTTCATTACCGTGGCCAACATGCCCACATAGTCTGCCGTGGCCCGATCCATGCCCGCCGCCGCCCCCTTCAAACCCCGGAAAATATTCCCGCCCCCCACCACAATGGCCATCTCCGTCCCCTGGGCCACCACCCCGGCGATTTCCGCTGCAATCCGCTGGATCACCAGGGGGTCGATACCATAGCTCTGCTCTCCCATGAGAGCTTCGCCACTGAGTTTCAGCAGGACGCGCCTGTAGGGCATGACTCGCATCCGCTGGCAAACACATCTGATCGTAGCAAGCCGTGGGGCCGAAGTTCGGAGAGAAGCCCTTGGCTTTCCAAGCACCAGCCCCCGGTTCCTTGTGGTGATAGGCTTGGGCCAAGAATCCTCGCTGCTGCACCATGGATGCAAAGGAGCGCTGGTATGAGGTCCGCGTGGATCCGGAGATGGACGAGGATATGGGCAAGCTGGCGAAGCGCCTTGGCAAGCACCGCGCCGAAGTTTTCCATCGGGCCATGCGTCTCTACATTGCAGTGAAAAACCGGCAGTTGGATCAAGAGAGCAGAGACCCTGAATCCCCTCTCCGTGTCTTCCTGGAAGATACGGAAGGCAGCAGGACCGAGGTCATCGGTGTGTGACGGGAAGCACCTGAACCACGGACCTGCCAGCAAACATGGAGAAGCCGCTGATTGACCTGGACAAAACAGTTTCTGCCTCCCCGCAAGAAAGAGATTGGCGGGAAGTATGACAGGAAGATCGCACAGATCGTGATCAAACCCATGGGCACAACCGGTTCTGGGCCGAGTTCTGGACACGGACATGTCTCCTGGTCTCCTTGGCCGGGGGAGGGCTTCTTGTTGCGGTCCTGAATGGGGACGCAATCCTGCGCACTGGCGGCATGAGCGTATTTTCAGGGGTGGCGGGCGCCGTCATTCAACGGGAGGCAAGCCACCACAGGAGACATGGCAATCCCAACTCCTGATCTCGCCATCAACACCACCATCAACCAGAATGTACCCGCTGTGGCTTACCCTTGCAAGGCCATGAACAACCTTTTACTCCAGGGAAGACCCACGGATGATGCAGCCCTACAGCAACAGCGTACTGGAGAAGTTGCTGGCGGGCGAGGAGAGTGATTGGGTGGAATTCAAGCAGGTCTGGAACGGGGATGCCCGCAGGAAGGGAACCGAGGCGGTCTGCGCCTTTGCCAACGACCTGGCCAACCACAACCGCCCAGGTGTACTCTTTGTGGGTGTCCAGGACGATGGCACACCATCTGGCTTGCCCATTGAGGGCCAGCTTCTGGAGCAGCTCACCGGCATCAAAACCGACGGCAGGATCCTGCCCCCGCCCACCTTGTTGGCGGAGAAGCGAAAACTCAAGGGGGTGGATGTGGCTGTGGTCACCGTGTGGCCTGCAGACTCACCACCGGTGCGGTATGATGGTCGCATCTGCGTCCGCTCCGGTCCTCGCCGGGGTGTCGCCACAGCCCAGGATGAGCGGATTCTCAATGAAAAGCGTCGGTTTCGGGATCAACCGTTTGATAGCCAACCCTGCCATGGGGCAAGTGTAGCTGATCTGGACTTGGCCTGGTACAAGGAGAATTACTTACCCGCCGCTGTGGCAGCCGAGGTGTTGGACGACAATGGGCGCACACTCGAGGAGCAGTTGGCCAGCACCCGGCTGATCCTCAGCCCCGACGAACCCACCCCCACCCACCTGGGGGTGCTGACCCTCGCCAACCAGCCCACAGACTTTCTCCCCGGCGCCTATGTGCAATTCCTGAAGCTGGATGGCCCCACTCTGGCAGACGATATTCTGGACGAAGCAGTATTCACGGGGCGCGTGGCGGATGTGATTCGTGCCGTAGAAGAGAAGCTGAACTCCCATAATCGCACAATGGTGGAGTTCCATAGCCGGGCAACAGAGCGCCGCACACAGCTCTATCCTCAGGCGGCCATCCAGCAACTGTCCCGTAATGCCATTATGCACCGCACCTATGACCACGACCATACGCCGGTTCGCGTTACGTGGTACTCTGATCGAATTGAGATCATCAGCCCTGGTGGGCCTGTGGGCATGGTGACGCGGGAGAACTTCGGCAAAGCTGGCTTCACAGGCTACCGCAACCCCAACCTGGCAGGCTTTCTGCGGGAATTGGGCTTTGCTCAACGCTTTGGCGCCGGCATCTCCATTGCCCGGAAGGAGTGCAAACGCAACGGCAACCCGCCGCCAGAATTTACTGTAGAAGACAAGGTGACCTGCGTTACCCTCAAACCCACATCCACAAGGGAGGTCAAGGAATGAATATCCTGGCATTCTTTAACAACAAGGGTGGGGTGGGAAAAACCACACTTGTGTATCATCTTGCCTGGATGTTTGCCGAGATGAATTTATCTGTTGTGGCGGCGGATCTGGACCCCCAAATGAATCTCACCAGCATGTTCCTGGAGGAGGACAAGCTGGAAGAGTTTTGGACGGATACAGAGCCATCCCGCACTGTGGCTTCTGCCCTGGCGCCCTTGCTGGAGGGAACCGGTGATGTGGCGGATCCCTACGTGACCGGGATTGCGGAAAGGATCGGTCTGGTGGTTGGCGATCTGAGCCTGTCCACAGTGGAAGATGAGTTGTCTACACAATGGCCGAATTGCCTGGATCAAAAGCAACGGGCGTTTCGGGTGATCAGTGTGTTTTGGCGGATGTTGGCCAAGGCCGCTGGGCAACGCCAGGCGGATGTGGTGTTGATTGATGTGGGACCAAGCCTGGGGGCCTTGAACCGGGCAGCGCTGATCGCAGCCAACCATGTGGTGATCCCCCTGGGGCCGGACCTCTATTCCGTCCAAGGGCTGAAGAATCTGGGGCCTACGCTGCGCTGCTGGCGTAAGGAATGGCAAGATCGCCTGAAGCGTGCGCCAAAATCTCTCGGCAAGACAACTGAACTTCCCAAAGGCCAGATGAATCCAGTGGGCTATGTGGTGCTCCAACATGCAGTGCGGCTGGATCGGCCGGTGAAGGCCTACCAGCGTTGGCTTGATCGCGTGCCATCGGTGTACCGCAAGTGGGTGTTGGCTGAAACAGCAGACCAGCCCCCTGGCTCACCGAAGGACGACCCCCACTGCCTGGCGGAGCTGAAGCATTACCGCAGCTTGATGCCCCTCGCCCAGATAGCCCGTAAGCCCATGTTCCTGCTTACCCCCGCTGATGGGGCCATCGGAGGGCATTACAAGGCAGCCCGGGCCTGCCGCAACGACTTCTCCGCTTTGGCAGAGACGCTCCTTGAGCGTTGTGGGATCCGTGGCACCAGCCATCAGCCATGACCCACTTAACCAAGAGACGCCGTGACCCATGGGATTGGGATGGGTGTCTTATGGGTCTGGCCGAAGCAGGTTAGCTGTTTAGAGGCTTAGCCTTCGCCATTTCCACAGTGCTCAAAAAGACCCAAACCAAAGTGGGACCCGTAGCCAATGCCGATGGGTCCCGGTACGGAGTGTTGGAACTCCAGCCGGATGGCGAAGCCGCAGGTGATAGGAGGCTGAGGACCCCGTTGCCGAGTCAGTTTGAAATGTCGGAAGTGGTTCCAGATGGTCGTGGCGTTCTCCTCACTGGTCCCACGCTCTGGCGCAGGGCTTCGACCTTCGGTTAGGGGCGCAAGAATGATGACCGAGACGGGGTTGGGGAAGCCTCTTGTGCTCAGCTCGGTGCGTATCTGTCCTTCCAGACTATTCTTGCCCCGAACCTTGATGTATCGTGGCGGAACAAAGGGTGTCACTGATTGCCAGGTTGACGTGGGTTCCGTTAGGCGAGCGATACGCTGTCCTTGGTCTCGCCCGTATTCATCAACCAACATGGTTAGAGACTGGAAATCACCTGCTGCAGCCAATGCTAGCCGCAATGACTCGGCACTTCCTTTAGTGAATGTTTTGCGCACAGCGCGGATGGCAGCCTGGGTCTTTGCTCCGAGTGAACTCGTTGTCCAAACTAAAATGTGATCCAGATGACCATCAGCATCAAGATCAAGAGGACTAATGTGAACATGCTCGTGGGCGCCTTGAAGTGGTTTGCCCGTTTCATTACGGCCTGTAAGTTCTTGCGGTACATCTCCAGGGCACCACGAAAAAAGGCAAGATAAGGAATGAAGAAGAGAAAGTAGCTATAGGAATAGGTGAGTAAAATGAGCATGGAACTCCCATGATTCCCCCCAGGGACTTCCAGGATCTCCTGGGGCACTCGCAATCCTCTTAACGATACGCCTTCCCGTAAGACATCTCTATGAGAT
>JAJDUS010000100.1 GCA_022826535.1 Prochlorococcaceae cyanobacterium jk18x1bzbins.87
CATGTACAGACCCACAATGTCACGCACTTTCTCCACAAAGAAAGGATCGTTTGATCTTGAAGTGACGCTGACGATGCGGTTGTACACCAAACATCTTGAACCAACGATGTACCGTGGATTTGGAGATGCCCGTATGCTCCGTCATGGTACGGACGCTCCAATCCGTTCCCTGGGGAGGCTTGCTGTGCAGGGCGGTATTGCTCACTTCGGCCACCCTCTCGGCACCATGGGTACGGGGACCACAGGGGCGCTCTTCCTCCTCCAAACCTTCAAGTCCTTGTTCCAGATCGTGCCGTCGCCATTTGCCCACCGTCATCTTGCTGATGCCCGGACGACTCCCAGTGACAACATGGGACTCCCCTTCAGCACAAGCCAACACCATTCGTGCATGTTGCACCATCCCATGGGGCTGCGATCAGGGACGGGCCATGCTGCGCAATCTGGTCTTCCCCTTGGCCATCAAGCCTGATGGGTGCTGTTGGACAGCCTCGTGACATGATCCTTCTCCTTGGATGGCTAACCCTCTTTATTGTATCATCTCCTTCCGGGACACCACACTAGGGTCAGGACTCATCACCAGAAGAGGACAGTGGCGGCCAGGAGGATGGCAGAACGGAAGGCGTGGGCGCAGCCGTCGTAGCGGGTTGCAATGGGCCGCCAGTCTTTCTGTCGGGAAAAAAGATTCTCGACTTTATGACGCTCGCGATGCAACCTCTTGCTGTAATGCACTGGTTTCTTGCGGCAGCGACGGGGCAGGATGCAAGGCGTGATGCCCTGCTGGGACAGCATCTTACGGATTTTGTCCCTGTCATATCCTTGATCCCCGATCACCGTGGCCGCAGGCGGCAGGTCTTTGCGCGCCACATCAGCTTCGGTGAAGTCACTGCATTGCCCCTCGCTCAGGTGGAGTCGCCGGGGACCACCTTTGCTGTCACAGACCCCATGGAGCCTGCTGCTCATGCCCCCCTTGGTACGACCAACCAGGCGGGGGGCACCCCCCTTTGTTGAGGCTGGACGCCGTGGGATGGGCTTTGATGTCAGTGGCGTCAATCATCAGCACCTCTGGCTCTGGGGCATCAGGTGGCTCTGCGGAGTCGGATGCTGACAACTCAGAAAAGATCAGATCAAAAACACCTTTGCCTGAGCAGTGGCGGCAACGGTTGTAGAGGGTTTTGTGGGGGTCATAGGCCGCCGGGGCATCCCCCCAGCGCAGACTGCTCCGGGTCCCATGGATGATGCTGCACAACACCTTGCGGTCATCCACCCTCTTCCCACCCCGTTCCTTGGGGAACAAGGGGCGGATGCCATCAACCTGCTCCGCGCTGAGCCCCACCATCACCCATCCTCTTACTGCTCTCTTGGGGGTCCCTCTCTGGTGAGAGGGTCATTCCTCATATATGGGGTCCTAACCCCTGGCAGCAGCGAAATCCGGGGGACGCTGGACCCATTGGATGGGCTTGGTCCCTCTGCTCAGTTTGCTGTTGTCGCCCAATCAGGGGTCTGACCCCCTTTACTCAGGTGCAACTGATTGCCGCCATGGCTCTCCTCCGGCTGAACAACGATGGTGTCCCCCCCACAAAAATCACCCCGCAGAATGGCTTTGGCCATGGGGGTCTCCAGGTGTTTTTGAATGGCGCGCCGTAATGGCCTGGCCCCGTAGACGGGATCATGGCCCGCTGTGGCCAGCCAGGCATAGGCGTCTGGTGTCAGCATTAAGTCCAAACCACGCCCTTGGAGCCGTTGCTGGAGATGGATCACTTGAAGTTCCACGATCCGACGGAGTTCCTGCTTCTGGAGGGCATGGAAGATGATGGTCTCATCAATACGGTTCAGGAATTCAGGACGGAAGTGGCTCCGCAGGGCTTGTTTGACATGGGCTTCCATCTCCCCATGGCGACTGTCATCACCGGCCAGGTCCAAAATGGCCTGGCTGGCAATATTGCTGGTCAGGATCACAATGCTGTTGGTGAAGTTCACCATTCGACCTTGGCTGTCCGTGATGCGGCCATCATCCAGCACTTGTAGAAGCACATTGAACACCTCGGGATGGGCCTTTTCCACCTCATCCAACAGAATCACCGCATAGGGCTTGCGCCGCACAGCCTCCGTGAGCTGGCCCCCCTCCTCGTGGCCCACATAGCCGGGAGGCGCGCCAATGAGCCGGGATACGGCATGGCGCTCCATGTACTCGGACATATCAAGACGCACCATGGCGGACTCATCGTCAAAGAGTTGTTCTGCCAGGGCTTTGCACAATTCCGTTTTGCCCACACCGGTGGGACCCAGGAACAGAAATGAGGCAATGGGGCGCCGTGGGTCCGCCAGGCCAGCGCGGGAACGCTGAATGGCATCGGCCACGCTACTGACCGCTTCCTGCTGACCCACCACCCGCCCATGGAGCCGCTGCTCCAGGTCCAACAACTTCTGGAGTTCCGACTGGGCAAGGCGTTTTACCGGGATGCCGGTCCACTTGCTCACCACCTCCGCCACATCTTCTTCGCTGATGGTTTGGCGCAGAAATCTTTTCTCATTGTCCTGGAGCCGCTGTTCTCCCTCCCGCAGACGTTTTTGCAGCTCGGTCAGTGTTCCATACTCCAGCTCCGCAGCACTGTTGAGGTCATAGTTGCGTTTGGCCTGCTCCAGCTTGACTTGCACCTGCTCGATCTGTCCCTTCAAAGCCTGGAGATCATCCAGCGCCACCTTCTCCTGTTTCCATTGGGCCATGAAGGCGCGCTGCTGCTCCAGTAGATTGGCCAGATCGTGGTTGATGCGCCCTAGCCGCTCTTTACTGGCCGGGTCACTTTCCTTGGCGAGGGAAAGTTTCTCCATCTCCAGTTGCAGAATCTTGCGGTCGATTTCATCAATCTCCTCAGGTTTGGACGTGATTTCCGTTTTCAAACGGGCGGCGGCTTCATCCACCAGATCAATGGCTTTATCCGGCAAGAAGCGATCATTGATGTAGCGACTGCTGAGCACCGCTGCTGCAACAAGGGCGTTATCAGCAATGCGGATGCCATGGTGAACCTCATAGCGCTCTTTAAGGCCCCGCAGAATGGAAATGGTGTCTTCCACCGTGGGCTGGGGCACCAACACCTGCTGGAAGCGGCGCTCAAGGGCGGCGTCTTTTTCAATGTGGCGGCGGTGTTCATCAAGGGTGGTAGCACCAATGCAGCGCAGTTCCCCCCGGGCCAACATGGGCTTGAGCAAGTTGCTGGCATCCATGGATCCGCCAGCGGCCCCAGCCCCCACCACGGTATGAACCTCATCAATGAACAACACAATCTGATCTTTCCCTGATGTGACCTCCTTAAGTACTGCTTTGAGGCGTTCCTCAAACTCACCGCGATATTTGGCGCCAGCGATCAGCGCCCCCATGTCCAAGGCAATGAGGCGCCGATTCTGCAGGGCGGTGGGCACATCACCATTGACAATGCGCTGGGCCAGTGCTTCCACAATGGCCGTTTTACCCACACCTGGTTCACCGATCAGCACGGGGTTGTTCTTTGTGCGACGGCAGAGGATCTGGATGGTGCGGCGAATCTCTTCGTCCCGGCCAATCACAGGGTCAAGCTTCCCCTGACGGGCGGCCTGGGTCAGGTCACAGCCATAATTCTCCAAGGCCCCATAGGTAGCCTCCGGGGTTTGGCTAGCGACCTGCTGGTTGCCGCGAATGGATTGAACGGCATCCTTGATGACTTGACGATGGCCACCGAGGGCCTGCAGCAGGGGTTTGCCACAACGGTTGTCCTCACACAAGGCCAGCAACAGATGCTCAATGGCAATGAAGTGATCCTTCCAAGCCTGCCGCTCCCGCTCCGCATGATCCAACAATCGATCCATGCTGGAGCTCAGCGAAGTGGTGTCTGGAGGGGTGCCCAGCTTGGGCTGCTGAGCAAGGAATTGCTCCAGACTGTTGTCCAGAGCAGCCAGATCCACCCCGGCTGTTTCCAGAATCCGCACAGCCAGATCGTTCTGCTCCAGCAAGGACTTCAGCAGATGCTCGCTTTCCAGTGTCTGGGATCTGCAGGTCCGTGCCAGCGCGTTGGCAGATGTGATGGCCTCCCAGGCCTTCAGGGTAAAGGTTTCAGGGGTGGGCTGCATGGCGTCTCAGTGGGTCAACCTGTACTCAGCAACCTAAAAAGCTCCCTGGAGCAACGCCAGCCGGGAGACCGTACTCACCACTGCGGTCAACCGGAACCTGGCCATGGTTTGGTATGGATAGAGGGAAAAGGGGGAAAGCCTTCAGAGCTCCCCCCATGTACCCCCTCTCTCAGGAATTGGATTCGTCGCAGGACGATAGGACGAGAATGATAACCAAGGAAAACAATCGTGCCCTGATGCTATAGAGCCCCCGGCAAGGGGCCGAATCACTCCACGGTGATGGTCCCCACCATGCCTGCGCCACGATGGGGCTCGCAGTAGTAGCCATAGCTGCCTGGCTCGGTGAAGGTTTGCTCCCAACTCTCTCCAGGAGCAAAAGCCAGGTCAGTGTGGCTCAGTTCGTCATGGCCTTCCACCACGGCATTGTGGGGACCCAATTTGTTGTTCACGAACTTGACCGTGTCACCGGCGCTAATGGTCACCGTGCTGGGCTCAAACGCCAGAAGGCCGCCATCGGTCCCCATTTTCACCTCAACGGTTGCAGCGGTGGCAGCGGATCCCCATCCCAAAAGACCAGCAAGACCCAGAACAGCGGCAAGGCAGATGCCCAGAAGGCGAGACATGGCGTGGCTCAAATCACTAGCAGGGAGTGTACGTGCTCACCACCCCCAACTGCGCCGTGGGGGTTGAGGAGTGTTACGTCCTTTGATCACAGCCCATGGTCAGCAGCCGGTAGCTGGCCCCGCTGAGGGACGCCAGCCGCGGATAACACCGTCTCCAGATTGGGGAAGCGGGATGCCAGGCCGAAGCTTTCCGGTCGGGTGATGGGGTGATGAACAAAGTGACGCCGCTGAAGGGTCAACCGGTCCCAGCGGCTTAGCTGGATGCGGAACGCAACCACTAGAGCCTGCATTAACCAGTGGTGGAGTGTCACACCCGGAGGATGGACCATGTGGCGGTAGCGGCAGAGCTGGGCCATGGTGCGGTTTACGGTGAGGGGAGACTGGCCCAGCACATGGCGATGCATGCCCCCCCAGTGTTGGGGTCCGGGCCCATGGGGCGTTGTGAGCAGATGACCGCAGATGCTGGCCACATCTGCCCCATGGATAAAGTGGTAGCTGGCGTCCAACCGCAGGAAGCGGGCCAGCCAAAGCCATTGCAGCAGTGGCCTCAGGCCCGCAGTGAGGTAGCTGGTGGGCCACAGCCCACCCCCGTCAATTCTGCCGGAAAAAATGAGCGTGGGGAAAATGGCCACGATCTTTTCCCGGAGGGAATGGGCCATCAGTTGGCGCAGGCAAACGGCCTTGGTCTGGATATACTCGGTTCCCCACTGCTCCGCTTCCGGGAGCAACTCCAGATCACGGTCCAGAATGCTGGCGGTGGAGAAATAGAGCACCTGCTGGAGACGCTGGTGGTCAAGGCAGGCCAACAGATCCTTGACAGCGTCCACGTTGACTGCCCAGGCCCGGGTCGGGTCCCCCCAGGCCGTGGCGGTATGGATCACCCGGTCCACAGAGGCCAACTGCTGGCAAAAACGCCGGGGCTGGCGCAGGTCCCCCACCAGCAATTCCACCCGGGGATGGCGCTGATCAATGGCGGTGAGCTTCCGGGGCTGCCGCAGCCAAAGCAGAAGCTGGGCATCACTGTGCTCCAGCAGCCAGGCCGTCACCGCCTGGCCAATGCAACCGCTGGCGCCAGTGATCAGAATTCGGCTGGGGCGAGACAAAGGATTCAAATCCGCAGGTGGAGACGTCAAGCAGCCAACTTGGCCCCCAGGCGCTTGCCAGCCTCAAAGAACAGGCGGGCATTTTCCTCAGGGGTGCCTGGCAAAATGCCATGGCCCAAGTTAAGGATGTGGTGTCGCCCCTGGGCCTTGCGGAGTGTGTCCTCAATGCGGGCACAAATCACTTCAGGGGTGCCATAAAGAAGGCCGGGATCCACATTGCCCTGGACCCCCAAATGGGCGGGGAGTCGGTCCAGGCCGTCCGCCATGTCCACGGTCCAGTCCAGACTGATGATGTCCGCGCCGCTGGCTCCCATCCGCTCCAGCACCCCCGCACTGCCTGAGATGTAGAGAATCAGAGGAGTATCCGGATGGGTCTGCTTCACCTGGCGGATGAGGCGCTGCTGATAGGGACCGGCGAAGACATCATAATCCTGGGGGCTCAACTGGCCGGCCCAGGAGTCGAAGATCTGCACCACCTGAGCGCCTGAGTCAATCTGATAGCGCACATAGGTGGCGATCCCGTCGGCCAGGTGCGCCAGCAGTTGGTGCAACAGGGCCGGCTCACGAAAGGCCATGGCCTTGATGACCCTGTAGGTTTTGCTGCTTTTGCCTTCCACGGCATAGGCCGCCAGGGTCCACGGGGCCCCCACAAAGCCCAGGACCGCCGCCGATGGCCCCACCGCCTGACGTAACCGCGTCAGCACGGAGCCCACAAAAGCCATGGACCCGGACGGCTCCAGGGGACGTAAGGCGTCAATCTGGGCCTGGCCTCTGATGGGTTCATCAATCAGGGGACCATGGCTTTCCACAATGTCGAACGCAATGCCCATCCCTGGCAGGGGCGTGAGGATGTCTGAAAACAGAATCACCCCATCCGGGCGAAAGGCCTCAAAGGGCTGCATGGAGATCTCATAGGAGAGATCGGGGTTTTCAGAGCGCTCCCGAAAGGTGGGATAACGGTCCCTCAAGTCCCGATAGGCCTTCATGTAGCGCCCCGCCTGGCGCATCATCCAGACGGGCGTGCGCTCAACGGGTTCGCCCCGGGCAGCACGGAGAAGCAGGGGAAGGGAATGGGGGATCGGTTCAGGCATGACAGAGGGGGGAGGTGGCTGGAGCGCAGTTCAGGGAGACGAGTGAGGGTCAGGACCCAAAGATCGGAAGATCAGGGCCACCCCGCCTACAGGGCATTATCTTTCCTGGTGGATCGCTGAAGCTGCCTTCCCAGGGGCTGGCGCTTTTCCATCATCAGGACCATGGTGGCCGTGGCGGAAGACCACTGTGCTTAAGGGGGGCAAGCACAGATCCAGGGAGTGGGCGTAGCTATGCATCGGCCAGGGGTCCGTAAAACGACCCCCCAGGTTGCCCAGGTTGCTGCCTCCATAGATTGCTGCATCACTGTTGAAGATTTCTCCATACCAACCTTCCAGTGGCACACCAATTCGGTAATCCTTGTGAGAGTTTGGAGTGAAATTACAAACAATAACCAACCAGCGTTGGCTTTTCTCATCTCTCCGCATGAAGCTGATAACACCGTTGCGGTTGTCGTCGCAATGGATCCATTGAAAACCGTTGGTGTTAAAGTCTTCCCGCCAGAGGGCCGGCTCTGATTTATAAAGGGCATTGAGTTCATCAACCATCCTCATCAGTTTCTGATGTTCGGGATATTGAAGCTTATCCCATTCCAGATCATCCCAGACATTCCACTCGCCCCGCTGGCCAAATTCCATGCCCATGAAAATGGTTTTCTTGCCGGGGTGGGTCCACATGTAGGAGAGAAGGGCGCGGGTGTTGGCGAATTTACGCCAATCATCCCCTGGCATTTTGTGCAGTAGATTGCTCTTCTCATGCACCACCTCATCATGGGAAAGAGCCAACATGAAATTCTCGCTATAGTAATACATCATGGAAAAAGTAATCAGATTTTGATGGAACTGTCGAAACCATGGATCCATGGCAAAATAATCCAGCATATCGTGCATCCAACCCATATTCCACTTCAAGTTAAAGCCCAGGGCATCACGGTTATGATCACTGGCTGGCTGAGTAACACCTGGCCACTCTGTGGACTCCTCCGCAATGGAAAGAATTCCAGGGAAATAATGGAAGAGGGTTCCGTTAAGCTGCTGGAGGAAACTCACCGCCTCCAAATTCTCGCGGCCCCCATGTTCATTGGGTAACCACTCCCCTTCTGGGCGAAGATAGTCCCGGTAGAGCATGGAGGCAACCGCATCAACACGAATCCCATCAATATGGAACTCACTGATCCAGAACAGGGCACTGGATACTAGAAAATTGCGCACCTCATTGCGACTGTAATTAAAAATCAATGTCCCCCATTCCTTATGTTCGCCAATGCGTGAATCGGCATGTTCATATAAAAAATCACCATCAAAATATGCCAGGCCATGATTGTCTTTTGGAAAATGTCCTGGCACCCAGTCCAGAATGACGCCAATCCCGTTTTGATGACAGCGATCCACAAAGGCCCGGAACTCATCAGGTTTGCCATGGCGACTGGTGGGGGCATACCAACCCGTCACCTGATACCCCCAGGATCCTTCAAAGGGATGCTCTGTGATGGGCATCAACTCAATATGGGTGAAGCCCCGCGCCTTCACATGGGGGATCACCTTATCCGCCAACTCCATGTAGGTGAGCAGCCGTGTTCCCGGCTTCATGTCATTGGCAGGCACTGGTGAACGCACCGTGCCATCCGGCTCCACATGGGGCTGTGCCCCGTTGCCATGGAGCCAACTGCCCAGGTGCATCTCATAGATGGCAATGGGCTGCTCCAGGGGATTCTGCCCGTCCCGCTGACGCATCCAGGCCTCATCACCCCAGGCAAAGCGGTTCTCCGCCACGATGGAGGCGGTGGCTGGGCGCACCTCATGGTGGAACCCATAGGGGTCAGCCTTGGCATAAGGATGCCCATGGCGGGTGTGGATCTCATATTTGTAAAGCTCCCCTTCCCCAAGACCAGGGATAAAGAGTTCCCAGATGCCGCCGAGGCGCTTTTGGGCCGGGTGCATCCGCCCATCCCAGCCATTGAAGGGGCCAATGACAGACACACTGGTGGCATTGGGGGCCCAGAGACAGAACTGCACACCGCTCACCCCGGCCTGCTCCACCCGGTGGGCCCCCATGCGGGTCCAGAGGTGGTGATGGTTGCCCTCGGCAAACAGGTGGCGGTCCAACTCCCCCATCCACGCCTCCCGAAAGCCGTAGGGGTCGTATTGGCGGCTGTTGATGCCGCCCCGCTGGAGCTGCAACTGATACGTACTGCCGGGATCCATGGACAGCTCCCGCTCAAACAACCAGGGATGACGGACCGCCTCCATGGGAAGCGTCTGGCCTTGAAACATCAGGTCCACCCGCTCCGCATCCGGAAGCCATGCACGCACCACGTGACCACCGTTGTTGAGGGCATGGGGGCCGAGAATCGCGTAGGGGTCATGCTGACGGCAACTGGCCAATTGCTCAGTTGCGTGCGTAAGCCCTTGGTGTTCAACCACAGGGGGAATGCAGATTGTTAGGAGTCTACGCTGTGGCCTGGTCCGGTTGCTGCAACGGCAACCGGACTATCCCATTTTGAGATTGTCTAAATCAGCATAAAAACTAGCACTTTCAGGCGCGTTGGTCTTTTTTGAGACCATTTTAACGGATTTTTGGACAGGATTTTTGCCCAACGTTTGTCCAGGTGAGCAAACCTGAATCCAAATAAGAAAGCAGCTAGCAGGCCATAGCCTGTTGTCAAATGATTGTTAAAATTCCGTAATATTCACAATTCTTGGCACAGTGAAGCCCATGGGCCTGGCGATGGATGGCCAATGGGCTATGGGCTATGGGCTATGGGCTATGGGTTAGGGCCAATGGGACCATCAAGGGTAGTGATCAGACAGCAGGTCAGGCAGTGCAACAGGGGCCAGGCAGTGCCCACGGCGGGTGCGGGGCACAGTGTAGGGAGACACTGAAGGGATGCCGTGGGCCACCGTCATGGGCCGGGCCATGGCCGACAGACGCCGCGTGATCCAATGATGGGGGCCGCTGTAGGGCCACACTGAAGGAGGATTCCCCTGAATGCCAGTGCTCCCCATCCAGGGGAAAGAGGATGGTAGGCCACCTTGCCCAATGCGCCCGCGTAATCTTCTGTATGGGGCCATCAGCAGGGCCGCCCTTATGGGCCAGCAACGGCAGGACCGGTCGGAAGGAACCAATAACTAATCAGACCAGGGCAGCAAGCCGCGGAAGCAGCGAAAGGGAAGGCCAGGACAACCACACCAATCAAATCAATAAGACCACAGTCTGACCCATGCCCATGTAACAGACGGCAGGTCATTGCCAGAGCCAGTGGCAGGGCGTACCACAGTAGACCAGCGGTTAGATAGGAGAATGAAGGGCAAGGCTGCACAGGGCAGTCTATATGGGAAAGAAACCAGTCAGTTAGCATTAAGGTCAGTGGAGGGGTGAAGAGACGTATGGTCCTAGGGTACCTCTGCAATGCGCCGCGCTGTATCTCCTAAATCGGGCCAGGTAGCGGGCAACGACGGATCAGATAGTCAAGGGGGCAACAAATCATGGGAGAACCATCGCCGAAACGAATGAATCTTAATAATCTCTTCAGGCTTTGACTGGGCATTGAGCGCCTAATTCCCCTTCCGAAGGCCTGCGATCCGCCAGCAGTCATGTAGAGTTCTTAGGCTCATTGAGTTCTCCCATGCCTTCCCTTCCTCCAGAACTCAGTCAGTGGTTAGCGCCAAGTGTTTTCCTGGCAGTGCTGGGGCTGATCCTGGGTCTTCAAGGCAAGCGGATTGACGAACTCCGGGCCGATATGAAGGAGCTTCGGGCCGATATGAAGGAAGGCTTTGCGCAGTGCAGTGCTGATCTGAAAGCAAGTGAGGTCAGGCAACAGCAGGACATCAAAGAACTTCGGGCTGAACTCAAGGCAGACAATAGAGCCTTGGGGGAGAAACTGGATCGTCTAGTTGAAGCACTGCTGACAGCCAAACAGGCCTAAGAGAGGCTAACCATCAATCTCACGCGGTGATAGGTGGCTGTTGGGGGTCTTCAGGGTTTGCCCGTGATCTCCCTTGTCCCTCCCCAGTTTACCACTCTCCCAGAACCGTTACCCAAGGGAATTAAGTAGTTGACTCCACTGGTTCAAAGCGCTGCTGGTGGTTGTGGAGCCGAACCCGTTCCCTTGCCATAGCCGCATACGCAGAGGACTTTTCAATTCCAATCCATGGCAGTCCCAAGCTCTGACAGACAACGGTTATTGTCCCGATCCCATGAACGGGTCTAAGACAGGAGAGGACCCCTGCCACAGCGGGGGTTTCTTTTTGCTAAGATATGGGGGTATCTCATTCCGGCTTTTGCCTGTTTCAATTACGTTTAGGTTCTGGGCACCACGAAAAATCGCCCCTTCCTCGCCTGGAAAAATCTGCTGGCCTGGGCAATTCCTCTCCAGGACTAACTTTCTCATGGTGAGACAACATCCTACAGAAGGGGTTGCCCAATTTTTCGTGGTTCCCTTCTGTTTGGCAGCCTTTGCTCTTTCCAGCTTTTGTGCTCTGAATTTTGTTGGGGTTCCTTCTCTTGCTCAAGAATCTGCAAAACCAAAGTGCAGTAGATTTCACATAGGAGAAGATGGAATCTTAAGAATGAAAATAAAGGGAGAAAAGGTAGGGATCTACAAGTCAACAGAAGAATTTACAAATGGAGAGGTAGGTATAAAAATTGACTGTGACAATAGCTGGGAAAAAGAGTTTGACACAGTTCTAGCCGCAGCCTATGTCGGTCCTCAAGCGGTGAAACAAGCTATTTTGCTTGGCCTTGATGTTAATGTAAAAGATGGAGATGGTCAAACTCCTTTACATCATTTGATGTTTGGAAAGAATGTAGAACCTGTAAAAGCTTTACTAGAAAACGGAGCTGGCTTAGAATTGAAAAATGAGTTCGGTCAAACTCCTTTACATTATGCAGTAAGCGGTGCTGATAATGCGGAAATAATAAGATTTCTGATTTCTTCTGGTGCTAACATAGAAACGAGAGATACGAATGGAGAGACTCCTTTGATGGAGACTGTTTATTCTCCTTCTGTAAAGACCAAAATTTTAATTGATGCAGGTGCAAACGTTAATGCACAAGATAATCACGGTGAAACTGCTTTACATAAGGCCGCATTTTCTGCAGAAGTCTATATCATGGAGTTTTTGATAGAAGCTGGAGCCGATGCAACTATTTTAACAAACTATGATGAAACAGTTATGGATTCATTTCTTGATGGACAAAAGAGTAAATTAAAAAGAGTCATAGAACTTCTTAAGTAAGTTCACCAGACTCCTGAGTAACTGTCTTTTCTAACTGGCTTCTTTTCTGAGGCTTTGGGAGCCAGTTGCTCTTCTAGAATATCCCAAGATTTCTCTGTTCCGCCTATTTCGTTTAGAGTGAGGCGTGTGATATCAAGTACTTAAGGAACCTCTGAATAAGCCCATAAAGATTAACCATAGAAGATGTTGCGTTGTGACGAGTGGGATATATCCCTTAAAAATGGCTAACCGTCGTCAAAAGTGGTGCTGAATGGTCAGCTTTTTCCATGATTGTCGGCAATCAGACACAGCTATCCCGTGAACATCACACCATACAGGACTCTGCCCGCAGCAGATTGGCAAATCCAAGCAGCAGGGACAGACGATTCTCGTTCTTCCCCAGGCTGCGATAGCGCACCTTGCCGTAGCCAAACATCTGCTTCACGTAGAAAAAGACGTGTTCCACCCTGGCCCTCACACTGGACTTGCACTCTTCCATCAGCCGCTCCAGTTCATCTCTGGCTAATCTCCTGCGCTGTGACCGCCCCATGGCAATGTGCCATGCCACCTGGCGATTCTCATGGGCCTCACGCTTCTCCATTCCACGATACCCTCCATCTCCCCAGACACGGACTTCCTCTCCGTGGAGCAACTCTTCTGATGCTGTCAGGTCATGCATCTTGGCAGAGGTTGTCGCCAGGCTATGGACCAGACCGCTTTGATCATCCACTCCCATGTGCAGCTTCATGCCGAAGTGCCACTGGTTCCCCTTCCGGGTCTGCTTCATTTCTGGGTCACGTTCTCTTTTCCGGTTCTTCGTCGAGCTGGGCGCTTCAATGATACTGGCATCCACAATTGTCCCTTCCTTCAGCATCAGACCTGCTTCTGACAGATGCTCCTTGATGCTCTCAAACAACACCTGGCCCAACCCGTGACGCTCCAGCAGATGGCGGAAATTCAGAATTGTCGTCTCGTCCGGTACCTTGCTCAGACTGATATCGGTAAAATGTCGCACCCTCTCAATCTCATAGAGCATGTCTTCGGTGGCTGGATCACTGAGGTTGTAGAAGAGCTGCACACAATGCACTCGCAACATGCACTCCAACTCATAGGGCACTCTCCCCTTTCCAGCTTTTGGGTAGTACGGCCTGATCTCCTCTAACAGACGCTCCCAGGGAATCAGCACCTCCATCCTCTCCAAAAATCGCTCCCTCCTCGTCTTGTGCTTCTTGCTCTCGTACTCAAGGTCCGCAAAGCTCCTCTCCACCCTCTCCATCCCAGCAAAGCTCCAATCAGGGCTTCATTTTACCGCTCATCCCTCCATCTTGCTACCCCCCAGAGGTCTTGGTCAGAGGTGCCCTAGTGCTCCCCTGCCCCCGATTATGCTAAAATGGCGATGTTATATTGAGGTTTTCCTCTCATGGCTATGACGCAATCTCCTTCTGAAGGTCAGTCTTCAGGAAATTCTGAAGATAGACCACACTCGGTAAGATTCTATGAGGCTGCTCTCTTATTCTCAAAAGTAGTATCTTATGGAATTAAACAGAGTGAGAAGAATCTCTCAGAAACTAAAAACTGCGAAACAGTTAAGGAACTTTATGATTCTTACAGAGTTAAGGCCTATCTCTTCACAGTAATAACCGAGAATCTTATCAAAGCATTATGGGCATTTGAAAATTCCGAAAAAAAGCCAAAACATACACACAATATCCTAGAATTATGGAGAAAGTTTCCGGAAAAATTAAAAGAACAAGTCAAGAAAGTTTACTCCGAATGTAAAATTTGGACTAGAGAAGATGAAAAAGAGATGGCAACTTTTGAGGAAACCTTAAAATGGAATTCAAAAACTATTAGAAACGGAAAATATGATTTATCAAGTAGCCCTAATTTTAATGGAAAACCTATACCTTGCGGAATCAAGTATACGAAGGATGGCGGCGGTCTCATAGGAAATGCAGCAGGTGTCCCTGATTTTTCCCAACAACTGCTCGAATTTGTTAAGAATCACATCAATAGCGAGGCCAAGTGAAGGAATCTCTAAAGCAAAGATCTCTGGCCCATAGGCCAGAAGGGGTTTCGCTCAGGTCTCAAAGATGCGGATGCCTACGAATCCGTTTTCGTATTCTTCCTGGAAGCCATTCGCCAGCAAGCTGAAGATAATGTTATGCGTTTTGATGGTTTGGGAAAGGATGCCCTCGTCTTTAAAGATCTACTATATCAAACAAACGCTAGAGTTGGAAACAGTATTGGGCTTTCTCGTTGGCCAGTTTTAGGGCTGTTGAATTAGACTAGCCTACCATAGCATTTTAACACTAAGAATGCAACCTCCTAGAAAATCTATTCTAAGGGATTCTTTTTTGTTTTGGGGCTTATGTAGCACGGTGCCGAAACCCTGCAAACTCCTCTTGGGCACTAGGTTTTGGTAATATAAAGTAAGCCCTAAGGCTGCCGTTCTCAGGGACTACGTATGCCAGTCACAGCTCAAAACGTCCGTCCAGGCTTAGCTTTGGTCAGTCTCAGATGAGTCTCATTTTCTAAACTCCTGTTTTCGTTGTCCTTGTCGGGAAAAAGCTAGCGCTGAAGAGGCTTCTCAGCCTCAGCACTTTGCTGCATAAGCCCCCTTATTTATATTTACCGATGGATTTAGGGACTGTTGACCCAAGACCAATGAGACTGTGGCAGTGGGTGAGACAGCCTTGAGGCGGGTTCGGCACTGTGGTACATAAGCCCCGTAAAATGCCTACTCCAAACCCTGGTGTTTATGAGGGTTTATAAATCGGCCGGTTGCAGCAACGGCAACCGCAGGCAGGCTTCATCCCAGCAAAACTGCACCACCACCACTTGGCGTTCGTGGGGCGCCACGGTGTGGGGCGCCTGTCCAGTCCCTGGATTGATCCCAATCAGGGGCCAGCCCGCCAAGGCGATGGAGAGGCGGAGCCGCATCCCCGCCGCCACCGTCTGCAGTAGCGGCTGAAAGTCAACCTGCCGCCATGTGAGGGCTTGGGCCTGGGGTCCCAGCCAGCGCTCCACCCCCATGGAGAGTTGCTCCACCCGTAGCTGGCCGCCCATCTCACGCACTTGGGACAGGGCGCAGCAGAGATCAAAGCCCTGGTCCCCACTGGCGGCCTGCACCTGCAACCGGACGGTGCCACTGAGGGTGAGGGCACAGGGCAGGGGCGTGGTGGTGAAGGTGAGCACATCGCTGCGGCAATCCAGGGCATGGCGGTCTGTGGGTCCGGCCTTCAGATCCAGGTGCCCCCCCTGGGCCGGTGTGGGGCGCCATGGATCCAGCACCAGGCGGTCCCAGCCACCGGCCATGGCCTTCCCGGACGCCAGCAGCAATACACCGGCCCGGGGATCCACCCCGCTGAGGCCCGCACCCTTCAGCCAACAATACCCCAGTGCCTGCCGGGGCCAGTGGGGGCCGCGCCACCAGTGGCCACGCCCCACATCAAATAACTGAACAGCATCTTGGGGCTGCTCTGGCGGACAATCCTTCAAATATTGGTTGAAGAAGGCCAGGTGCCGCTGATCCAACTGCCCGCCGTGCCAGTTCCCATGGGTCCAGGGACCCACCACCAACCGGGGGCAACCACCGGCCTTCAGGCTTTGGTCATGGAGGGCCATGACGCCCCGTAGATAGGGGTCATACCAGCCTCCGATCAGGAGCATGGGTCGCCGCAGGACAGTAGCCAGGACTCCATCCGTCACGGGTGAGTCCCAGTTGCCTGACCACCAGCGCAACAAGTGATTCTCGGGGTCCACCTGCTGGAGAAGGCCCCACCCCTCTTCAACAAAGTCCTGACTGCGCAAGGCCTTGCGGATTCGCCCATGGGCCACGGCATCCCTGCGCCGTTGACAGGCTGCCGCCGCCAGTTGCAGGGCCCAGGCCAATCCCAGGACCCACCAATCCGCCTGGCCGTCCCGACACCAGTGATATTGCAGGCTGGGCCCTGTCATGGCCGGAGCCGTGCAATCCGGCACATCCGGACCGTCCCAGAGCAGTTGGGTGAGGCCCTGGTAGGAAAAGCCGTAGCAGCCGATGCGGCCATTGCAATCCGGCTGGGCCCGCAGCCAGGTCATGGTGCGCCCCCCATCGGGAGCCTCGTTGGCAAACAGGCGGAATCTGCCACCGGAGTCCCCACAGCCCCGCACGTCTTGCACGACCACCAGGTAGCCATGGGCGGCATACCAGGCGGGGTGGGCATAAACCATGGTGGAGGCCAGGGCACGGCCATAGGGCTGCCGCATGAGCAGTGCCGGCCATGGTCCCCCTTGCCGAGGTCTCCAGCAACGGGCCTGCAGGGCCACCCCATCCGGCAACACCAGCTGGCGATCCCCATGGATCACCTCCTGCAGCGCCCCAGCACCATCCATCGGACGCTCCAATGGTGGAGGGACCGTATTCAGGTCACGTCAGGACAATAAAGACCCACCACGTAGGTGATGAGAATCTCGGCCTCGCCCGTGGTGATTCCCTGGCTTGATGCCACCTGTTGCAGGCCCGTAGAGGAGTAGATGCTGTGGCCATCAGCGTTAATGGCATTGAACTGCTGGCACAGTTGCCCGGCCATGGCGGGGTTGCTTTGAACAGCATTGATCAGACTGGAGGGATTGGCCTGCATGGGACGGACTATCGTCGGTGCAGTCGCCAAGACGGCCACCATTCCCAAACCCACAAGTTCGACGTGCCAGGGGGGGCGCAATGTCCTTAATCCGCTTTCCATGGTTTCACGAGGAATCTCCTTCCAGTATCCGTTGCAGATCCAGGCTGGCGCAAGCCCTTGTGAACGCCCATTGAGAAACGCCGTTTGAGATGGGTGTAACGCCTCCCCTGGTTGAGGTTGGCCTTGTGGTTGCCGCCCAAGGGCTCAAGGGGGAGTTGCGCATTCTCCCTTGCAGTGATTTCCCCGAGCGTTTCCTGGAGCCTGGTCTCCGTTGGTTACAGAAGGTGGATGAGCCGCCCCGGGCGGTTGAGTTGCTGCGGGGTCGTTCTCTGCCCCGCAAGGGGCTCTATGGGATTCGGCTCAAGGGCATCGAGACCCGGAGCCAGGCTGAAGCGCTGGTGCAGCACCGGCTTTTGGCGGATGGGACCACCCGTCCCGCCATGGCAGCAGGGGAATTTCACCTGTTGGACCTGGAGGGGCTGGAGGTGCGCCTGGATCCTGCGGGTCCGGCCCTGGGCACCGTGGTGGACCTGCACCATGGGGGCAATGACCTGCTGGAGATTCGCCTGCACCATGGGGGGCAATCCGTCCTGGTGCCCTTTGTGGAGGCCATTGTTCCCCAGGTTCGCCTTAAGGAGGGGTGGATCCTGCTGTGCCCGCCCTCGGGACTGCTGCCCATCAATCCACAGCCCCCGCCGGTGGATGCCATAGGCTCGGCTCATCAGCCCGAATCCTGATGGCATCACCCACAGTGGTGATTCCGGTGATCCTCTGTGGGGGCGTTGGCGCCCGCCTCTGGCCCCTCTCCCGATCCGCCTACCCCAAGCAGTTTCTGTCCCTTGTGGGTCGCCACACCATGCTCCAGCAGACCATTCTGCGCTTGGCGGGGCTACCGGGACTGCAACCGCCTCTGCTGGTCTGCAACGATGCCCATCGCTTCATTGCCGCTGAGCAGATGGGGGCCGTCAATGTGGAGCCCACCGCCATTCTGCTGGAGCCTGTGGGCCGTAACACGGCGCCGGCAGTGGCTGTCGCCAGCCTCCAGGCCATGGCAGCGGGTCAGGATGATGGCCTGCTTCTGGTGTTGGCGGCTGACCACACCATTGCTCATGCCGAGGCCTTCCGCGCCACCATTGGCCAGGCCATTCCCGCCGCCATGGGGGGACGTCTGGTGACCTTCAGCATCACACCCACAGCCCCAGAAACCAGCTACGGCTACATCGAAGCCGATTCCCAACTGGATGAGTTTGGTCTTCATCCCATTCGCCGCTTTGTGGAAAAGCCCAGCCGTGAGAAGGCCAAGGACTTTCTGGCCCGTGGGGGCTTTGGTTGGAATAGCGGCATCTTCCTGTTCCGCGCCAGCGTGATGGTGAAGGAATTGGAGCGCTGCGCCCCTGATTTGCTCCATGCCGCCCGCATGTCCCTCCAGCGGGCCCACAGGGATCTGGACTTCCTCCGCCTGGAGCCGGAGGCCTTCCGCCGCTGCCCCACGGTGTCCATCGATGTGGCCGTGATGGAACGGACCCATTTGGGCAGCGTGGCCCCCTTGACAGCGGGCTGGAGTGATGTGGGCAATTGGAGCGCCCTCTGGCGGCAAGGGGACCAGGACGAGCAGGGCAACACCGTGTGCGGGCGGGTGGTCCATGGGGATGTGCGCAACTGCTACCTCCGCAGTGAACACCGCCTGGTGGTGGGCCTGGGCCTTGAGGATCTGGTGGTGGTAGAAACCAACGACGCTGTTCTGGTGGCCCGACGGGATCAGGCCCAGGCGGTAAAGACGGTGGTGGAGCGTCTTCAGGGGACCGGGGCGCGGGAAATCCAGGCCCACCAGCGCACCCACCGACCATGGGGGCACTACGACACGGGGGTGGAGGGGGAGCGCTGGCAAGTGAAGAAAATCCACGTGAAGCCGGGCTGCTCCTTGTCGTTGCAGATGCACCACCACCGCGCTGAGCACTGGGTGGTGGTGCAGGGCACAGCCCAGGTGGAGCGGGATGGAGAGACCCTGCTGCTCAGTGAAAACCAGAGCGCCTACATCCCCCTGGGCTGCCGCCATCGGCTCAGCAACCCTGGTCGCATTCCCCTGGAACTCATTGAAGTGCAGAGCGGACCCTATTTAGGGGAGGACGACATTGTCCGATTTGATGATCACTATGGACGCACATCAGACTGAGCCGGTGTTGGTGACGGGAGCCGCTGGTTTCATCGGCTTTCATCTGAGCCGGGCCCTCCTGCAGGCCCATATGCCCGTGGTGGGCCTGGACAACTGCAATGACTACTACTCCCCCCAACTGAAACGGGACCGTCTGGCCCAGTTGCGGCCCTGGTCCCGGTTCCGGTTTGTGGAGATGGACCTAGCCCGGGGCAGGGATTGCCAGACCCTCTTTGCCCAGAACCGCTTTGGGGCGGTGGTCCATCTGGCGGCCCAGGCGGGGGTGCGCTACTCCCTGGAGAATCCCGCCGCCTACATCAACAGCAACCTGGTGGCCTTCGGCCATGTGCTGGAGGGGTGCCGCCACCAGCAGACGCCCCATCTGATCTATGCCAGCAGCAGTTCGGTCTATGGGGCCAACCGCAAGCTGCCCTTCGCCGAGGGGGATCCCGTGGACCACCCTGTGAGCCTCTACGGGGCCACAAAAAAGGCCAATGAACTCATGGCCCACACCTATAGTCACCTCTATGGGCTGCCCTGTACCGGCCTGCGCTTTTTCACGGTCTACGGGCCATGGGGCCGCCCCGACATGGCCTATTGGACCTTCACCCGCAAAATCCTGGCGGGGGAGCCGTTACAGGTGTTTAACCATGGGCGCATGGGGCGGGACTTCACCTATGTGGACGATGTGGTGGACAGCCTGGTGCGCCTGTTGCCCCAGCCACCCCAGCCCACGGAGGGGTCCCCCACGGCGGCCACCAGCCATGCCCCATGGCGGGTGTTCAATATCGGCAACCGGACGCCGGTCCCCCTGCTGGAGTTCATCCGGCTTCTGGAGGAGGCGCTGGGGAAGAAGGCGGCCGTGGAATTCATGCCCATGCAGGCCGGGGACGTACAACAGACCCATGCCGATGTGGCCGCCCTCCATCAGGCCGTGGGTTTTCAGCCCAGCACCCGCCTTCAGGACGGTCTGGAGCAATTTGTGACCTGGTACCGCACTTACCACAACTGCTGATGGGTTTCAGGGGAGCCAGACGCCATCCCGCAGGACCCGTAACCGCTGGGGTGTAGCGAGGACCCCTTGCCAGCTTGAGGCCTCCATCAGGATCAGGTCTGCAGGGCAGCCGTTGCGTAATATCCCATCCCAGGACAGGCCCAGCACCTGGGCCGGGGCACTGGTAAAAGGAGTCAGCCCCCGTTGCTCCCAAGGGTGCAGATGGGTGGTGGGAATGGCAAACCGCCAAAGTTCCATGGGGTGGAAGTTGCCGCCGGGAAACCAGGGATCGGCCACATTGTCTCCTCCAATGGCCACCATCACCCCCCCATCCTGGAGTTCATGGATGGGCGCCACCCCCCGCAGCCGTGGCGTGTACCTGGTGCTGGGGCGATCCTGGAGCCACAGGTTGGTGGTGGGGAGGCTCACTAGGGGGATATGGAGCGCCGCCAGGCGCTCAGCCGTGCGGCGCACCTGTTCAGGGGGCTGTTGCGCCAGGCTGCAGCCGTGGGAGACGGTGACGGACACGGGCAGGGGTTCCTGCTCCAGTAAATCCAGCAACCCCTCCAGACAGCGGCTACGGGGATCACAGGTTTCATCTATGTGCAGGTCAACCATGCAGCCCTGGTCAGCGGCCAGGCGCAGCAGTTGGGCCAGATGATCCGGCCATGGGCTCCCCTGGGTGTTGTGGTGGTCCAGGGCGCCCCCCATGCCACCCCCCAGCAACGCCAACCGCCGTGCCAGTTTGACACCGGCGGGGTTGTCCCACAATTCCAGCGGGGCCATGGCAATGGGCTGAAGCTGAAGGCGATCCGACCAAACGCCCCAGGTGTGGGTCACCGCCTCCCAAGTGGCTGGGGAGCCGGCCCAACCCAGATCCAGATGACTGCGCAGGGCCCGGTAGCCCTGGCACCAGGCTGTTTGCAAGGCCCGATTGATGCGATCTGTGACGGCGGCGGGGGAACGATGCTGGTGTTCCCGGAAATTGGCGTCCAGGGCGCCGGGGATGGTGCCGTCGGGGTTGGGAAACTGGGACCAGGTGAAGGCCTTGTCCAGATGGCAGTGGGGCTCCACGGCAGCGGGCAGGGCCAAGGGGAGATGGGATCCCCCGATCCGGGGCAAGGGTTCAATCCTGGTAACGGTTGTCCCGTCGATGGTGAGGGCCAGATTGACCAGGCCATCCCCATCGGGAGCCAGACCACGGCAATGGCCAGGTTCCAGAAGGGCCAGGGGCCAGCGAATCTGCAGCGTTTGAAGAGGGGGCAGGATATCTTGGTGAGGCTGAAGCCCTATTGTCCGTGGTCCATGGCATCCCCAGTTCCAGATAAGGTGAGGAGAGACCAGGGATATGGACGATGCCGATGTTGACCTCAGGTTGGGCCGGGGAGTAGGTGGCAGACAGGAGATGGACAGAGGCATTGATGGGGGAGCGGTGGCGGCTGTGCTCCAACCCCATGCCTGACTTCAGCTTGGCAAAGAGGGT
>JAJDUS010000012.1 GCA_022826535.1 Prochlorococcaceae cyanobacterium jk18x1bzbins.87
GCCTGCTTTGGGGTAGTACGGCCTAATCTGCTCCACCAGCCGCTCCCAGCGGATGAGTCGATCCATCCCCTCCAGAAACAGCTCCCGCCCCGTCTTCCCCTTCTTGGTCTCCTACTCAAGGTCAGCAAAGCTCTTCTCCAGGCTCTTCATGCCAGGGAAGCTCCAACCATGCCTTTATCTTACCACTTGTAGAGACTTGTTCACAGATGCCTTAGCTGGTTTCCTGATGGCAGGGGGGTTCTAGAGTTCTCTGTCGAGTTCCCCATCGTTGACCATGGACAGGCCAGTTCACAACAAATCCAGCCAGCCACTGCTCTTCATCTCCGCTGTCATGTGTGCTGCTGCTCTCGGACCGGTGTCTAGCTTGGCGCAGTCTTACCAGATCTACGAGGGCAATTCTTATATGTCCACTCGCATTTATGGGTCTGATGGAACTTCTTGCCAGGTCTACGAGGGAACAACCTACAGTCCTGGAAGAATGTACTGTCGGTGAGCGACGAAGGAGAGAATTCTGAGGGTTCCGTCTTTTAACTCTGACTGTTGGCTGTCTGGCTGTTAGTTGTCTGGCCGCTTTCCTATCGGAGCAGGAGAACCCGACGCAGCGCCCGACAGAGGAGGGCCAAGGAGTGGGTTCTTTGTTCTGGGTGACCAACAGCCAGGCCTCTTGGCAGGGCAGCGAAGCTGCCCGGAGGAGCCCTTCCCCGTTATAGAGGAGGGTCTGGGTGAGGGGCAGCAAGGGATGGCCGAAAGCCAAGCGGAGCGGTCCCCCGCCCCAGGGTGCGGACATGGGACGCGGTGAGCGTCCGTCTCATATGAGTGCGGACCTGCCTTTTGACCCGCTCCCTTCTTTCTGTCATTCCTGCGCGTCCCCCGTCGTTCCCGCAAAAGCGGGAATCCGTGCCTTGCCCTCAGCCTGGTGCAGACCAAGTGTACTCCCATTCATTGGCCCCCAATGGTTGAGGGCGAACATTGCAGGGGGATGGAAGAGGGTCAGGTATTCCAGGTTTGTTGATGGTGGATTGTAGATTCCCACTTCCGCGGGAATGACGGACTGAAGTTTTCCAGCGTTGCCCCAAGTGCTGCTCAAGAAGCGGAGTTTCGCCAGTTGCTTGCCGACACGGGGTGACGTCACCCCTGTTTTAAAGCTGTGTCCTAGGGTCAGGACTCATCACCAGAAGAGGACAATGGCAGCCAGGAGGATGGTAGAATGCAAGACGTGGGAGCAGCCGTCGTAGCGGATTGCAAGACGCCGCCAGTCCTTCTGTCAGGAAAGGGGCAGGATGCAAGGCGGGATGCCCTGCTGGACCAGCATCTTACGGATTTTGTCCCTGTCATACCCTTGATCCCTCATCACCGTGGCCGCAGGCGGTAGTCCTTGCGCAACACATCAGCACCCGTGAGGTCACTGCATTGCCCCTCACCCAGGTGGAGCCGCAGGGGACCACCTTTGCTGTGGCAGACCCCATGGAGCTTGCTGGTCATGCCCCCCTTGGCACGACTAATCAGGCGGCCCCCTTTGTTGAGGCTGGACGCCGTGGGATGGGCTTTGATGTCAGTGGCGTCAATCATCAGCACCTCTGACTCTGGGGCATCAGGCGGCTCTGCGGCATCGGATGCTGACAACTTAAGAAACAGATCAGATCAAAAACAACCCTTGTCTCACCAGCGGCGGCAACAGCTGTAGAGGGTTTTGTGGGGACCATAGGCCGCCAGGGCATCCACCCAGCGCAGCCCCTTCTGAAGAGCATGGATGATGCCGCTCAACACCTTCCTGTCATCCACCCGCTTACACCCCCGTTCCTTGGGAAACAAGGGGCAGATGCGGGCAACCTGCTCCGCGCTGAGCCAAGCAGCTGGGCCATCACCCATCTCCTCCTGGTGCTCTCTTGGGGGTCCCTCTCTGCTGGGGGGTCACTCCTTCCCATGGTGAGCCCTGACCCTGGCGATGCCTTGCTGGATAAGGCCTCAATCCGGAGGGAACTCCTTCACCCCCTGGCCTTTGATTCAACCGAGGGCGTCGCCACCCCATTGCTCACCAACCGGGTGGACAACTCCCAGAGGCGCCTGGCCATGGTGGGGTCACGCCCCTGTTCGGACAATTCCTGGATGAACTGCTGGCGGCCTCGGCGCTGGCGGTTGCCCCAACTCCAATGAACGCCGGAGGTGGAGAAGGCCTTGCCGCTCACCACATCCGCCACCCGCTCTCCGGCCATGGGCTGGCTCACATAGCCCCCCGTAATGGTCTTCTGAAACCAGGGGAACACCTTCTGAAACACCTTGAAGCTATGGCGGAACAACGGGGAGTCCGCCACACAGCCCGGATAGAGGGAGGAGAAGACCACACCCGTCTGCCCATGGAAGCGGCGGTGGAGCTCGGTGACGGTGATCATGTTGCAGAGCTTGCTGTCCTTGTAGGCCTTGCCCGGCTTGAAGGCTTTGCCGTTGGCCATGGTGATGGGCGCCTGGAAGCCGTCTGCGAACCCGGCCAGATTCCCCAGATCCGCTGGCGCCGGAATGGGGATCTTGCCTCCCAGCTCCTTGGAATTGGCGGTCACCGTGCCCAGCACCACGAGCCGTTTTTGCACGCCTCCGCTGCCTTTGCCGCTGCCGCCATCCCTCGCCAGCTTGTCCAGCAGGAGTTGGATGAGGAGGAAATGGCCCAGATGGTTTGTGGCCATGCTGAGTTCATAACCCTGGGGTGAAAACAGGGGAGCCTTCAGGGTGGGCATGTAAACCGCCGCATTGCAGACCAGCGCATCCAGGGGGGCGCTGCCGGCGGCAATGGCCTGGGCAAAGGCACGCACACAACGCAGGTCCGAGAGATCCAGGGGCAGCACCGTCACGGAACGACGATCCAGGCCCAGGGCGTTAATTGCTTTCTCCCCCTTGGCAGGATCCCGCACGGCCATCACCACTGTCCAGCCCCGCTTGATGAGGGCTGCTGTTGTGTACAGGCCAATGCCTGAACTGGCCCCCGTGACAATGGCCTGGGGTTGATGGGGTGATGTGGCGGTAACCATGGAGCGTATTGAGAGAAGGAGCCAATAACCCTGGCGCATGGGGAACCCCCTGGGGGCCCCTATGGGGAAGAACCAGGCCTGGGGCGTCCAGGATCTGCTGATGGATCCCACGCCACCCGCTGGCGGTTGGGCGCCACCCATTGCCCTTCCTGCCACTGTCCTGCTGGCCCGTCTCCATCAACAATCTGGAAAAGATCATCAAAGGAGCGGCGCACCGCGAGGAGGCGTTCCTGTTGTCGCCCGTACTTGGCCTCCAACTCCCGATTGAGGGCACGGGTGCCCTGATGAGCTGCGGTCAGCCTGCTGCAACTGATGGAGGCCACCAGGATGACGCCAAGCTTGATGACCAGGCTCAGGAGGGGCTCGCTGCGCTTTTGAGGCATGGCATCAGGAAGCCGACTGCTTGCCTGAAGAGCCGTGGGAAGAGTTGATGTTCTCCTGCCCTGAAGGGCAGAGAGTCCTTCTCCGCTGAGCGCGTGAGCACGGAACATTCAGGCGGGTTGATGCTTCATGGCCCGCTGCTGCCCGAGGGACAGCCTGACGTGGGCCCCATGTCCATGGGCAGCCGGTGGGTCAGGGCTTCAGGAGCGATACAACGCCACAGAAAGGCGAACAGCCAAGACAGCCGCGTGAAGAGCCACCACCAGGGCGATGAAAACCTGTGTCTGGTCCACAGAAAAGCCGGATTGAAATCCTGCCCATTCTCAGGCAAAGCAACCGTGGCTTTTCAGGTGCTGTTACAAGGCTTAGGATGAATGAACTCTGCTTGTGTTCTGCCAGGGCAAAGCCTTGCAGGGGAAAGCTTTGCGCCTGCCATATGGAAATCCTTCGATTGTTCCGGCGACCGCCTGATGAGGAGCAACAAGACCTGAGGCTTCAGGTGTTGCGCCTGGGCTCCATGGTGGAGGAGTCCCTCTGTTTGGCCCGGGCGGTGCTGGCCGGTCCTAATCTGGAACTGGCCCCCCAGGTGCGGCTTGGGGACAACCGCATTGATCGCCTCTATCGGGACCTGGAAGAGCGCTGCTTCTTTCTGCTGAGCCGCCCCAGATCCAACCAGCGGGAGACCCGTCAGCTGATCGTGTACTTGCAAGCCATCCGGGATCTGGAGCGCATTGGCGACTACTGCAAGGATCTGGCCAGCACCGGTGAGCGACTCCTGCCTTACCAGCCCCTGGCGGTGCGTGATGGCCTGCTGATGATGCTGGATCGCAGCCGCTCCCTGCTGGCCATGGCCCTTGAAGCTCTGAGTTGCAATGACGCCAGCGCCGGGCAACGGCTCATTGCCCTGGACGACCTGGTGGACCAGGACTATGCCAATATCTATGAGCACCTCACCAAGGGGCGCCTGCTTCAGTCCATGCCCCGGGAGGCCATGATCTTGACTGCCCTTGCGATCCGCGCCTTGGAACGGCTGGCTGATCACGCCGTGAATGTGAGCCGTCGCATCAGCCATGGCGCCGTGGGCACTCATCCATCCTGAAGCCCCATGGACGACGCCCCCAAGTGGGTCATTCAACTGGATCATCAGGCCATTGGCTGCCTGGATCTGCGACCCATGGGCCCCCTCTGGCGCCGCTCTGCTTCAGAACTCCTGGCCCTGGAGGGCCAAGTGGAGCTGGCCGTTGCCTGGGACCGTCCGACAGGAGATCCCCGTGAGCTGTCGGAAATCCCTGAAGTTCGCCTCTGGCATCTCCATGCGGACCAGCACTGCCCATGGCTTCCCCTGGTGTTGGAGCGCCGTACCGGCCAACTCAGCCGTTATGTGGCCATGGTGGTTCCCCATGACTTCCACGCCGGCGAAGGGATTCGCTTCCATCCGGAAGCCCTGGAGTTATGGGTCACCGCCCGTCTGATGGTGCTGGATCGGTGGTGCCACAGCCATGGCCTCAGCGGCAGACGGCGGCTGGAACAGATGGCGTCCGTGCTGGGCTTTGTGTTGGATCGCTCCTTCTGGATCCTTATCGACGGTGCCCAGTACCCTGCACCCCCATGAGTTCCCCAGCAGAACTGGTGGTCTTACCTGAGCTGGTGTTGCAAGGGGCCTGGCAGATGACCCTTGACCACTGGCTGCTCAAGGCCGTTGATGCTGGTGTGCTGGGACCTGTGCTGCGGTTTTACCACTGGCCGTGGCCATGTCTCTCCCTGGGCCGCCATCAGCGCTCCTACCCAGCCCGATGGGATGCCCTGGCCCACCAAGGCCATCTGGAGTTGGTGCGGCGCCCCAGCGGCGGTTCGGCAGTCCTCCACGGTGGCGGACTCACCTATGCCCTGGTGTTGCCCATCACCATGGTGGCTGGTGGCACCGGGGTGGAGCGCTATCGCTTCTGCTGCCGCTGGTTACAGGGGGCCTTCGCCCAGTTGGGCCACCCCCTGATGTTCGGCCAGGACGCTGCGCATCTCACCAGCAGCCATTGTTTTGACCGCGCCACCGCCGCGGATCTGGTGGAGGCCGATGGGAACAAGCGGATTGGTAGCGCCCAGCGCCGAAGCCGGCGGGCCCTGCTCCAGCACGGGGAGATGGCCCTGTGGCCCTCCCCTGTGCTGTGGCGGCAAGTGTTTGGCCATGGGCCCCCTGCGGGGCTTCCGCTGCACCCCTCTGCATTGCCCCATCTCCAACAGCTATTGCGTCAAGCGCTCATGGGGCAACTGGGGCTCCGCCACTGGCGCTGCTGGCAGCCCAGCCCAATGGCATGGACAACCATGGCCCCGGTTGCCCATGGAGCATGGTCTGGCTGCCCCTCAGGGGGAGGCAGCCATGGCCCGATTGGGCTGAGATGCTGGAATTTCGGTGTGCTGGGGACGGGTGGAGGGGTGCTGACTGAGCACCAGGAGCCGGTTAATGGCGGCCACGAAGGCCTGGGCTGAGGCCACCACCACATCAGTATCCGCGGAATACCCGGAGCAGAGAAGGTCTCCCTGGCGGAGGCGAATGGTGACCACCCCCAGGGCGTCAATCCCCTCGGTGACGGCCTGGATGCTGAACTCCACCAGCTCATTGGGCACCTTCACTAGCTCATCAATGGCGTGACACACCGCATCCACCGGACCTGTGCCAATGGCCGCCGCGGTGGCCAGGCCCCCCTGGCTGTCCTCCAGGGTAACCGTAGCGGTGGGGCGCAGATTGGTGCCGCAACTCACCTGCACCAGCTTGAGGGTGTAGGTGGCATCCACCTGCTGCACTTGATCACTGACAATGGTTTGCAAATCCAGATCGGTGATGTCCCGCTTGCGGTCCGCCAGTTCCTTGAAGCGGCGGAAGGCCTGGCTGAGATCCCCTGGGGCAAGGTTGTAGCCCAGTTCCTCCAGGCGGCTACGGAAGGCATTGCGCCCAGACAGCTTGCCCAGGCTGATGCGGTTGTGTCTGAGACCAATGGTGCGGGCATCCATGATCTCGTAGGTGGTGCGGTTCTTGAGCACACCGTCCTGGTGGATGCCGGACTCATGGGCAAAGGCGTTGGCTCCCACAATGGCCTTATTGGGTTGCACCAACATGCCTGTGAGATTGGAGACCAACCTGGAGGTGCGGTAAATCTCTTCGGTGTTGATGGCTGTCAGGGGCTCTTTACTATCGGCAGGGCGACCCAGAAGGGGGTTGAACAGTTGACGGCGCACATGCATGGCCATCACCAACTCCTCCAGGGCGGCATTGCCGGCCCGTTCCCCAATGCCATTGATGGTGCATTCTAACTGGCGGGCGCCGGCCCCCAGGGCCGCCAGGAAGTTGGCCACCACCAAGCCCAGATCATTGTGACCATGAACGGAGATTACCGCCTGGTCCATGTTGGGCACATGGGCATCAATGCCTCCAATCAGTTGGGAAAACTCTTCCGGCGTGGTGTACCCCACGGTGTCGGGGATATTGATGGTGGTGGCTCCTGCGGCAATGGCAGCCTCAATGACCCCGTAGAGGAATTCCGGGTCACTGCGGGCGGCATCTTCGCAGGAGAATTCAACGTCATCGCAGAGGGATGAGGCATAGGCGACCATCTCCGGCACGATCTCCAGCACCTCAGGGCGGGTTTTGCGCAGCTTGTGCTTGAGGTGAATATCGCTAGTGGCGATGAAGGTGTGGATGCGCTTGTGGGCAGCAGGGGCAATGGCCTGGGCACAGGCTTCAATGTCCCCTTTGGCGGCACGGGAGAGGCCGCAGATCACGGGGCCGTTCTCCGTGCCCACCACCTGGGCGATGCGTTGCACCGCCGCAAAGTCCCCTTTGCTGGCGAAGGGGAAACCGGCCTCGATGATGTCCACATTGAGCCGAGCCAGTTGCTGGGCAATGACAAGCTTTTCTTCCAGATTGAGGCTGGCGCCTGGGGACTGCTCCCCGTCACGAAGGGTGGTGTCAAAAATGAGGACACGCCCGGGATCCTTGGCCCGCATGGTCCCAAGGGGCGCAACTGAGCGATGGGAAGACATCCTATGCGGAATCATTGTGAGTTAATTCATTCTAGGCGCATCGGGGCAGGTGCAGCGTAATGTTTGAACCCAGCGCAGTAAAGGTCATGGCAGCAGGACACCTGGCACTGGTGCTGCACGGCCACTTGCCTTTTGTGCGTCGTCTGCAGGCGGGAAGTTTGCAGGAGGACTGGTTCCACCAGGCTGTTTTGGAGAGCTACCTTCCCCTGCTCCACCATCTGCAACGCAGTGTGGAGGATCCTCAGCAGGCCCCGGCCCTCAGCCTCAGCCTCTCCCCCACCCTGTTGGCCATGCTGGCCGATCCGTTGCTCTGTGGCCGTTTCCCGGACTGGGTTATGTGTCGTCAGCGGATTTTGCAGTGGGCCCCACCCCCGCAGCACCATGCTGCTGCCCATCTGAGCCGACAACTGGAGGCCATGTTGGCCTTCTGGCGTCAGTTGGAGGGGCGATTGATCCCTGCGTTTCAAGCATTGCAACAGCAGGGGGTGCTGGATCTGCTCACCTGTGGCGCCACCCACGGCTATCTGCCGTTATTGCGGGAGCCCCGCTCCGCCGTTGTGGCCCAACTGCGGGTTGCCGTGGAGCACCACCGCCACCATCTGGGCTGTGCCCCCCTGGGCATCTGGCTCCCCGAGTGTGCCTACTTCGAGGGGCTTGACCGTCTGATGGCGGCGGAAGGGCTGCGGTATGCCGTTCTGGATGCCCATGGGTTGCTTCAGGCCCTGCCCCGCCCCCGCTATGGGGTCTATGCTCCCATCTGCTCACCGGGGGCCGTGGCGTTTATGGGGCGAGACAGCACCGCCACATTGCCTGTGTGGTCGGCCCGGGATGGCTATCCGGGGCAAGCCTGCTATCGGGAGTTTTACCGGGATCTGGGTTGGAACCTGCCCCCGGAGCAGTTGCAGGAGATGGGGATTCCCGATTCCCGTCCCCTGGGTCTCAAGCTACACGCGGTGGGGCCGCGATCCTGCCCCTTGGAGCACAAGCCCCCTTACGCGCCCGAGGATGCCGAGTTTCAAGTTCAGGCGGATGCTGAACACTATGTGCAAGGGCGGGTTCAGCAGTTACAGCAGTTGCAGTCCGCCATGGGGAGCCAGCCTCCCCTCGTGGTGGCCCCCTTTGATGCGGAACTGTTTGGCCACTGGTGGTATGAGGGGCCGCAATTCCTTGCGGCCCTATGGCGAGCGGCCCCCCGGCACCAGCTTGGTTTCACCACCCTGCGCCGTTGCCTGGAGGATTCCCCCCGCCTGCAACTCTGCTGTCCAGCACCATCCAGTTGGGGACAAGGGGGCTACCACGGCTACTGGCTGAACGACACCAACGCCTGGGCAGTTCCCCTCTGGCATCGCTGTGGACTGCGTATGGAAAGGCTGGTGGTCAGACACGGATGCCACCAGCAGAGTCAACGCCTCCTGCGCCAGGCGGCCCGAGAACTTTTGCTCCTGCAAAGCTCCGATTGGAGCTTCATTCTCCGTTCCGGCACCACAACGGATTTGGCCCGGGAGCAGATTCATCGCCACGGAGATCGCTTCCAGGACCTGGCTGATGCTCTGGATTCCGGCCAGGCGCTCCCGCCAGCCTGGTTGAAAGCCGTGGAAGCAGAAGACAATCTATTCCCAGACCTGAATCTCGAGCCATGGTTGCCAGCACCTTCCATATCCGCCTAGCTGCTGCGGGCCAGCGGCTGGAGCGCACCCAGGCGCTTCGTGCGCTGCAACTCAATCTTGGCCGTCTCTGCAATATGCGCTGCAGCCATTGCCATGTGGGGGCTGGCCCGGATCAAGGGGCCACCCAGATGCCGGATGCCGTGGTCGCCCAGTGCATTACCGCCATGGACCGTCTCCAGCCCCGGTGCGTGGACCTGACCGGTGGGGCACCAGAAATGCACCGTCGTTTTCGGGAGCTGGTGCGCGCTGCGCGGTCAAGAAATATCCCGGTGATTGATCGCTGCAATCTCACCATCCTGTTAGTGCCCTCCTATCGGGATTTGCCCCAATGGCTGGCAGACCACCAGGTGGAGGTGGTGGCCAGTCTTCCCCACTGGAGTCGGGAAATCTCTGATCGGCAGCGGGGGGACGGAAGCTGGGAACAGTCTCTGGAGGGTCTGCACCGTCTCCGGGCCGTGGGCTATGGCACCGGGGATCCCCAGCGCCAGCTCACCCTGATGACCAATCCCGATGGCGACCGCCTCCAGCTCCTTTGCAGCAAAATCACTGACCAGTGGCGCCAGGAACTGGCCAAGCATGGGGTCACGTTTGACCGACTCATCGGGCTGACCAATATGCCCATTGCCCGCTTTCGGGACTGGCTGGTGGAGACAGGCCGTCTGGAGCGCTATCAGCAGGTGTTGGAAAATGCCTTTAATCCTTGCGCCGTCCGGGGACTCATGTGCCGAGATACCCTGTCCGTTGCCCCCAACGGCCAACTCTATGACTGCGACTTCAACCAGATGCTGGATATGCCCCTAGCGGGGCATACCATTGCTGACGTGACACCCGAATCCCTGGCCGGGCGCAGCATTCGTACGGGTAGCCACTGCTTTGGCTGTACCGCAGGCCAGGGCAGCTCCTGTGCCGGCGCCACTGTTGCAGCGCCTTGAGCCTGGCCATCGCCAGGCTCCATCTGGCGTCTAAGTGGGCCCAGGGGCGTTTGCCGTCACAGCCACCAGGTCAATCTGGTTGCGCAGCACATCCACCTTCTGGATCTCCACGGGGATGGTGTCCCCCAGCATGAACTGCCGTTGACTTTTACGGCCCAGGAGGCGATGTTGCCGGGCACGGAACTCATACCAATCGTCCCGCAGGGAACTGATATGCACCAGACCTTCCCCATGGCTGGGGGGTAACTCCACAAACAGACCATAACTTTGCACCCCGCTGATCACCCCATCCATGGTTTTCCCCACATGGGATTCCAAATGGCGCGCCTGGCAAAGCGCAACCCAGTCCGCCTCCACCACCGCCGCAAAGCGGCTGCGATCCAGCAGGTGTTGGCAGAGACCTTCTGCCAGGGCGTCTTTGAAGGGCTTGCTGTGGTCGGGAGGCAGCACCTCCCAGGACACCTGGTCATGGCTCCGGTGGCTGGCCAGGTCCACGGCCTCTGGGTGGCCGGCATCGCTGCACTTGCCATGACGCAGGAGCGTGACCAGGAGTTGCTGGTTGAATAATTCCCCATAGTGCAACGCCGCGCCCATGAACGGGGCATAGGCCTTCTGTTCTCCCGCTGGCATGTAGGGACCTGGCTCCGACGCAAAGGCGCAGGGCTTCACCACATTGCGCAGCTGTTGTTGCAGGGCACGGCTCCGTGCCGCCGTTTGCAGTACCGTTGCCATGGTGGCTCCATCCGGGGCGTTCCCGTCCTGCCCCAATTCCAGATTGCTCTCCAGCCCCAAGGCGGTTCTCGCCACGCCGTTCAAGTCGCTGGCTTCCATGGGCCCACTCTGCACATAAAAAGCCGGCAATTTCAATGCGGCACAGTGGCGGCCCAAGGCCCGGTTGGCCACAAGGCCTGCCTCCCGTAGCCAGGCCATGGGTTCATGATCCTGGGCCCGGGGCAGCCAGCCCTGGAGCTTCTCGTCCAAGGCCACAGTCTGCAGGTCTCCCACCGTCTTCAGCGCTGGCTGGCGCAGGTCCAACTCAATGGAGCCTGCGGCCAGGCGCTGCTGCCGCACCGCGGCGAGAACGGTGCGCAACTGGGCGATGGTGGCCATGTGGGGCTTCAAGTGGCGCACCGGGGCGGGAAGCTGATCACGGACCTTGAATTCCTGCCGGGCCAAGTCCTGGAGATCCCTGGCTTGCAGCAGAACATCGGGTTTGATGGTGGAGCGGCAGAATCGGTAGCCCTCTAGTGTGCCGTCGGGAGCCAAGTCCAGCGCAACGGAGAGGGCGGCCTGCTCCTCATCCGCCACCAAGGCGGACGCCTTGACCAACTGGGCCGAGATCAGGCCCTGCCAACGGCGGCCCGTGCAGATGGCTGTGCCCCGGTCCCGCATCCAGAGATCCAGATATCCCAAAGCGGTAAAACGCTCCGCCAGGGCTGGAGTATGCACCCACAGCCGGCTGCCTGTGGAGGTGGTTTCCAGGGAAAGGGCGGGCAGTTGTGGCGCATCCCAGACGCTATAGCCCGCCAATAACAAGGTGGGCAAGGAGCGGAGGTCCTCCCGTTTCCCCAGGTCCAGGGGCTTCAAAACAGACCGATTGCGGGTGCTGCGGCCAAAAATGCCATGCTTGGTTTGCACCAGACGCTGATCCTGGGATTCACCACCACTGGTGGGGAGGCTATGGGCGATCTTCCCCTGGGCCAGGTGCTGGGCAATGGGGAAGCGGTCAAGGTGTACCTCCGCCACCGCATGGTCGGAGGCGTCCAGGTGGTGGCTGTCTTCCTCCGGCAGTTGGATGGGATGGGGCAGCCGGTCGTCAAGGGGCTGGGCAATAAGACCATGGTCGCTGCGCTTGGGGATGGCGAGGAGGGTCCCGTGGACCCGCTCCAATACGCACTGCACAATCCCTTCAGGTGAACGGCGTCGCCCCCCTTCGCGGACAATCTGCACCAGAACCCGGTCCCCATGCCAAGCATGGTTCAAATGCTGGTCCCGGACATAAATGTCGCCGCCGCCACCTTCCCGTACGGCAAAGCAGAACCCCTTGCTGGAGCTGCGCAGACGGGCGGGAATCAGATGGTCGTGGGGCTGCAGTTGGACTCTGCCCCGTTGGTGACGGAGCACACCCAACGACTGGAGGGCCGCCAGGGCAATGTCAAGTTGGGTTTTCTCTGATTCTGCGTTGAGGGAAAACTTCTTCCGCAGTTGGCTGACGGTTGTGGGGGTTTCAGGATGAAGCTGACTCAACAGCTTCGCAACCGAGAACTTCATCACGTGGGCAAATGTTTTGTGGAGCAAACAAGCAGCCGGGGTAGCGTGTGCTCTGTCGCCATGGCTTGCGTCGCCCACGGGCGCAACGGTGCAATGGGTGCGCTGGGATTGACCCTGTGGGCCGGGGCAATGCCTCTGGTCAAGGGGAGGCGCTTGTGGGGAGATTACCTCTGGTCTCCAACAGAAGGCGCACGCCTTGGATCAGGAAACCGATTCCTGCGGCCAAGTGTAGCCATGCAGGCGGCGCCATGGATGCCAGAGATTCTCCCACCATAACCCCCAGCAGGCTGGCCAGGAGCAGGGCCGTCGTGCTGCCGAGGAACACCATGAGGGGGCGCCCGGAGGAACTGCCCAGGGCCATGGTGGCCAGTTGGGTTTTGTCTCCCAACTCCGCCAGGAGGATGGTCAGGAATGTGGAAGAGACCAGGGCAACATCCATGGAGCGCAACGGTGCTCAGGAAACATTCTGTAGATCCATGGATCACAGAACTGAATAAAATCTTACGCAAAAGACCAGGCCCAGGACAATCATCAAGGTCCCGGCCCCCTGCTTGACCAGCTTGGGGGGCAGCACACGCCCCAGCCATTGCCCCAGGAGCACCCCCAACAGGCTGGAGGTCATCAAGGCGGCACCAGCGCCGAGGAACACCTGCCACGGGTGGCGAGACTGGGCTGCCAGCATCAAGGTGGCCAGCTGGGTCTTATCCCCCAGTTCCGCCAGAAATACGGTAATAAAGGCGCCCATCAGCACCGCCAAACGGCTCTTCTCGGAGGAGATCATGCCCAAGGAGACCGACCACCATCATCCATGACCAATTGCTGGTCCGGCAGTAAAGCATTGGGGCGGGGAAGCTGGCTCAGGATGACCAAGGGGCCGCAGGGTGTTGACGGCAGCAATCCATCCCGGATGCTGCAAGTTCAAAAGGATACCAGGCAAAGCTGCCGGAACGCCATGGGGTAACGGGCGCCAGCAACGTAAAACCGTGTTACACCCAGGCCTGCGGCCAGTGGAGTTTCCCATGGGCGCCTAAACTTGTGCAGCTTGGATGGCGCTTCACACCCATGGGCATTGATTTCGGTCTCATTGCTGGCTTTGTCTCCCTTGGCCTGATTTTTATCGCTGGCCCTGCGGTGGTCTTCATCATCTTTGCCCGCCGCGGCGCCCTCTGAGGGGGTTGCCCGTTGCTGCCGTTCTGGCCTCCGTGGCTCAGGGGCTTTCGCTTCTGGGCTTGGACACATGGGGCAGGCCCCAGCCCAGCTTTTCCCGTAGCACCTGAAAAAACTCGTGCTCCTGGAGTCGCACAAAGCGGGCACTCCGGGGGCAGCGTTGAATGAGCACCCGGTCCTCTGGCCACACGTAGCAACCCGCACTGCCATCCACCACCATCATCAAACGCTCCGGCGTAGCAGGAAACACCGTGACTGCCTCCTGGTCGCTGAACACCAAAGCCCTTGAGGCCAGGGAATGGGGCGCCACGGGCGTCAACTGCAGCACGGGAACCTCCGGCGTAATCACGGGGCCACCCGCACTGAGGGCATAGGCAGTGGAGCCGGTGGGGGTGGAGAGAATGACGCCGTCCGCAGCAATGTCCACAGGGGCATGGCGGCCGATGGCCACCTCGAAGTGACACATGCTGGTGAGGGGTTCCCGATGCAAGGCCATCTCATTAAGGCAGAGCACTTCCCAGCGCCTCTGATCGCCCCGCAGCAGGGTCACCACCAGCATGGTGCGCTCCTCCACCGTCCACCGACCCGCCAACAGTTGGGCGATGATGGTTTCCAGTTCGTGGAGATAGGCCTCCGCCAGAAAACCCATGTGGCCGGTGTTGACAGCCAGCATGGGGACACCGATGGGTGCGGTCTGCCGGGCAGCGGAGAGCACGGTGCCATCCCCACCCAGCACAATGGCCATGGTGATGTCCGGGTGGAAGTTGGGGGGAACGCAGGCGTCATAGCGGATCCCCTGCAAGGGACCTTCGGGGCTGGCAAAACCCACCAGTCCCCCTGCGCTGGCGGTGCGCTCCACATGCCAGCCCGCCTTCCGAAACCGTTGGGCCAGCATCCGGGTTGCCGCCAAGGCTTTGGGCTTGCTGTCATTGACAATCAACCCCAGAACTGGTGGCTTCCCATCCTCCTGGGCCGCGTGGTTGGCACCCTTGCTGGTCATGGCTTGACCTGCCCTTCCCCCTCAAGCAAATCGTCAGAACTGGCGTAAAAAGCGCAGATCACTGGTGAATAGACGCCGAATGTCGTCAATGCCATGGCGCACCATGCAGGCCCGTTCCACCCCCATGCCGGCGGCAAAACCACTCCAGCGCTCCGGATCCAGACCCAGGCCCTCCAGAACTGCCGGATCCACCATGCCACAGCCCATCACCTCCAGCCAGCGCCCCTGCCACTGCACATCCACCTCCGCCGATGGTTCGGTAAAGGGAAAGTAGCTGGCCCGGAAGCGCACCGGCAACGCCCCAAAAAAGGCTTGCAAAAACTGAATCACGGTGCCCCGCAGGTGGCCAAAATTCAGTCCTTCATCCACCGCCAGCACCTCCACCTGGTGGAAGATGGGGGAGTGGGTGGCATCTACGGCGTCACGGCGATAGACCCGTCCAGGAGCAATGACCCGCACAGGGGGCTTGTGGCGCTCCAGATGGCGGATCTGGACGGGGGAGGTGTGGGTGCGCAGCAGCTCTCCGTCGGGCAGATAGAAGGTGTCCTGCATCTCCCGGGCCGGGTGGTCCTCGGGAATGTTGAGGGCGGAAAAGTTGTAGTGGTCCGTTTCGATTTCGGGTCCGTCCACCACCTGATACCCCAGGCCGCAGAAGATGGTGACAATCTCATCCAGGGTGCTGAGCAGCGGATGGGGGTGGCCCAAGGGCCTGTAGAGGGCTGGAGCGGTCACATCCACCGCTTCCTGCTTCAGGCGCTCGGTCAGGGCTGCGGCCTCCAGTTCCTGCAACCGTTCCTTGAGCAACTCCTGCAGCTCCTTCTTGAGCTCGTTGGCCCGTTGGCCCACGAGGGGTCTCTGGGCATGGGGCAAGATGCCCATGGCTCCCAGCACACTGGAGAGCTGTCCCCCTTTCTTGCCCAGGAAACTGATGCGCAACTGCTCCAGTGCCTGTGGAGAGGCGGCTTCGCGAATCTGGTCACCGGCGGCTCGCTTGAGCTGCTGCAGCCCCGCCATAGCCTGCTCCAGTACTTGTGAAGGATCGGCCCTGCGAATGTTCTGGCCAGGGGTATCCAGTGTTCTATGGGCAGCCGTGACCCTCTCCAGTACTTGTGAAGGATCGGCCCTGCGGATCGTCTGATCAAGGGTATCCAGTGTTCTATGGGCAGCCGTGACCTTCTCCAGTACTTGTGAAGGATCGACCCCGCGAATGTTCTGGTCAGGGGTATCCAGTTTTCCATGGGCAGCCATGGCCTTCTCCAGTACTTGCGAAGGATCGACCCCGCGAATGTTCTGGTCAGGGGTATCCAGTGTTCTATGGGCAGCCGTGACCTTCTCCAGTACTTGTGAAGGATCGACCCCGCGAATGTTCTGGTCAGGGGTATCCAGTTGGCCAGGGAGGGGGTCCAGATTGCCGGGGGTGCTCACCACCAGGGTTCTACGGCTGCTGGCACTTTAGATGTCGCCTGTAGTGGAACCGTGAGCGAGAGCGTTTGTGCAATGACAAAGAGAAATTCCCTGGGGCTGCACATTCTGGTCAGCAACGACGACGGGATTATGGCGGCCGGCCTCCAGGCTTTGGTGATGGCTTGTGACGCCGCCGGACATCGGGTGGATGTGGTCTGCCCTGATCGGGAGCGTTCAGCCAGCAGCCATTGCCTCACCACACAGGAGGCAATCCAGGCCCAGCGGATGGATGAAGTCTTTGGGGACCATATCAGGGCCTGGGCTTGCAGTGGCACCCCGGCGGATGGCGTCAAGCTGGCGCTGACCACCCTCCTGGCCAAACCACCGGATGTGGTGTTGGCGGGGATCAACCATGGCCCCAACCTGGGCTGCGATGTGCTCTATTCCGGCACCGTGGCCGCCGCCATGGAGGGAACATTGTTGGGAATCCCCGCCATGGCCATCAGCAGTTGCGGTCCCCACTGGCATGACTCCAGGGCAGCCACCCCATGGGTGTTGGCGGTGGCGCAACACTGCCTTGCCAAGGGATGGCCAGGGGGTGTTCTCCTGAATATGAATCTGCCCGGTTGTCCCGCCAGCCGGATCCATGGCGTCCAATGGTGCCGCCCCTGTGGCCGGCGCTACGTGGAGCACTTCCATGTGCAGACTCCCGCCCCAGGAGAGGTCCGCTACAGAGCGGGCGTGGAGATGACAGCAGAGGATCTCCGTCACCGTGTCGGTCCAGCCCCGTGGCCTACGGATCTGGCCTGTGTGGAGGCCGGCTGGATTGCCATCACCCCCCTGCAACCCCAGCTTTTCTGGCACGGTGATCCGTCTACCCTTCCACCGCTGGCGCCGCTTCCCCTTTCCCCTAATGGATGCGCCGCAGCAGCCAGAGGCCAATGATCAACCCCACCAGATGGGCTGTCAGCACTTGGGTATTGCTCAGGACGGAGAGCATCTCAATGGAGGTGATGGGGTAATTCACCGGTCCGCCGCCACCGAAGCCTGTTCCCACCGGTCCCCCAAAGAAACCTGGCGCCTGCAACGATGCCTGTACAAACAGGCTACCGGCCAAGGCCTGGTAGCCCGCTATCCCCAGCACCAATCCCAACAGGGACGCCAAAATCCCGCGGCACACAAGGCGTGAGGTCTCGGGCCGGGAGGGGCGTGGGCCTGCCGAGTCCAGGGCCCGTCCACAGCGCACCACCCGCCAGCATTGCCACAGGCTGAAGAGCAGCACCAGAAACGCCAGGGTGGTGAGCGCCAGCCCTGGTCCCAGGGACCGTTCCGCCGCCACCGCCAGGCCGCTATTGGAGGTGAGCAGCAGCACCACAAATACCACCACTGCCAGGGACAGTTGAATCCAGAATTGTCCCCAGCTCAGACGGCGCAAGGCCAGGGAAATGCGCTGCAAATCAAGGCGATCAACCATGGCACAGCAAGCTCAACAGGTCAAAAGGATGTAGTAGGAGGCTAGAAGGGAATGCCTCAGGCGATGGCCTTGGCTCCTGTGCCCATGATTCCTCTCCGTTCCCCGGATGCGATCCGGACCCCCACCGCATTGGCCCTGGGGAGTTTTGACGGGCTCCATGCCGGCCATCGACGGGTGATTGCCCAGGTCACAGAAGATGTGGGTGGGGCCATTCCCACCGTGGCCAGCTTCTGGCCCCATCCCCGGGAGGTATTGTTCGATGAGGTGCGTCTGCGGCTGCACCTTCCCCAGGAAAAGCTCCACCTGCTGGCGCCGCTGGGCATTCAGCAGTTGGTGCTGCTTCCCTTTGATCGCCCCTTTGCCCGCCTGAGCCCGGAGGACTTTGTGGAGCAAGTGCTGGTGCAGCAGATGCGGGCCTGTGTGGTGGCGGTGGGGGAGAATTTCCGCTTCGGCGCCGGTCGCCGCGGTGATGCGCGTCTGTTGCGGCAGTTGGGCGGGGGCCATGGGGTGCAGGTGCGGGTGGCGCCTCTGCTCAGTGACGGTTGCCAGCGCATCAGCAGCAGTCGCATCCGCTCGGCACTGGAGCAGGGCCAGTTGGACAAGGCAAGCCAACTGATGCCCCACCCCTATCGGTTACGGGGCCGGGTTGTGGCGGGGCGGGGGTTGGGGCGGGAGTTGGGTTGGCCCACGGCAAATCTCCAGGTGAACGGGCGCAAATTCCTGCCCCGGGAAGGGGTCTATGCCTGCTGGGTGCGGTTGGGAGGGGAAGGCCCTTTCTCCGCTGTGATGAATCTGGGTCCCCAGCCCACCGTAGACCCTGCTGCGCCATCAGCAGTGGAGGTGCATCTGCTGGATCGCACCATGACCCTCAACGGCTTGGAATTGGAAGTGGAGCCCGTGCGTTTTCTCCGCAGCCAACAAACCTTCCAGGACCTGGACCATCTCAGCGCCCAGATTGGTCGGGATGCCCAGCAGGCCCGCCAGGTGCTGCTCCCTCAAGTTGTGGGGTAGGCATTGGCCAGCCCCCAAATCACCAATGCACAGATCCCACCCAGAATCAAGGCGCCGGAGAGGATCACCAGGATGGGGTGGTCTGCCCCGTCAAAGCGCATGATTCCACGATTAAGATCGTTGTCGGGCACGGGTGGCAAACAGGGCATCCACACGCTACGAACCGGGAACAAAACCGTCCATGGTGAATTCAGAATCTCGTGTCGTGATTTCCCCACCAGGGGGGACGCATCATGGCGTTGCGCGGCTGCTGGATGCCAACCTGAACCGGGCCCGGGAGGGTTTGCGGGTGGTGGAGGATTGGTGTCGCCTGGGGCTACAGCGGCCGGAATTGGTGGCCCAACTCAAAGACTACCGCCAACGCCTGGGCCAATGTCACCCCTCCACTCTGAAACAAGCGCGCCACGGGGCATCCGACCCCGCCACCGGGATGGCCCACCAAGCCCAGCAGGAGCGCTCCACACCACAGCAGGTGGTGGCCGCCAACTGTGCCAGGGTGCAAGAAGCCTTGCGGGTGTTGGAGGAGTTTGGTCGCCATGACCCAGGGGAGTTGGCTGCCACTGCTGCCGCCATCCGCTATGGCCTTTATGACCTGGAAACAGCCCTCCTGGCCAACCAGGAGCGCCACCAGGCGCTCCGCCAAGCCCGCCTGTACCTGATTACCCAACCGGCACCGGAGTTGTTGGGGGCGGTCAAGACCTGTTTGGAGGCGGGCCTACGGCTGGTGCAGTACCGGGAGAAGTCCCCCTGGGGGGGTGACGGTGGGGTGACGGATCACCAGCGCCTCCGCACAGCCACCGCTCTGCGGCAACTCTGCTGGGACCATGGGGCCCTGTTCATCGTGAATGATCGGGTGGATCTGGCCCTGGCTGCAGAGGCTGACGGGGTGCATCTGGGGCAAGGGGATCTTCCTCCGCTGGCGGCCCGCCGTCTGCTGGGTCCAGAGCGGCTCATTGGCCGTAGCACCAGCTGTCTGGATCACCTGCGCCAGGCCATTGCCGATGGCTGCGACTATGTGGGGGTTGGCCCTGTACAGGCCACCCCCACCAAACCCGGTCGTTCCCCTGTGGGCCTGGATTATGTGCGTCAAGCAACAGCCTGTAGCCCCATTCCCTGTTTTGCCATTGGCGGGGTGAATCCCGGGAATGCCCACCAAGCCATGGAAAGCGGCGCCCATGGCGTTGCGGTGGTCCGCGCCTTGATGGAAGCTCCGGATCCTGGCGCAGTCACCCGCCAATTGCTGCAAGGCCTTGGAACGTCTTCTTCAGTGTCTTGCCCATGAGCGCGCTGGTTACCATTCAGGTCAATGGCCAAGCCGTGGCCGTTCCATCAGGCCAAGGGTTAATCATGGGCCTGGAGCAGTTGGGCTATGACCTGCGCCTGGTGGCCCTGGAGTTCAACGGTGAGATTCTCCACCGGCAGCACTGGCTCCGCACCAGGCTCCAGGAGGGGGATGTGCTGGAGGTGGTCACCATCGTTGGCGGTGGCGGTCCCCCCTAGGGTCAGGACTCATCACCAGAAGAGGACAACAAGAGGATGGCAGAATGGAAGACGTGGGTGCAGCGGTCGTAGCGGGTTTCAAGACGCCGCCAGCCCTTCTGTCGGGAAAAGAGCGTCTCGATTTTGTGGCGCCTGCGATCCAACCTCTTGCTGTAATGGACTGGTTTCTTGCGGCAGCGACGGGCGGAATGCAAGGCGGGATGCCCTGCTGGGACAGCATCTTACGGATTTTGTCCCTGTCATACCTTGCATTGCCCCTCACGCAGGTGGAGTCGCAGGGGACCACCTTTGCTGTCACAGACCCCATGGAGCTTGCTGGTCATGCCCCCCTTTGTTGAGGCTGCACGCCGTGGGATGGGCTTTGATGTCAGTGGCGTCAATCATCAGGACCTCTGGCTCTGCGGCATCGGATGCTGACAACTCAGAAAAGATCAAATCAAAAACACCCTTGTCTCACCAGCGACGGCAACGGTTGTCGAGGGTTTTGTGGGGGCCATAGGCGGCCGGGGCATCCACCCAGCGCAGACCCTTCTGAATGACAGGGGTGATGCCGCTCAACACCTTCCTGTCCTCCACCCGCTTCACACCCGGTTCCTTGGGAAACAAGGGGCGGATGCGGTCAACCTGCTCTCCGCTGATCCCCAACAACTGGGCCACCACCCATCTCCTCCCGGTGCTCTCTTGGGGGTCCCTCTCTGGTGGGAGGATCTCACTCCTCGTATTATGAGTCCTGAACCTAAGGAACAGAAGGGGCATTGCGGCGAAGGCACTCAGCCACCATGGGGGGAGACGGGTGCCTCCAACCCTCCCGCACCAGTTGCTGGGCAGCATGGAGATGGTCAAGGGCGACCCGCACCAATTGACCATGATCCAGGCAGCCGCCAGCAGCGGCCATGGCGCCGCGACCCGCGGCAAAGCCCGCCAGCACATCCCCTAAGCCAGCCCGGGCTGCGGTGGGAACCCCTTCCAAAAGCTGCCAACAGCGCCCATCTGGTGCGGCAATGGCCGTGCGTGGACCCTTGAGCAATACTGTGACCCCGGCAGCCTGGGCTGCTGCCGTGGCCCGCTCCAGGTGGTCCCCATGGCTGCAGGCGGGGAAGAGACGATCAAACTCTCGACGATGGGGGGTGATCCAGGTGGGGCCACAGCGTCCTTGCAGCCATGCCACAGCTTCACCCCCTGGCATGGTGGCCAGCCGGTTGAGCCCATCGGCATCCAGCACCAGCAAGCCAGCAAATTTCTGCAGGGGTTCCCAGGCATGGGCCACAAAGGGGGCAGAATCCATGCCCGGCCCCAGCAGAATGGCGTCATGGCGATCAGGATCCGGGAGTTGACGCCACACCAGTGGCCCAGACTCCAAGGGTGGGGACAGATGGGCCGCGGCATTGAGTACATGGGGATAGCAGTCACCCACCCGGCGCGCCACGTCCGGCTCCATGTAGATGGTGACAGCACCGGCCCCACTGGCATCGGCCCCTGCCGTGGCCAGCACAGCGGCGCCTGGATAACGTCGGCTGCCGGCCAACAGCAACAGTCTGCCCCGACCATACTTGTCCGCGGCAGAAGGGGGCTCAGGCCATGGCGCTGTGGCGCGATCCGCTGCGGCCACACCCCGTGGGAGGAGACCCTGTTCCTGGGCCATCTCCAATGCCCATCCGGGCACGCCAAAGTCCAAGCGCTCCAGTTGACCCACCACATCCAAGGCGTCGCCCTGTAATAGGCCCCGCTTGTAAAGGCCCAAACAGAACGTGCGCTGGCTGTAAAAACAATCACCCAGAGGTTGCCCATGGCGATCATCCAGCCCGCTGGGCACATCCACGGCCCAGATGCACTGCCCTGCCAACCGGGCCTCCCGGGCCAAGGCGGCCAGTTGGGCAGGCAAAGGCCGGGACTGACCCAGGCCGAAAAGGGCATCAATCCACAGTTGTCCCTGGCCCGCCGTGGGGGGCTGGGGCAGGCGGGGCACCTTCAGCGTCTCCAGGTACTGGAGGTGGGCGGCAGTGAGGGGCTTGTGGCGGAGAAATGGACTCCAAACCACCACATCCCGGCCCGCCAGATGAAGTTCCCGGGCCAAGACAGCCCCATCCCCACCATTATGGCCAGGCCCGATCAGGACCGCCACCGGCTGGCTGTGCCTCCAGCCAGCATCAGAAGCGCTCAGCAACTCCAGCACCCGGCGGCTGATGGCCAGGGCCGCTTTTTCCATCAGGGCCGCCTGGGGCATGCCCCCACTGAACATGGCCTGCTCGATGGCCTGCATCTGCTGGGGGTGAACCAACAGATGGGCGGCATCGGCAGCGGGCCAATGGCGGACAGGCCAGAAATCCATGCATTGCGGCATCCGGAATCAGACCATCATGGGATGAGCTTCCCCAGTCCCAGCCACGGCCAGGACCATGGGGTTCATCCCCCCCCCCCACTAGAGACGCCCCCGGTACCGAAGGGGGTCGCTGCGCCTGGCGTTGCTGCGGCATGGCCGGGAAAACACCGCGTTGCCGTGGGGCTGGCTGAAGGGGAGCTTGCCCACAAAACATTTGGCGGCAGCGCTTCCCCAGCGAACTACGGGATAACGGTCTCGCCAAGGAAATCCCTTAGACGCCGTTCGACCGCATTCCCATTGACAAGCTCACACTCCCATAGTGTAAGCACTGCCCATCTATCTGTTGTTAATTTTTTGAGTTATTCCGAATGACATTCGACGTTATGTGCTATCATTATCTGCCAGTATCTAACGTTGGTTTTCGGCAAACGACTCCCGCGACTGCAAGAGTGGCCCTGCCAGAAACATCCGTTCACGAAGATAAGAAATCTCTGAATAAGCCCATAAAGATTGACCATACAAGATGTTGGGTTCTGATTAGTAGGATATATCCCTTAAAATGGCTAAACGTCGTCAAAAATGGTGCTGAATGGTCAGTTTTTATCTGATTGTTGTCAATCAGACACAGCTATCCCGTGAACATCACACCATACAGGATTCTGCCCGCAGCAGATTGGCAAACCCAAGCAGCAGGGCAGCCGATTCTCATTCTTCCTCAAGCTACGATAGCGCACCTTGCCGTAGCCAAACATCTGCTTCACATAGAAAAGGACCTGTTCCACCTTGGCCCTCGCACTGGACTTGCACTCTTCCATCAGCCGCTCCATGTCATCTCTAGCTAGGGAACATCTGAACAAGTCCCCTTGAGGCTCTGAGAGCTATTGAAAGCTCAGTAGAGACAGGGAAGGCAGGAGTCTGATGGCGGACAACTCCGGCTTGTTCAGAGGTTCCCTAGTCTCCTGCGCTGTGACGGACCCAT
>JAJDUS010000112.1 GCA_022826535.1 Prochlorococcaceae cyanobacterium jk18x1bzbins.87
CACCATCTCCTGGTCCCGCTGCCGGTCCTGGGTGATCCAGGTGAAGCCTTCCCCCAGGGCGTGCCACCGCAGTTGCTCTCCAAAGGTGGCCAGGGCCTTGGCTTCTCCCGGACTCCATGCCCCTTTGATGAACTGCACCACTGCCACCCGCTCCCCATGCCCCAGGGTGCGCAGCACCAGGCCCAGCCCTGCGGTGGTTTTCCCCTTCCCCTGGCCTGTGAACACCAGCCGTAATCCCTTCTCCCGTTGCCGGGCCTGGACCCGTTGTTGCTGCACCTGTTGGCGCCGTGCCATGCGGCGGCGGCGGTAGGCGGCTGCATCCTGCTCTGGGGCTGTGGCCCTGCCGGAGCCCAGATCCGCCGCCGCGGCGTCCAGGGGGTGCCCTTCTTCTTGGGGTGGGGTCATGGGGCAGAAGGGGGGGAAGGGTTCTGGGCTGTCACCAACTGGAGAGCTCCCATGGCCAGGGTCTCGACAGCCACGGACCCATAGCCCGTGGCGATCAGGTCTGCCGCCAGGTTGGAGGTCAGGAAATCCACGGCGGTGTCCGTCTCAAAGAGTTGGATAAACCATTGCTGTGGCCAGCCCAGCAGGCCATGGGTGGGGTGGAGGTCCAGGGCCGCAAACCAGCCGCCGGGCTGCAGCAGGCGCAACGCCGCCGCCAGCAGTGCCAGCCGGGCAGGACGGTGAAACTCATGGAGTGCCAGGCTGATCTGCACTCCTGCAAATTGCCCCGGCGCCAACGGCGGCTGCTCCGCCAACCCCTCCACTGTCACCAGACCGGGATGGGTGCGGGCCGCCCGCGCCAGGGCTTGATGGGAACAGTCCAACCCCGTGACGGGGAAACCACGGGCCAACAAAGGGGCACTGGCTGCCCCGTCCCCACAGCAGAGGTCCAGCACCGGGGCGTGGGGCGACAGTCGTGGCGCCAGCCGTTGGGCGCAGAGCTGCCGCAACCGCTGGGGACCGCCCACCGGCAGGGCACTGATTCCGGTCACCAGGTGGTAAAACCAGGGGTGGCCATAGGCGAAGGTGCGGAGGGGACGACGGCTCATGGGGCGCCCACGGCGTGGCGCCGCGCCAGGGCAGTGTTCACCGCCTGTTGTTGATCACGGTGGGTGATCCAATGGTGATAGGTGCGGGTATGGATGGCTGTGGCCGCTGCATATCCGCCAGGGTAGGCTGTTTCGATGCTTGGGCATGGAGACAGATGGAAGCCGGTGACCCGTGCCAGGCCAGCCAGCCTTCAGGAGCAACGCTCTCAACATCCTTTCATACGCGGCCAATTCTGAACTCGCCTTATGAGATTCCTGGACGGCACTGGGATCTGGACGAGGAGGGCCAGCCAACCGGAAAGATCTGCCAGAGCCGGCGCCACTTCACGTTCATCACGCCGATCCCGAAGCCGAAGAAGCGGGGAGCCAGAGGGAGAGCATCACAGCAGGAGATCGTCTTTGACAAAAAGGTGTCAGCGCTAAAGACGGAAGGTCAGCACTACAACCTGGAGCAACTGATTGGCAGCCTCCGTACACAGGTCAACCAATGGCGGGCCATTACGGATCCAGCCAAGTGGCGCGTGACGGGGGAGACCGCCCGTCTACTCCGCCACTGGCGTCGGCAGAAGCCCCACCACAGTGGGTTTCGCCCCTTCTTCTGCCAGGTGGAAGCGGTGGAAACGGTCATCTGGCTCACTGAAGTGGCGCCAAAACTTGTCAAGACAGGCCGTGATTTTCTTGACCATTTGGCAGAAGCCAACCAGCAGGCCAATCCCGGCCTTTCCCGTTTGGCGTTGAAGCTGGCGACCGGCGCCGGCAAGACCACGGTCATGGCCATGGTCATTGCCTGGCAAACCATCAATGCGGTGCGCCACCCCAACAGTCGGCGATTCACACGCGGATTCCTGGTGGTGACACCCGGCATTACCATCCGGGACCGCCTACGGGTGCTCCAGCCCAACGATCCCGACAGTTATTACCAAAGCCGCGATCTGGTGCCGCTGGACATGGTCCGTGACCTGGACCGGGCAAAAATTGTCATCACCAACTACCACGCCTTCTCGCTGCGGGAGACATTGGCCATCTCCCAAGGAGGCCGGGCGCTCCTCCAGGGCCGAGGACCCGCGATAACAACCCATGAGAGCAAGGGGCAGATGCTACAGCGGGTGATGCCGCAGCTTATGGGCGTCAAGAACATCCTGGTGCTCAATGATGAAGCACACCACTGCTACCGGCAGAAGCCAGCCGAGGAGATTGAAGAGGATTCCCTGAAAGGTGAAGACAAAGCAGAGGCAAAAAGAAACCAGGACGCTGCCCGTGTCTGGATCTCGGGCCTGGAAACAGTTGAAGACAGGTTAGGCATTGGGCGGGTGATTGACCTTTCCGCCACCCCGTTTTTCCTGCGGGGATCCGGTTATGCGGAAGGGACGCTCTTCCCCTGGACGGTGAGCGACTTCTCCCTGATGGACGCCATCGAATGCGGCATTGTGAAGCTGCCCCGCGTTCCGGTGGCGGACAACATCCCCGGTGGGGACATGCCCAGGTTCCGCAATCTTTGGGACCATATTCGCCGGAAAATGCCGAGAAGAGGACGGAGGAAGGCGGCAGCCCTGGATCCCCTGAGCATTCCAGGAGAACTGGAAACTGCCCTGAACGCTCTCTACGACCATTACAAGCGCACCTTCGACCAATGGCAGGACGCGGGCATTCCGGTTCCACCCTGCTTCATCGTGGTGTGCAACAACACCTCCACCTCAAAGCTGATCTACGACTACATCTCGGGTTTCCGGCACACAACCCAAGACGGTTCCACCAAAACGCAGCCGGGCAAGCTGCCCCTGTTCCGAAACTTTGACGAGCAGGGCCAGCCGCTGGCCCGACCCCGCACCCTGCTCATTGATAGCGAACAATTGGAGTCTGGCCAAGCGCTTGATTCCGGCTTCCGTGCTGCGGCCGCCGAGGAGATCCAGCAGTTTCGCAAGGAGATGATCCAGCGCACCGGGAACCGTCGGCAGGCCGAGACCATGTCCGATACGGACTTGTTGCGGGAGGTGATGAACACCGTGGGCAAGGCCGGGCGCCTGGGTGGTGAGACCCGCTGCGTGGTGTCGGTCTCCATGTTGACGGAGGGCTGGGATGCCAACACCGTCACCCATGTGCTGGGGGTGCGGGCCTTCGGCACCCAGCTTCTCTGTGAGCAGGTGGTGGGCAGGGCGCTGCGCCGGCAGTCTTACCACTTGAACGACGAAGGTCATTTTGATGTGGAGTACGCTGATGTTCTGGGCATCCCCTTCGACTTCACGGCCCGCCCCGTGGTGGCCCCGCCCCAGCCGCCGCGGGAGGTGGTCCAGGTGAAGGCCGTCACGCCGGAGCGGGATGGGTGCGAGATCCGCTTTCCCCGTGTGCAGGGGTACCGGGTGGAATTGCCCAAGGAGAAGATTTCAGCCACATTTGACCATGACTCCACCATGACCCTCACCCCCGAGCTGGTTGGTGGTCCGTCCGTCACCCGCAACGAAGGCATCCTTGGTGAGGGGGTGAATCTGAGGGTTACAGATCCTGCCAATGTGCGGTCCGCCACCATTGCATACGAGCTCACCAGGCGGCTGTTGGAAACCAGGTGGCGTGATGGCTATGAAAACCCCAAGTGGCACCTGTTCGGACAACTCAAGCGCATCACGAGCCAGTGGTTGAAGAGCCATCTGCAGTGCAAGGGCGGCGCCTATCCCGCCCAGGTGTTGATGGAGAGTCTGGCGGACAGCGCCTGCGAGCGCATCACCGCGGGGATCATGGCCGCCCCCGCTTGCGAGGACAAGCCCATCCAGGCGTTGCTTGACCCCTACAATCCCACCCACGGCTCCACCATTCACGTTCGTTTCACCACGGCGAAGAGAACCTGCTGGCGCACCAGTTCCGGACGGTGCCACGTCAACTGGGTGGTCTATGACAGCGAATGGGAGGCAGAGTTCTGCCGTGTGGCCGAGGCCCACTCTCGAGTACGGGCCTACGTGAAAAACCATGGCCTTGGCTTTGAGGTCCCCTATCGCTTTCAGGGGGAGCGCCGCATGTACTGGCCAGACTTCATCCTGCTGGTGGAGGACGGGCATGGCGAGGAGGATCTCCTGCACCTGGTGGTGGAGATCAAGGGCTACCGACAAGAAGACGCCAAAGAGAAGAAAAACACCATGATCACCTACTGGCTACCAGCCGTCAACAGGCTTGCGGACCAGGGGCGCTGGGACTTTGCGGAGTTCTGCGATGCATACGAGATGGAGGCGGAGTTTGACAGGCTCATGGCGGGATAGCGTTCTGTTGTTTCCGCTGCTGGACTGGTTGGGTCGCTGAGTTCCCTTGCCACATGGGCATAGGCTGATGGAGGAGGTTCAGACAACCTGAGTGATCATCAAGCTTTACACAACGGCTGAACTGGATCAGCTCAGGCTGGCGCCAAAACGGATCCTCAACCCCAAAGCGCGCTGGTCAAACAAGCCCCAAGCAAGGCCCGTCCACAGCCAGCGCAACTTTGAGGCAGTTGAGGAAGGCGGCAAGACAGCGAAGTTCCAGATTTACCAACGGCAGAACCTGAGCGATGAGCATGACTTCTCATGTGGCATCCGCTATTTGCCCCGCGGTGGTGAACCCTTAACGCTTGCGCGCTACAATGGATCTAGCCATGAACATGGCGACATTGCCTACCACCCGCACATTCACTGCGCCTCGAAGGGGGCCATTGCGGCAGGCAGGAAGCCTGAATCCGAGGCAGCGGCAACGGATCGGTTTCGATCTTTAGACGGTGCGCTTGCCTGCCTTGTGGAAGACTTTAGCGTGATAGGACTGAGCCCAATGGAGGCTCACCCGAGGCTGTTCTGATGGCCCTCAACACAGAAGCACTGCGAACGCTCTTGTGCCAACGCCTCTGTGAGGATGTGCTCGTCCAGGAGCGTCCTGATGGCGCCTTGATGCTGCGCACCAACTTCCAATTTCCCGACGGGGATCGCTACCCAATCCATCTCTGCGAGTCTGCTGCAGGTGGGCTTCGACTGTCTGACCGTGGCCACACGCTCATGCACATCAGCTACGAACACAACATAGATACTTTCCTGGAAGGAACGCGAGGCATGGCCCTTGAGCGCATCATCACCGAAGCAGGGTTGCGCTGGGACGGGGATGGCGGAGCGCTCTGCTTTGACACGGCGCCCGAGCGACTGCCGGAGGCCCTGTTCACCTTTGGCCAAGCTCTCACCAGAGTGTACGACTTGACCCTGCTTTCCCGGAGCAATGTCGGTTCCACATTTGATGAAGACCTGAACAACCTGCTGTTCAGCATGGTCGATGAGGAAAAAATTGAGCGCAACTACCAGCCGGAGGTGCCCAATGGGGAAAATTACCTAGTGGATTACCGTATTGAGAGTATAAAGTGACACCCCCGTCTTCCTCTATGGCGTACCGAATCGGGACAAGGCTCGCTTGACCACCATCATGTTGTCCCACTTCCATCGGCACGAGTTGCGTTTTGCATCCATCCTTGTCTTCGCAAACCAGTCCGAGTTGCCAAGAACAGACCTGGCAAGGCTGTCTGATGTGGGCGGCGAGATGGTTTCGTCCCCGGCCTCCCAGGAAGACTTGCGCCGCAAGCTCCTGCAACACGTCTAGACACGTCTCTGATGCAGTTTGGCGCCTCGCCGAGTTGGACGTGACTTCGACACTCAAGCGTCCCTCGAAGGTCTACTGAGCAGGAGGCTGTCCATGTTCGAGATGCCAGCAGCGTGCTGCTGTAGTGATATGGTGTCGTTGCGTGATTTTGCCTCACCCGCTGCCCGAACCTGAACCTCAAGCACCCTTCCGCGCAAAATCCCCATGAACAGAGCGACTGTCCTGAACCGACTCCGGGCGCACAAGGCCACCATGACCCAACGCTTTGGCGTTGTTGATACGGCCGTGTAAATGGCGAAACGCAACACCCCCAAACCCCCCAAAACCGTCGAAACCCTGTGGCATCAAGACGCATCCCGCCCAAACATCCCCACTGCCGAGCACGAACCGGTGATGGCAGAGGGCGACCGGACGCCCATTGAGGTGGCCTACGCACGCCGCAACCAGGACCTGGATCCCCAGCTTGTCTGGCGTGGCAAAGACCAGCAGAGCTGGTCGGACCTGGTGGTGCAGGCGCCGCCACTATTCATCCAGGAAAAGATCCATCCCAAAGCGCTGATCAACGACCTGCTGCGCCACAGCACGACGGCGGAAGCGGAGCGGATGGCGCGCCAATTCGGGAACCAGACCGATTTGTTCGCAGACTTCAACGGGTTGCCGGATGGGGCCGACCGCACCGAGTTCTACCAGCACGAGGCCAACTGGAGCAACCGCATGATCCTGGGCGATAGCCTGCAAGTGATGGCGTCGCTGGCGGAGCGGGAGGGGCTGCGGGGCCGTGTCCAGTGCATCTATATCGACCCGCCCTACGGCATCAAATTCAACTCCAATTTTCAGTGGTCCACCACCAGCCGGGACGTGAAAGACGGCAAGGCTGAGCACATTACCCGGGAACCGGAACAGGTGAAAGCCTTTCGGGATACGTGGCGGGACGGGATTCATTCCTATTTGACCTATTTACGGGATCGGCTGACGGTAGCGCGGGATTTATTGACGGAGAGTGGATCAATCTTCGTGCAGATTGGGGATGAGAACGTGCATCGGGTGCGGGCATTGATGGATGAGGTGTTTGGGGAGGGGAGTTTTGTCACTGAGATCGTTGTAAAAAAGAAGGGTAGCCAGAAATCTTCACTATTAGATCCTGTCAACGATTTTATTCTTTGGTATTCGAGGTCAATACGAGAAAGTAACTTAACAAAGTTCCGGCCGCTCTACGAATCGCGTGATGTCAATGCAGATACTATAGATGAGTTCTCACGGCTAGAATCACCAGATGGTAATGTCTTTAACCTAAAGGACTATCGTGACAATGAAGGTAATAAACTCGACTTTCGCATTTATCCCAAGCGAGTCAAGATAGAATTTCCAGGTGGGCGTCTCTTCCGTCCATGGCCCATTACAAATGGAGGAGAACGCGCTAATCAGAATGATCCAGTTTGGTTTGAGGGACAAGAAATCTCGCCGCCGAAAGGACGCTGCTGGAGTCATGTCTCACGACCACCAGAGACTGGACTAAGCGGCATGGTGCGCAATCTCATAGCAGGCCGCTTAGTTCGGTCGCGATCCGCGCTCGACTTCAAGCGGTACCTGGATGATTTTCCATTCAAAAGTATTTCCAATTGGTGGGATGGGTTTGGAGGCGCTCCAGATCAAGTATATGTGGTCCAGACGAATGAGAGAGTAGTTGAGCGATGTTTGCTGATGGCTACGGATCCTGGTGACTTGGTACTTGATCCCACCTGCGGCTCCGGCACCACCGCCTACGTTGCCGAGCAATGGGGCCGCCGCTGGATCACCATTGACACCTCCCGCGTCGCCCTCGCATTAGCCCGCGCCCGCATCATGGGCACCCGCTATCCCTACTACTTGCTTGTCGACAGCCCTGAAGGTCAGCGGCAGGAAGCCGAAATTGCCGGAAATGCACAATCACAAGACAATTCAACCCACAGCAATGTACGGCTTGGGTTCGTCTACAAGCGTTGTGCATACATCACATCTGGACTCATTGCCAATAATGCTGAGATTGATGTCATCTGGGAGAAATTCCAGGAAACGCTGGAGCCGCTGCGCTCAAAGTTGAATGCCGCGCTCGGCACGTCCTACGAGGAATGGGAAATCCCCCGCGACGCGGACGACGCTTGGCCCGAGGAGGTCAGCAGAATTCATGCGAACTGGTGGCAACAACGCATCATCCGCCAAAAGGAAATTGACGCCTCTATCGCCGCCAAAGCAGACTACGAATATCTTTACGACAAACCTTACGAGGACCGGAAAAAGGTTCGCGTCGCTGGTCCGTTCACCGTGGAGAGCATTTCGCCCCATCGTACTTTGGGCGTTAATGAGAACAATAATCTGATTGACACTGTGGCACAGGCACGTGGAGAGACGCAGGATTTCGCCAGCGTCATCCTGGAGCATCTCAAAACTGCTGGTGTGCAGCAGGTCCACAAGGAAAATCACATCGCCTTTTCCTCCCTCACCCCGTGGCCGGGTGAATTGGTCTGTGCGGAAGGGTGCTATGGGGAGGGTAGCGAGGAGGCTGGCGCTGAGAAGCGTGCAGCCATTTTCATCGGTTCCGAATTTGGCACTGTCCCCCGGGCAGATCTGGTGGCTGCGGCTCGGGAAGCCGCCGCGGCTGGTTTTGATGTGCTGATTGCCTGCGCCTTCAATTTTGATGCCCACGCCGCGGATTTTAACAAGCTTGGCCGTATCCCCATTCTCAAAGCCCGCATGAACGCCGACCTGCACATGGCGGGTGACCTGAAAAACACCGGCAAAGGCAATCTCTTCGTCATCTTTGGAGAACCGGACATTGACATCTTAGAGGTGGCCGGGGCCAGCGGTACAGCCGGGCAATTTCAGGTCAAGATCAATGGCGTGGACGTGTTCCACCCAAGCACCGGGGAGATCCACAGCCATGGCGCCGATGGCATCGCTTGCTGGTTCATCGATACCGACTACAATGGGGAGAGTTTCTTTGTCCGCCATGCCTACTTCCTCGGTGCAGGGGACCCCTACAAGGCCCTCAAGACCACCCTCAAAGCGGAGATCCACCCAGAAGCTTGGGCCACCCTCAAAAGTGACGCCTCCCGCCCCTTCCCCAAACCCTCATCAGGCCGCATTGCCGTCAAGGTCATCAATCACCTGGGGGACGAGGTGATGAAGGTGTTTCGGGTTTGAGATGGGGCAGCAGCAGAGGTTCAACCCATGACAAGAGCCGACCAACTGAAATCACTATTTGCCTCCCACCTTCAAGGGGAGGATGAGCGGTTCATGGCGGTGGCGATGCAGGTTGCAGCCCATGAAGCGAAAAGGGGCCACACAAAGCTGGCTGCAGAATTACAGGCTGTGATTGATCAAGGTAGAATACGTCGTCAGCGGTCAGATCTCAGTCTTGATAAGATATCGCCAGCCTCCTATAAGAATCGTGAACTTGCTGGCTTGCTTCACATCACCCATCCCAAGTCACGCTTAGGATCAATGGTACTACACCAAGCGCTGTTAAAGCAATTGGAGCGAGTTATTCGTGAACAACAGCAAGCCGTCAAAATTCTAGCCCATGGTCTACAACCAAGACGCAAGCTGCTGCTCATGGGACCACCAGGCACTGGCAAAACCATGACGGCATCCGTATTGGCAGGTGAGCTTGGCTTGCCGTTGCTGCAGGTTCGTCTTGATAGTCTGATCACGAAGTACATGGGTGAAACATCTGCCAGGCTTCGGCAAGTTTTTGATGTCACTGGCAAAACTCGCGGACTCTATTTTTTCGATGAATTCGATGCCATTGGCTCCCAACGCGGTTTGACAAATGATGTAGGTGAGGTGCGACGTATTCTTAATAGTTTTCTGCAGATGATTGAGCAGGAAAAATCCCATAGTTTAATTCTGGCAGCCACTAATCATCCAGAGATTCTTGATCCAGCCTTGTTCCGTAGATTTGATGATGTGCTCTGTTATCAACTTCCAGATCAATCAAATATCACGTCAATTTTAACATCTCGACTAAAGCCGGTTATTAGCAAAAGAGTATCATGGAAACGCTTGGCCAGCAATGCGGAGGGCCTCAGTCATGCCGAGGTGACTCGCGCTGCTGATGAAGTGTTGAAGAAAGCCCTGCTGGATGAACAGTTACGGATTTCTGAGGTAGATATCCGGCGATCTCTTGAAGAACGGCGACAAATTATCCAACAATTCACCACCTTACTAACAGGGAGTTAGGCTAATGGCTACACAAAACCAGCAGAACAACCAAAAAAAGCCCCACTTTCTCCTGGGGGCCAACGGTCAAGAGGAGGCTTTTCAAGCACCGGGGACAGGCGGCTCACGATTCATACTGCCACCGCGAGATCGCTATCAGCATGGCCGTGGTCTGCTGAATCAGCTTGAAGGGCTGCATTCTCGGTTTGCGGAAGCTCGGGAGAGGCAAAAGGAAGCTGGGCTCGAGGAGGGAATAGGTTTGCAAATCGAATTTGAGAGCTTTCCAGATATTGAGCTTGCCTTTGATTCTTTGGCCCGTGAGAGATCAGGGATAGAGCTATTGAACGTCCGTCATGATGACCAGCAAACATTTGCAACGGTTTTTATTCCTGATGGCAAACTTCAACAATTTGAAAAACGAATAGAAAACTATCTAGACAAATCTAGGGATGGCAAACACGGTCCAAGAAATAGAAACCTTCTTGACACGATTTCAGAAATTCGAGCGGCAACACTCAAAGCACTTTGGACTGATGAACATATTCAATGTCCTAACAATGAGGATACAGTGCTATGGTGGGAAGTTTGGTTGGCCGTGCGCACTCACGAAATGCACGATAATAACAAGCGATCTAAGGCTGTGAACCAATTCAAGCAGCTTGCTCAACGCCAGGGTTTTCGTTTCGCCAAAGGTCAACTGGACTTTCCAGAGCGCATTGTTCTCCTGGCATTTGGCTCAGTCAAGCAAATGAAAGAGTCGATTGTTGTTCTGAATCGGATTGCTGAATTACGACAGGCTAAGGAAACAGCGGAATTTTTTGATAGTCTGCCACTATTAGAGCAGTCTGAGTGGCTAGAGGATTTACAAGAGAGACTCACTGCACTGCCATCTGATGCTGCAGTTCCCCACTTGTGCATCTTGGACACTGGTGTGAATTATGGTCATCCTTTACTAAATTTAGCATTGACTCAAGCTGACTTACATACGATAAACCCTGCATGGAATGGTAATGATGATGCAGGTCATGGCACTGAAATGGCTGGGTTGGCTACGATGGGAGATCTCACCAGCGCACTCAGCTCACAAGAGTCTTTAGATATTCCACACCGGCTTGAATCTGTCCAGCTGCTTCATGATACTTGCACTGAGCAAGGTGATCCACAGCTTCATGGCTATCGCACAGTTGAGGCAGTGGCCAGGCCTGAAATCGCTGCACCAGAACGGAAGCGTGTGTTCAGCATGGCAATCACAGCGCGTGACCACCGAGAACGCGGGAGGCCATCGGCATGGTCAGCAGCGATTGATGGGCTTGCTTCAGGCGCAGATTCCAATGGAGAAACGCCTCGTCTTTTCGTTATCTCAGCAGGCAATGTCAACGATTCCACGACTCAGAATCATAACCAAAACGACAACAGCATAAGCAGTATCCAAGACCCTGGCCAGTCCTGGAATGCCCTAACAGTGGGTGCATCAACAAAGCTGGTTCAACTCTCAGAGAGCAGGAGAGAAACCTATAATCCTGTCGCGCCTGAAGGTGGTTTGAGTCCCCTCACAACCACATCGAAAGACTGGGAAACAAAATGGCCACTAAAGCCAGATGTTGTGGATGAAGGCGGGAATCTGGCAAGAGATTCTTTAGGTGAATATACATCCCCTGATCTCAGTTTACTCACAACGAATTTCAGACCTCAGGAAAGACACTTCACAACCACAACTGGTACTAGTGCAGCAACTGCACTGGTAGCACGAAGTGCGGCTCAGCTCATGGCAGAGTATCCAAGGCTTTGGCCACAGACTATTCGCGCCTTGGTCGTACACTCAGCCACATGGACTGAGACCATGACAAACCAATTCTTGCCTGACAACCCCAATAAAAGTGACTATGCTCAGCTAATTCGTCACTGCGGATTTGGAATTCCTGATTTAGATCGAGCAATGTGGAGTGTTCAAAACTCACTAACCATGATTTGTGAAGATAAGTTACAGCCATTTTGCAAAAGAAAAGATAATATAGCTATGAACCAAATGAAAGTACACCCACTACCATGGCCTACTGAGACGCTGCAGGACTTGGGATCAATAGAAGTGGAAATGAAGGTTACACTGTCTTATTTTATTGAGCCTAATCCCTCTGCACGACCACCAACATCACGTTATCGCTATGAATCTCATGGCCTACGTTTTGATGTAAAGAGGTCAACTGAATCAGAAACAGATTTTCGTAGGCGCGTTAATCAGTTACTGAGAGAAAAGGCTGACGATGAGGGACAGATGGATTCTTCAGAGAGAATGAAAAATCACAATACAGTTCAAGGCGATAATAGAAATTGGTTGATTGGGCCGATTCAACGCCATAAAGGCTCGCTCCATTCTGACATTTGGAGAGGATCAGCTGCTGATTTAGCTAGTTGTGACATGGTTGGCGTTTATCCCGTAACCGGCTGGTGGAAAACCCGGGATAAGTTGAATCGTTACAATTCATCAGCTTCTTATGCGCTAGTGGTTTCTATCCATGCTCCCAATGTTGAAGTTGATCTTTACGGAGAAATTACCAGTAAACTGGCAGTAACTGTTTAAGCATGAGGAATTTTAGAGGTTTCTAGGTTGCAGATTCTTAATCACTGGTGTAACGTAAGGCTATCGATGTCGAAATAACATTCAGCCACCTCCTTCAATACTCAATGCCCGCCTGAGCCTTGACCCCCTGCTCCCGAAAGGGGTGGCGCACCATGGTCATCTCGGTCACCAGGTCAGCGGCGTCCACCAGGGCGGGGGGAGCGCCCCGTCCGGTGAGGGCCACATGGGTGAGGGGTGGCCGTTGCTCCAGCCCGGCCAGGACAGTCTCCAGGGAGATG
>JAJDUS010000014.1 GCA_022826535.1 Prochlorococcaceae cyanobacterium jk18x1bzbins.87
GCCCTACCCTGAGCTCCAGGGGAAACCATGGGAACTCTCCCTGACGGGCCAGCGCCAGGAGCAGAACACCGCCACGGCGCCGGTGGACCATTCCCTCAAGCTGACCTTCTCCTCGCTCTTCTGATCCTCACTCTGCAGGCAAGGGGTTGCAACATTGTCCCATGGGCAGGTCTCCTCTCCCCATGCAGGGGTTCCCACGGCAACGGTTGGTCCCTCTTTTCTTATGCACTGATCCGGAACTGGGGTTAGCTGGCTGCTGTGGGGCCATAGGGGCCGGGAGTCATCGGGACGGTCTGATGACCTTATGGAACAAGCTGGATCGTTGGTCCCTTTGTCCTGGCGGACTGATCCGGAACTGGGGCACCCCAATGGCCCCCATTGTCCAGGCGGCAGGGTTAGGATTCATCATATGAGGAATGATCTTCTCAGCAGAGAGGGACCCCCAAGAGAGCACCAGGAGGAGATGGGTGATGGCCCAGTTGTTTGGGCTCAGCACGGAGCAGGTTGATCGCATCCGCCCCTTGTTTCCCAAGGAACGGTGTGTGAAGAGGGTTGATGACAGGAAGGTCTTGAGCGGCATCATCCATGTCATCCGGCTTCGCAGGGCCACCCGACTGCGCAGAGCCGCCTGATGCCCCAGAGCCAGAGATGCTGATGGGCTTGACGCCACTGACATCAAAGCCCATCCCACGGCATGCAGCCTCAACAAGGGGGGTGCCCCCGCCTGATTGGTGGCACCAAGGGGGCATGACCAGCAAGCCCCATGGGGTCTGCGGCAGCAAAGGTGGTCTCCTGGGACTCCACCTCCGTGAGGGGCAATGCAGGGACTTCACTGGTGCTGATGTGTTGCTCAAGGACCTGCCGCCTGCGGCCACGGTGATGGGGGATCAAGGGTGTGAGAGTGACACAATCCGCAAGATGCTGGTCCAGCAGGTCATCACGCCTTACATCCTGCCCCGTCGCTGCCGCAAGAAACCAGTCCATTACAGCAAGAGGCTGTAGCGCAAGGGTCACAAAATCGAGACGCTCTTTTCCCGACAGAAGGACTGGCGGCCTGTTGCAACCCGCTACGACGGCTGTGCCCATGTCTTCCGTTCTGCCATCCTCCTGGCCGCCATTGGCCTCTTCTAATTATGAGTCCTGACCCTAATAATGGCAATCACTCCATAATGGTGAACAGTTGACTGAACATGGGCCACTCAACTTCTCCACCTCAGGTGGTCGTTAAATCTCCTGTGCAGTTGTGAGGCGGCCATCCTCCATCTGGAGCAACCGGTCCCCCACATCCAGGATGCGGGGGTCATGGGTCACCATTAATACTGCACAGTGGTGGTGGGTCACCATCCGCCGCAAAAGGTCCACCACCTCCCGACCCGTACGGCGATCCAGGGCAGCGGTGGGTTCATCCGCCAGGAGCAGCCTGGGTTTTCCCACCAGGGCGCGGGCAATGGCCACCCTCTGACACTGCCCCCCCGATAAGGCGGAAGGCAACTTGCCGTAGTGATCTTTCAAGCCCACTTCCCCCAGCATATCGATGGAGTGTTGGCGCCGCTGGCCAAAGCTCAGGTTGGATAGAAGGTCGGCTCCCATCTGCACGTTCTGGGCTGCGGTGAGGCAGCGCAACAGGTTATGTTTTTGGAAAATCATGCCCATTTGACGTCGCACCCGTTGCTGTACCAACTTGCGGGCCTTGAGCAACTGCTCCCCCAACACCTCCACGGAGCCATCCTGCACCGTACGCAGGGCGCCAATCAGGGTCAGGAGGGTGGTCTTCCCACATCCGGATGGACCACTGAGCAACACGATCTCCCCCGGATTCAGGGTGAGATGAAGATTATGGAGCACTTGACGACGCTGGTCGCGGCGACCAAACCAATGATTCAGCCCAGCAATGTTGACAAGGGGTTGAGGGGGAACGGGTTGCACTGTGTTCACTTAGAAAATCTCCGCAGGGTCTGCATCCCTGAGTTTGCCGATGGCCAGCAATCCCGAGATGATGCACATGATAAAAATCATGGCAAACACAAACCAGGCCATCTCCCTGCTCATGCCAATGGGCAGATTGGTGGCAAGGCGTGTGAAGCGATAGATCCACTTCCCGGCCAGAAAGGCAGGAATATAGCCAAACCCTGCCAGCAGCAGGGATTCTTGCAGAATCACCATCACCAGGTTGGTGAAACTGTAACCCATGGCCTTAAGGGTGGCGTATTCCGGCAGGTGATCCACCACATCACTGAAGAGAATCTGATAAACAACCACTGCACCCACCACCAGACCTATAACCGCCCCCAAAGTAAAAATGAAGCCGATATTTGTACTGGAGCGCCAGTAGTTCTGCTCAAAATCTAGGAACTCCTGCTTGGTGAACACCTGCACATCATTGGGCAAGGCGTTTTTGATGGTGGTGGCCACAGTCTTCGGATCTGCGCCAGGCACAAGGCGGATTAATCCCAGCTCAATGGATGTGCTGGAGCCATCCGCAGAGTCCTGCAACTGATTAAAGGTGCGATCACTGGTGAGCAGGTTGCCGTCCGCCCCGAAGGAGGTGCCCAGTTCCACCAGGTTATCCACCTGCACCTGGGTATTTCCCACTTCCGCGGTAACGGTGCGTCCAGCGTTGAACCAGTCCTCCACGGGGCCAAATTCAGGTCGGCTGAGGCGGTCAAACAGAACTCGCTTATCCAGTTGCAGACCCTTCTTTTGCTCCCCCAAGCCCTCCAGACTCAAGATGTCGTCATCGGGGTCAAAGCCCACGGTCAGGATGCCGCGGGGTGAGCCGGTTTCCGGATTTTTCCAGACCAACTGTCCCCAGCGCACCGGAGCAATACTCTCCACCTCTGGCCAGGATGCCGCTTGAAACAAGCGCCGCTTGGGGAACGGCTCCATGGAGATGGAACTGGAGCTGGTGGAACTGACGATCACCACATCCGCATTAAAGAGGCGGTGGATGGTGATACTGGCGTCAAACAGGGCATCCCGGAAGCCCAACTGCAGGAACATGAGCATCCCCGCAAAGCCGATGCCCGCCAGGGCCACCAGCAACCGTCCCGGCTGCCGGGTGAGGAGACACCAGGCCAGGGGAATCCGCCGTCGCCAACCAAAGGCCAGCAGCCCTGCTGCCACGATCAGGAGAACAACTACCCATCTCATCGTCCCTTTCCTCAACCCAGTCTGGACTCTGTATCAATCCGCACCAGCACCTGCATCCGGGTCAAATCCCTGACCCGCTGCGATGAGGGTGGATCCAGGGCAATGCGCACCTCCACCACCCGGGCGTCCACAGCATCCGCAGGATCGGAACTGAACACGTCACGGCGATTCACCTGACGGCTGATTTCCCGCACCTGTCCCGACAGCTCCCCGCTAAAGCCCCCATGCTCCGATGTGATGCGGGCCCGTTGGCCAGGGCGAATCCGGCCGATGTCTGTTTCATAGACCTCGGCCACCACCTCCATGAAATCCGTCTGGGCCAACTCCAAGACCACTGAATCATCGGGTTGCTCCCCCTCACGGGTGAGAATCTCCAGGACGGTTCCCGCCATGGGGGCACGCAGGACGCCATCCCGTAAATCAGCATCAACCACCTGGAGTTGAGCCTTGGCTTCAGCGTAATCACCCGCCAGCCGCTCTGTGGCGCGGCGGCGCTGATCCAGGCTGTCATGGCTGACAGCGCCGCTGGCCACCAGCTCGGCATAGCGCTTCTCTTCGCTGCGGCTCAACTCCAGTTGCCTGGCCAGGGACTCCGTCTGGGCCTGGAGCACCTGGCGCTCTGCCCGGAGCCGAGGCATGCCGTCAAACACCGCCAGCCTTTGACCCTGGGTCACGGTGTCCCCCTCCTGAACCAGAAGCTCAGCCACCCGGGCAGGGGAAGGGCCATTATTGGCGCCGGCCAGGCGCCGCACCTGACCGCGGGGCTCAATGTACCCCAGGGCAGCCACATAGGGGGTCACGGGAAGACCCCCTGCTTCCCCTTCACCTTGGGGCACCGTTGCAGGGGGCGTATCAGGAGTCTGTTCTTCCCCCTCCGGGCGCAAGAAGCGGAAAGCCAACAAGCCAGTGGCCAGAACCACCAGGGTGATGCCAACCAGAAGCAAGCCTCGCCGAATTCCCATGATTCAGTACTGATGGTGGGCGAGGGTGGTTGAACAGGGGGGCGTGGACCAGGCCGGTTGATGGTCAGATGCTGGGTTCGTCAAAGAGAACATGGCGAATGTAGTCATCGGCCCAGGCGTCCCCAAAGGCCTTGGCTAGTACTCGTCGCGTTTTGTCGTTGCATTGCTGCTGACGGCAGTAGCGGAGTTGTGCTGCTCTGCGAGCCAGCGTAGCGGGATGATCGGGGGGATCGGGGCTGATGCGCCTGGTCTCAGCCAGCAGGAGACCCAAATAGTTCGCGGCCAATTGCTGAAACTTCTGCTCTTCCTCCACGCCACGGGGGCGGATGAAACAGACAGCGGTGGAAAAAATATCCCCCCACGGCGGCAGCTGGCGGGGTTCGGAAAACTCCGGTCGCGGCAAGGCCTGCAACTGTTGATGGAGGGAAGGCGATAATGTTTTGGCCGTCGGGGAAAGATCCACCACCGCAGCGCTCACCTGGCCCCGGGCAGCCACCAGATCACAACCAAAGAGGGGCAGATCCCAGCGGGGATCCGGGAACATCACCCCATGGAGAATGTTGAGTCCCGGTCCGATACTGGCCAGTTCCAGATGCAGCTTGCGAAATCCCCGCGCCGAGAAGCAGCAATTGCGAATCTGTACAGTCCCATCCTCCATGGCCCCCTTCACCCGCTCCATGCCCCGGGGCAGGGCCAAAGGCTTGCACTGCTCCAGTTTCCGCCAGTGGGTCTGAAGGATTTGCGCCAGGTTGAGCACCAGGGGGTGTGTACAGATGGTGGCAGCGTCCATCTCAGCGTCCACCTCCATGGCTTTGGTCCATAGACCAGTGCGGCGCAACAACCGGGACAATGGCACACCCAACCGAGTCACGGGAGCAGTCATGGGCTTCCTGGCATCTTGACATGGCGACGCTTCTCATTCTTTTATTCTTGAGGAGGGGGCGCCTGCACACGTTTAAAGTGAGACACTAGGGTCAACCCATGGCCAGGTTAAAGCTTCCCTGTTTGAACGGCGCTACCACACCTCCACTCCATCGCCATTCCCTGGCCAATGGCATTCCCGTCGGCTATATCCCCCTGGCGGATACCAGGCTCACCTGCCTTAATCTGTGGATTGCCGCCGGCAGTCGTTGGGAAACAGCAACGGAGATGGGGTTGGCCCACTTTCTTGAGCACATGGTGTTCAAGGGCAGTTGCCATCTGGCGGAAGGGGAATTTGACTGGCGCATCGAGACCCTGGGGGGAACCAGCAATGCAGCCACAGGGCTGGATGACGTCCACTTCCAGGTCTCCTGCCCCGCTGGGGCAGCCATGGAAGCGTTGGAATTGTTGACAGACCTTGTCCTTTTCCCCAGCTTCCAGGAGAAGGCCTTTGCCCTGGAGCGGCTGGTGGTGCAGGAGGAGTTGAAGCAAGCCCTGGATCAGCCCGACGAGGTGGCCTATCAGACATTGCTGAGGCGGGCCTGCGGTTCCCACAGCTATGGTCGGTCCATCCTGGGCACCCCCGCCAGTCTGGATGCCTTGACGGTGAACACCATGGCCGCCTTCCATCGTCGCCTCTATGGGGCAGGGCGGTTGGCGGTGGTGGTGAGTGGCGCGGTGGTGCCGGAGGGATTTCATGAAGACCTGAGGTCCAGTCCGCTGAGCCATTGGGCCCCTGTCTCCCCGCCCCAGGGCGGGCAACCGCGGCTGCACATCCAGCCAGGACATGACCACCTCACGGTCAAACGCCTGGAGTGTGCCCGTCTCATGGCCTGCTGGGCCATGCCCCCTGCTGCCGAGCGCACCGTGCTCACCGGGCTGGAACTGGCTATCTGCCTGCTGACTGAAGGCAGGTGCAGTTGGCTGATGTCCCGCCTCCGTGAAGAACTGGCCCTGGTGGATGAGCTGGACCTGGAACTGATTCCCCTGGAAGCGGGCAGCCTGGCCATCCTGGAAGGCCGTTGCGCCCCCGCCCGTCTGCACCAGTTGGAGCGCCTCCTGCCCCAGTGCCTCACGGACTGGTTGCGCCAGCCACCCCAACCCCATGTCTTGCAACGGGCCTGCCGTCAGATGATGACCCGGGTTTCCTTCGGCCTGGAAAGCGCTGGGGGCGCCGCTGCCTACATGGGTCCTTCCCTGCTGTGGGGCCATGGCCCTCCCCTGGATGCCCAACTGATGGATCTGCAAACCTGGACCGCCGCTCCACTGCACACCCGGGTGATGCCCCTCTTTGCGCCCCAGCGGGCCCGCTGGCTCTCTGTGATGCCCGGCTGATGCCACCCACCCACCCCATGCCCCACTCGGTGCTGGTTATGGATGTGGATGTGGATGTGGGGTGCCGTCCCATTGGTGGTGGGTCTCCCCCTTCTGTCCAGCGGCGGTGAGGAAGGGATTCAATGCCGCCAGTCCCGCCGCTGCCCTGGCCCTGGCCCGTGCCTTGGACTTGCCACTGGCCTGGGTGGATGAGCGCTACACCCGTTGGGGTCGCTGGGGAGACCGTGGGCCTGCGGGCCCATGGCACTGGTCGTCCGGATAGCGCTGCGGCGGTCCTGATCCTGCTTAATTCACCTGTTAAAATTGCCTACCAAATGCAGGTGAAGCCTAGGGAGGCTATCCCATGGGAATTCTGTTCATTACCGCCACTGTCCTTGCGCTCATGGCTACCCCTACTGCTGCTTTTGCCAGCGAGGTGACCACTGCCAGCGCCGAGATTGCCAATGCCGCAGGCGCTGTAGTGGGCAAGGCCATCTTTGAGCAAACACCCACCGGTGTGCTGATCTTCGTCAAGGCATGGAACCTGCCGCCTGGACCCCATGGGATCCACCTGCACGCTGTCGGATCCTGTACGCCGGACTTTAGCGCTGCAGCAGGTCATATCAATCCTGACAAGGCGGCTCATGGTCTCCGCAATCCGGACGGTCCTGACAATGGTGATCTGCCAAATCTTTATGTAGCTGCGGACGGAACTGTGGAGGCGGAATTCTTCACCACTCGCGTCTCCGTCATGGGCCCGGCTCAGGGCCATCCACCGGCGCTTCTTGACGAGAACGGCTCCGCAGTCGTGATTCATGACATGCCTGATGATCATCAGAGTCAGCCCATTGGTGGTGCGGGCGGGCGGATCGGATGTGGCGTGATCAAGAGGAGCTAGGGCAGGCCGCGGATGAATCAGGGGCGCTGCCAATGCCACCCACCCCAAGCCCACCCCATCCCCGCTCGGCGCTGGCTGTGGATGTGGGGCGTCGTCGCATTGGTCTAGCGGGCTGCGATCCCCTGGGCATCAGTGTGCGCCCCTTGCCACCCCTGCACCGCCAGACTTTTGTTACGGATGTGGCACGGTTCCATTCCCTGTGCCAAAGCCGTGGCGTTACCGCATTGGTGGTGGGTCTCCCCCTTCTGCCCAACGGAGAGGAAGGGAGTCAATGCCGCCAGTCCCGCCGCTATGGCCTGGCTCTGGCCCGTGCCTTGGACTTGCCACTGGCCTGGGTGGATGAGCGCTACACCAGTTGGGCCGCTGGGGAGACCACGGGCCTGCAGGCTGATGGCACTGGTCGTCTGGATAGCGCCGCGGCGGTCTTGATCCTGAGCCAATGGCTGGCGGAGGGACCCGAACCCAGGTCCCCGGACCATTAGTCTGAACAACACCAAAGATGGTGATGACGGGGCCATGGATCGTCCAGGGGATGGGGGCAGCGCAGCCATGGCCACCGTGATGGCCACCGATGCCGCTGGCCGGGTGCTCCATTGCTTTCTGGAGGAATCCATCCCGATCCAGGACCAGGACTATGGCCTCCTATCTCCAGTGGACACCCCGGCCCGCCTCTGCCGCTGGCCTGCAGATCTCACCGCCGACCCTGAGTTGATTGTCGATCCCCACCAGTATCCCCAGGTATTAGATGCCCTGGACATGGCATTGCAGGAGCAGGAGCTTTGTCTGGTGCGCTCCGCTGGGGTGCTCACGGTGGCAGGGAATCTGGACGGTGTGGAGGCATCCATGGACCCCAACGATCCACCACCCCCGGACGACGCCACGGACGACGGTGATCCGGACACCTATGTTCTGCTGGCCAGTGTCTGCCATGGGGGCACGGAATTTGGCCTCTATGGCAGCCAGGATCCCTGCTTCCTGTTGGCACGCCTCGGACACGGAGCCGCAGAGTTGCTGGCGCCGGACACATTGGCCCAGCTCCAACCCCTGGTGGAGGAGGCATTGGCCCATGGGGAGGAGGTGGGGCATTGATGTCCTCCCTGGGAAGGCTGGCGCAATGGCTTCAACCCGGTGCCATTGTGACAGGACCCATTACAGCCATTGATCCCCAGGCGCTGTGGTCCCAAGGCATTCGTGGCCTGGTGCTGGATGTGGACCGAACCCTGGCACCCCGGCGCCAGCTCATCCTGCCGGAGACTGTGCGGCGCTGGGTTGCCCAGGTGCGGCCCCAATTCAAGATGCATCTGCTCAGCAACAATCCCAACCGCCGTCGCATTATTTGGGTGGCCAAGGAGTTGGATCTTCCCTATTGCCTGGCCGCCAGGAAACCCAGCCGCTGCCGCCTGCGTCAGGTGCTCAAAACCATTGATCTACCCCCTGCCCAGGTGGCCATGGTGGGGGACCGACTGTTTACCGATGTATTGGCGGGTAACCGCATGGGCATGGTGAGCCTGATGGTGAAACCCATTGCCTCCGATGGTCAGCCCAGCCGTCAGGACAGGCTCTATCGCATGGAACTGGGCTTGTTGCGGGCCCTGGGATGCCCCATCTCCTCCAGCAACGACCCCGTCCCGACAGACCGCTAGAGTCCCCGCGCCACACCCCAGGTGGCACTATATGGTGGCGTCCCCAATGAATGCCAGGAGCGCCTTGAGGTGGCTCCCCCATTCCCCTGGACCAAAACAATGGCGGTCCCCATGGCCGGGCAGGAGCCAGCCCACCCGCAGGTGCTGCAGCCTGGCGACGGAGCGCACCTGCTGGTGCCAACTCCACCAGCAATACCGCTGGGAGGCCACAAGGCGCTGGCGCTTGGGATTCCACCAGAGGTGGTCTCCACTGAATAACACCTGCAGGGCATCCTGGTGGGCCGCCCCCAGCACAGCCACCATGGAGCCTGCGGTGTGGCCGGGGGTGGGAATCAACTGCAGGCCCTCCTGAATCTCCACCGGGTCATGGCCTTCCGGGCAATGCTCGGCATCGGGTGCGGCATCCCGATCAGCGTGGTGAATCCAGCGGGGACAGCCAAACGCATCGGCCCAACGCTTATGGTCCGCCACGTCATCCCGGTGGGTCAGCACCATGGCGGCCAGCCCGCCCCGGGCCATGATGGCCTGCTTGAGGGGTCGGTTGTAGCGGGGGGAATCAATGAGCACATTCCCCTGGGGACGCACCACCAGATAACTGCTGGCCCCAAAGCTGCGCCGTGCGGCCCAACCGCAGTAATACACATCTCCGGTGGGATGGCGGGTGATCAGGGCTGGAAAGCCTGGTCTGGGGGTCTGGCGCAGCAGGGTTGGCGTGGCGCCGATGGCGGCCACCGGACAGGCTTGGGCGGCCATGAGGGCCCGTTCCGTCTCCACCCCAGGCTGGGGCTGGGCCCAGACCCGCGCCTGGTGGCCATGGTGTTCGAAGTGCTGGGGATCCCATTGCCAGCAGGTGCCGCAGTCAATGCAACTGCTGTCCACATAAAAAGGTCCGCTCACGTTTTCAGGGCGGCGCTTCTGGAGGTGGGGCATGGGGAGTAAAGCCGCTGACTCATTGAATCTAACTCATACTCATTATGACTTTGAGTTATGGGGGCTCCAGGGCTGCGAAGGACTTCTTAAAATTTGGTCAAGGGAGACCCACACAGCTCCCCTCCCTTGATCGTTCACCATGTTCGGGCGCTTTGGCGGCAAAAAGACAACTCCGGTTTCCGCCGGGGCTGCCCTTCCTGGTCGCACCACACCCATCCCCACAGCCCAACGCCACCATGTGCTGGGCACTCCCCTGCTGGGACCCATCCCCCCTGGTTTTGCAGACTGCAGCTTTGGCTGCGGCTGCTTCTGGGGCAGTGAAAAGGCCTTCTGGCGCCTGCCCGGGATCCACCTCACCGGCGTGGGCTACCAGGGGGGCGTCACCCCCAACCCCACTTATGAAGAGGTGTGTAGCGGCGCCACGGGCCACACGGAAGTGGTGCGGGTGGTGTGGGACCCCACCGTGATGGGTTTTGCCGATGTGCTGAAGTTGTTTTGGGAATGCCACGATCCCACCCAGGGCATGGGCCAGGGGAACGACCGGGGCACCCAGTACCGCTCCGGGATCTACACCACCTCAGAGGACCAAATGCCCATGGCAGAGGCCAGCCGCAGGGCCTACCAGCAACTCCTCAGCGCCGCAGGCCATGGGGAGATCACTACGGAGATCTTCTCCGGACAGCCATTTTTCCCGGCAGAGGCCTACCATCAGCAGTATCTGGCCAAGCCCGGCAGCCGACCCTATTGCTCTGCCATGCCCACGGGCCAAGTGCTGGGGGATTTTCCTGGCGCCGATTACAAGCTTCCCCCGCAAATCTGGGGTCATTACGACTGGTCCATCTCCCACTGCGTCCTACGGGGCGACAACACACCCATTTCCCTGTGAGCGGCACATCGTGACCCGGAGGGGTCTGCGCTGGGGTGGATGCCCTGGCTGCCGATGGACCCCACAAAAACCTCTACTGATTGACGCCACCGCTCTCAAAGCTCATCCCACGGCGTCCAGCCTCAAAGGGGGGGGCGGAACCCCGCCTGATTGGTTGTGCCAAGGGGGGCTGACCGCGGCAAGCTCCATGGGGTCTGCGACAGGCGGTCCCCTGAGGCTACGCCTGAGTGAAGTGCCCACCCATTTCCCCGGGAACGGCCCATGGGATCCATTCCGCTGACTTCTATGCATGCTTATGCTTGCCCAAGCCACCACTCGCTGAATGCACCATGGCCCATCTCACCTTCTATACAAATCCCATGTCCCGTGGACGCATTGTCCGCTGGATGTTGGAGGAGATGGGGATCGACTACACAACCGAGATCATTGCCTATGGCCCGGAGATGCAAGCCCCCAGCTACCGCGCCATTAATCCCATGGGTAAAGTTCCTGCTATCCGCCATGGGGAAATTATTGTCACCGAGGGGGCTGCCATCTGTGCCTATCTGGCCGATGCCTTTCCCGCCACTGGTCTGGCCCCCATGCCGGGCACACCGGAGCGCGGCCCCTATTACCGCTGGCTCTTTTTTGGAGCCGGGCCACTGGAGCAGGCCATGGTGAATGGCGCTTTTGGCTGGACAGTGGGCAATCCCCAGGCACAGGGCCGCCTTGGGTATGGCAACATGGAGCGAGTCTGCAATACTCTGGATGGACTTTTGAGTGATGGCCGTGACTATATCCTTGGAAAACAATTCAGCGCAGTTGATATCTATCTTGGCTCCCAGATTTTCTGGGGGCTCCAGTTCAACACCATCAACCATCGGCCTTCATTATCCAACTATGTGGAGCGGCTGAAGGTGCGCCCTGCCCTGGTCCACGCCCAAGAGTTGGATGATAAGCTTCTTGACAATGGGAGAGTACCAGCAGAAGATCATGAAAATGCAAGCTAGATTCAGGACCCATAATGTGAGGAATGATCCTCTCACCAGAGAGAGACCCCCCAAGAGAGCACCAGTGAGGAGATCGGTGATGGCCCAGTTGTTTTGACTCAGCGCGGAGCAGGTTGATCGCATCCGCCCCTTGTTCCCCAAGGAACGGGGTGTGAAGCGGGTGGATGACAGAAAGGTGTTGAGCGGCATCATTCCTGTCCTTCAGAAGGGGCTGCGCTGGGTGGATGCCCCAGCGGCCGATGGCCCCCACAAAACCCTCTATAACCGTTGCCACCGCTGGTGAGACAAGGGTGTTTTTGAGCTGGTCTTTTCCAAGTTGTTAGCATCCGATGCCCCAGAGCCAGAGGTGCTGATGCTTGACGCCACTGACATCAAAGCCCATCCCACGGCGTGCAGCCTCAACAAAGGGGGGGTGGCCCCCGCCTGATTGATGGTACCAAGGGGGCACGACCAGCAAGCTCCATGGGGTCTGCCACAGCAAAGGTGGTCCCCTGCGGCTCCACCTACGTGAGGGGCAATGCAGTGATTTCACCGGTGCTGATGTGGTGCGCAAGGACCTGCCGCCTGCGGCCACGGTGATGGGGGATCAGGGGTATGACAGGGACAAGATCCGTAAGATGCTGGCCCAGCAGGGCATCCCGCCTCGTCGCTGCCGCAAGAAACCAGTGCATTACAGCAAGAGGCTGGATCGCAAGGGTCACAAAATCGAGAATCTCTTTTCCCGACAGAAGGACTGGCGGCGGTCTTGCAACCCGCTACGACCGCTGCGTCCACGTCTTCTGCTCTGCCATCCTCCTGGCCGCCACCGTCCTCGTCTGGTGATGAGTCAGATGCTATGGCAGCGGGGTCTGCACCTGCCCACCGGCATTCGCCGCACCATGAAGAACTCCCTTCCCCCCCTGCTGGACAAGTTGCTGCCAAGAAAACCATCCACCATTGAAACTCCCTTTGCCAAGCTGAAGTCAGGCATGGGGTTGGGGCACAGCCGCCACCGCTCCCCTACCAATACCTTTGTCCCTGTCCTCTCCTGCCTGGCGGCCTGCTCCCTGGGCCAAATCAGGGGCAACATCGGCATGGTCGCCATCCCTAGTCTCTCCTCACCTTATCCAGAGCTGGGGTGACTACAGGGTGTTGCAGGTGCTGCACCATGCGGATGGGGCCACACCGCGCCACAGAGATCTCAGCAGCGTCCCATGGATAAAGTCTCTCCCACCCCCATACAAGAGCCCCACGACAGCGGCTGATCGCTTCTTCTTGGTCCATTGATTCGGAACTGGGGTTAGAAAAGTTTTTGTCGTCGGTAGATCCGGATCAATGCCAGGCCTATCCAGCATCAGGCCACCATGGCTCTCTCGGTAGGATGGGATTTTGTCTTGTTTCCCGCCTCTCCGGTACGGGGCGGCCTGAGGGAACCACACGATTTCTTTTCCGTGATTTGGCCCATGGGCGGCCCTTTGGGGTATAGGATGCTCCATGAGCCCGACCGGTGCTTTCCCTACTCAAAAACCAGGGAGTGCAGGGGGCCATTGGGGTCCTTGACCCCATCTACACGCCAGCGGATGTGGCGGAATCGGTAGACGCGCTAGTTTCAGGTACTAGTGGCAGCAATGCCATGGGAGTTCAAGTCTCCCCATCCGCACCACTATCCCCCAGGGAGAGACCCGGAAGCTTTTGGGGCAAGCGTCCTGCATTAAACCTGAGCCCAAGGATTCTCCAGGCCGAGCTTCAGCAGTTGGCGGCGGAGCAGATCCAGGCTGGTGCCTACGCTGACGGTCCGGATCCAGTGGCGGCCACGGTTGGGGTTAAACCGCCTGGTGACAGCGACGATCCCCTGCGCACTGGCCACGGCAAACACCACAAGCCCCACGGGTTTGCTGGTGCTTCCCCCGCCGGGTCCCGCAATGCCGGTCACCGCTACACCCCAGTCCGCCCCAAGGCGGTGGCGCGCTGCGGCCGCCATGGCCTTGGCAACCGGTTCACTCACGGCCCCATGGTGCTCCAGATCGGTGGTGGAAACATCCAGCAGCTTGTGCTTGATGGCATTGCCATAGGCCACGATGCCCCCCAGCACAACAGCTGAGCTACCGGGCACAGCGGTGAGGGCTGCAGCCACGCCACCACCCGTGCAGGACTCTGCAGTGGCCACGGTTTGCCGACGCTCCATCAACAGACGCAGCACCACACTGGCCAGGCTGTCGTCATCCCATCCGTAATAGCTGCTGCCCCCCAGGTCCATCAGCCGTGTCTGGGTGGGGGCGATCAGGGCCTCGGCCCCCTGGGTGGTCTCCCCACAGGCCGTAATCCTGAGCTTCACCTCCCCAGTGCCGGCATAGGGGGCAACGGTGGGATTGGATTGGGCCAGCTCAGTGGCTGCAGCTTCCGCCAGTCGGGATTCACTTACCCCCCAGAATCGCAGGATACGGCTCACTATCACACCACGGCCATAGGACTGCTGCTGCAGCCAGGGCACAGCGGTTTGCCGCCACATGGCGTGTAGCTCAGCGGGCACACCGGGGAAGGTGAGAATGACAAAGCCCGGTCGTGGCTCCCAGAGCATTCCCGGAGCCGTGCCGGTGGAATTGGGAATGACTGTGGCGCCTTTGGGAAGCAGGGCCTGTTTGCGGTTGCTGGCGGGGACCCGCTGCCCCCTGACTTTGTAGCGGGCGGTGATGGTGGCCAGCACATCCTCCCGCAGTTCCAGGGGTTGGCCAAAGCAGTGGGCAATGGCTTGGGTGGTGAGGTCATCGGTGGTGGGGCCCAGCCCACCGGTGGTAATCAGGAGCCGACAGCGATGACTTGCCTCTCGCAACACCTCCTGGACACGCTGACTGTTGTCCCCCACCACCATCTGGCGAAAATGGGGAATGCCCAATGACGCCAAAGCTTCCGCGAGCCAGCGGGCGTTGCTGTTGAGGATGTTGCCCAGCAGCAACTCGCTACCGATACAAAGCACCTCCGCCCCTTCCCTTGGGGGACCCTGCTCAGGGTTCATGGGTTGTGTTGTGGTGGGATACAAACGTCGCGGCCGGTTTGGTTGGAGGAGGAGGGCCGCCGGTTGTGGCTGGAGAAACCAGCGGCAAATGGCGCTGCAGGGGTGGCTGGGGGTGAGATTCCTGGGTGATGCCGTGGCCTTGCTCCTGCAGTGGCGGATTGTCCCCATTCACAGCTACCCGATCTCCGGAGCCTTCACCATGGCCCTGGGGCGCCGCCTGCTTCTGGCCACTGCGCAAGAGTAACCAGATGAGCAAGGCTGTCGCCAGGCTCAGCCAGAGGAAACGATTGCCCACATTGGCCACCACCAGGGCCAGACAGGCCAGCCATTGGGTGATGGCATAGATGAGGAAGACCGTATGCCGGTGGCTGAATCCCGCCCGCAGCAACCGATGATGCAGATGACGTCGGTCCGGGTGGAAGGGGGAGTAACCGGCCCGCAGCCGGCCCAGCACCACAGCAGACATATCTGCCAGGGGCAAGAAAAGAATCAGCAGAGGCAACAGAAGACTGACCCCGGTGAACTCTTTGGCTGGACCGATAATGCTGATGGAGCCCAGGGAAAAACCGAGGAAGTAGGACCCCCCATCCCCCATGAAGATCTGGGCCGGGTTCAGGTTGTGACGCAAAAATCCCAAACAGGTTCCCGCCAACGCCGCAGCCAGCAGTGTGGGAGCCAGGGCAACCTGGTCATTCACGTAGAAGGTAACAACCGTGAGGCCCACCGCTGCGATGCTGCCCACCCCTGCAGCCAGTCCATCGAGTCCATCAATCCAGTTGATGGCATTGGTGATGCCCACCAGCCATAGCACCGTCACCATCAAACTGAAGCCCGTGGAGAATTGCAGCACCTGGCCACCGGGCTGGAGATTAATGGCCGTGATGCGGATGCCCGCTTCCCATGCCACCGTTGCCACCAGAAACTGCACAGAGAGCCGGGGCAAGGGGGGCAGCGAGAGCAGATCATCAGCCAGGCCAATACAGAAAAACGCCAGTGATCCCCCGATGGCTGTCCAGATGAGCGTCTCCTGGTTCCTGGGCAGGACGCCAAAGGCTCCATAAGCCCAGATCACGGACAAGGCCACGGTGAATCCCAGCACCATGGCAATTCCCCCAATCCGCACGACAAGTGTCTTGTGTTGCTTGCGGGGATCAGGCCGGTCAGTGAGGCCAAATCGCAACCCCAAATCCCGAACAAGCGGCACCAGCAAGGTTGTGATCAGTACGGCAAGACCGAACACAAACAGACTGAAGCCCCAAGGATTCATAGCGCTGGCGAGGATGTCTGCCATCTCAGCGTAAGCGCGGGAATGACAACGGGAAACGACGACATAGCCCATCCACCCGCTGGCGGCAACGGTGGAGCATTTCTTCACTGTCTGGGTTCTTGAGGCGATCCGCAATGACCTCTGCCACCTGTTGGAACGCTTCCGCGTCAAAACCCCGTGTGGTCATGGCAGCAGTGCCTAGGCGGATCCCGCTGGTGACAAAGGGGGATTCAGGATCAAAGGGGATGGTGTTTTTGTTCACGGCCATCTTCGTATCGCTGATCAAGGCATCAGCCTGTTTCCCGGTCATGCCCAGAGAGCGCACATCCACCAGCACCAGATGGTTGTCCGTTCCCCCTGATACCAACCGTAGGCCACGCTCCTGCAGACGCTGGGCCATGGCTTGTGCATTGGTCACAACCTGCTGGGCGTAGTGGCGGAAGCTTGGGTCAAGAGCCTCTCCCAGAGCCACGGCTTTGGCGGCGATCACGTGCTCCAATGGTCCCCCCTGACAACCGGGAAAAACAGCTTTATCCAAGAGTTTGCCCTGATCGGTGTCCTTGCAAAGGATCAGTCCTCCCCGGGGACCCCGTAGGGTTTTATGGGTGGTGGTGGTCACCACATGGCAGTGGGGAAGGGGGCTGGGGTGGATCTCTGCCGCCACCAGACCAGCAATGTGGGCCATATCAGCCAGGAGATAGGCCCCCACCTCATCGGCAATGGTTCGGAAGGCGGCAAAGTCAATGGTGCGGGGGTAGGCGGAGAAGCCACAAATGATGAGCTGGGGTTTGCATTCCAGGGCCAGTTGTCGAATCGCGGCAAAGTCAAGGCGCTCCGTATCTGGATCCACGCCGTAATGCACAGCCCGGAACCATTTGCCGGAGACACTCACCGGTGAGCCGTGGGTCAGGTGACCACCATGGGACAGATCCAGGGCCAGGATGGTGTCCCCTGGCTTCAGGAGTGCCAGGAACACAGCGAAATTGGCCTGGGCGCCACTGTGGGGCTGCACATTGGCCCACTCCGCCTTGAAGAGGCGCTTAGCCCGGCTGATGGCTAGGGACTCCACGGCATCGATGTGCTCACAACCGCCATAATAGCGCTTCCCAGGCAAGCCCTCCGCGTACTTATTGGTGAGAACGGTTCCTTGGGCCTCCATCACAGCCCTGGAGGCAAAGTTCTCGCTGGCGATCAGTTCAATGTGGTCCTGCTGGCGGCGCTCCTCCTGGTTGATGAGGTTGGCTAGCTCTGGATCACTCTCCAGCAGGGGGCGGTTGCGGATGGCACTTGTGGTCAGGTTCAAGGCTCTGTGTGGGTGCTCTTCCGATGGTAGGAACACGGAAATCCACCCGCACCCCAAAACACCGAAGCCGCCCATCATGGGCGGCTAGAGGGGCTGAACGGGCCTGGAGAGATTCGAACTCCCGACACCCTGATCCGTAGTCAGGTGCTCTAATCCACTGAGCTACAAGCCCAGCCGTTAACGGTGCCCACGGTGCCCAGGGGCCTAATGGCAACCTGTCAGCTGCCAATTATGCACCCAATTGGTTCTGGACTTGACCTCCTCCCGGCCGTAAACGGTGGGGATTCCTTCTCCGCTGAAGACTTGAGCATTCAACGTTCAGGTGGGTTGACGCTTCATAGCCCGCTGCCACCGAAGTGGTCTTACATGGGCTCCACATCCGTTTAGCCTCTCCACCGGTCCGGTGGCGAGGGTGAAGCTGGTGCCCCACACCCAAAGTGTAGCATAACCCCAGTTCCGGATCAATGCACAGGAAGAAGGGACCAACCGTTGCTGTGGGAACTTTGCATAGGCAGTGGGAGACTCTACCCATGAGACAGTGGAGACCCCTTCCCCTCAGAAGAGGGTGGAGAAGCGCAGCTTGAGGGAGTGATCCACCGGCGAGGTGGTGGTGTTCGGCTCTTGCCGCTCCCCCGCCAGGGAGAGTTGCCATGGTTCCCCCTGGGCTGGCTCGGCATAAGGCACCAAAGACCAGAGGAGGCTGTAGTTCCTGCTGGTGGGGGAGAGGGCCAACGCCACTGCCGGGGTGAGGGTGAGGCGGTCATTATGGGCAGGGAAGCCGTAGGCCATCTCCGCTTCAAACCGTTGCCCGCTGCTGGGGGCAGCATCCAGCGTCTCAAAGGTGGTGGGGTTCAACAGGGCATCCATGCCGCCTGCTGTGGTGGCGCCCATGGCGTGGCTCAGGGAGAGGGAGGGACCGCGATTGGAGGGGGAGGGCGCCCAGGAGAAGGAGAGGGCCAGGCCTTGTTCCTGGAACTCTTCTTCCCCATGGGCGAGGAGGGTGTGTCCCCTCAGCGCACTGCTGATGCCCCGCTCTGGATCACTCCAGAGGATGCCAGCGCCCAGATCCAGGCCAAAGCCGGATTCTGCATCCCCACTGTCTTGCCGGATGCC